>JAHWKT010000092.1 GCA_019347695.1 Actinomycetota bacterium | reverse complement strand
GCATGGGCGCCGAGGGTGGCCTGACCGACGTGCAGCAGGCGTTCCTCGACACCGGCGCGGTGCAGTGCGGGTTCTGCACCCCCGGACTGATCGTGGCGATCCACGACCTGCTGGATCGCCGGCCGGACGCCGACGAGCTGACGGTGCGCGAGGCGATCAGCGGCAACCTGTGCCGCTGCACCGGGTACGGGCGCATCTTCGAGGCGGTCACCGCCGTGCAGCAGGAGCGGGCCGATGGTTAGGGGCGCGTCCGCGGCCGCCACACAGACCGCGACGCGCGCGTCGACCACCGGGACCATCACCCGTGACGGTGTACGCGGCGGCGTGGGGACCAACGCGGACCGACCCGACGGCGTCCCCAAGGTCCAGGGGCGGTTCGGCTTCAGCTCGGACGCGTTCGCCGAGGGCATGCTGTGGGGGCGCACGCTGCGCAGCCCGCACCCGGCGGCGCGCATCCGGTCCATCGACACCTCGGCGGCCGAGGAACTGGAGGGCGTCGCCGTCGTCCTGACCGCCGGGGACGTGCCGGGAACGGCGACGTTCGGTCTCGAGCATCCCGATCAGCCGGTCTTCGCATCCGACGTGGTCCGCTACCAGGGTGAGCCGATCGCCGCGGTCGCCGCGGTGCACCCCGAGATCGCGTGGCGGGCGGTGCAGGCTATCGAGGTCGACTACGAGGAGCTCGACCCGCTGGTCGACGCGGAGGCGGCGATCGACGCGGAGCCCATCCACCCCGACGGCAACGTCGTCCGCCACATCGAGGTCGTGCACGGAACGCCCGACGACGTGACCGGCGAGGTCGTGGTCGAGGGCACGTACGAGGTCGGGATGCAGGACCAGGCGTTCATGGGTCCCGAGTCGGGCCTGGCGATCCCCGACGGCGAGGGCGGCGTCGACCTGTACATCTCGACCCAGTGGCTGCACGTCGACCGCGACCAGGTCGCGGCGTGCCTGGACCTGCCCGCCGAGCAGGTACGGGTCACGCTGTCGGGCGTCGGCGGGGCGTTCGGCGCCCGCGAGGACGTCAGCCTGCAGGTGCACGTGTGCCTGCTGGCCCTGCGCACGGGTCGTCCGGTCAAGATGGTCTACTCGCGGGAGGAGTCGTTCTTCGGGCACGTCCACCGGCACCCCGCGCGCATGCACTACCGGACCCACGCCGACCGCGACGGCACCCTGGTCAAGGTCGAGGCGCGCCTGATCTTCGACGGCGGCGCCTACGCATCGTCGTCGACCGCCGTGATCTCCAACGCCTGCTCGTTCGCCGCCGGACCATACCGTGTGCCCAACGCGCACGTGCAGGGCTGGGCGATGCGGACGAACAACCCGCCGTGTGGGGCGATGCGCGGGTTCGGCTCGGTACAGGTGTGCTTCGCGCACGAGGCGCAGATGGACAAGCTGGCCGCTGAGCTCGGCGTGGATCCCGTCGAGCTGCGGCTGCACAACGCGCTGGAGACCGGTGATCGGATCATCACCGGCCAGCGGATCAGCGGCGTGGCACCGGTGCGCGAGTGCATCGAGGCCGCCGCCGGCGCGCCACTGCCCGACGACGATCTCGGCGAACCGCTGCAGTTCCCCGGCGGCACGGGGCGGACCGCGGATCGGGGCGACGTCCGACGTGGCGTCGGTCTGGCCGTCAGCGTCAAGAACCTGATGTACTCCGAGGGCTTCGACGACTTCTCCACCGCCGCCGTCCGGCTCGAGCTCGGCGCCGACGGCGACCCGACGGCCACGGTGCACACCGCCGCGGCCGAGGTCGGTCAGGGGTTCGTGACCCTCGCCCAGCAGATCGTGCGCACCGAGCTCGGCATCGAGCGGGTGCACCTGCGTGCCGCCGACACGTCGATCGGCTCGGCGGGCTCGACCAGCGCGTCCCGGCAGACCTGGATGAGCGGCGGCGCCGTCAAGGGCGCCTGCGAACAGGTGCGCGAGCGCCTGCTCGAGCGGGTCGCCGAGGCGCGCAACGTCGACCTCGCCGGCGCGCGCCGCGAGGTGCTGTCGCTGCGCGACGGTGCGATCCGCCACGTCGACGAGCACTGGTCGGTGCCGCTGACCGACGCGCTCGTGGACGCGCCGGTCGAGGAGACCTACGAGCACCACCACGTCAAGACCGACCCGTTCGACGAGCACGGGCAGGGCGATGCGCACGTGTCGTTCGTGTTCGCCGCGCACCGCGCGGTCGTCGACGTGGATCCCGGCCTCGGGCTGGTGCGTGTGCGGCAGATCTCGACCGGGCAGGACGTGGGCCGCGCGCTCAACCCGCGCGCGGTCGTCGGCCAGATCGAGGGTGGCATCGCCCAGGGCGTCGGGCTGGCCGTGATGGAGGAGATCCTGCTGTCGGACGGGCGCATCCGCAACCCGTCGTTCACCGACTACCTCATCCCGACGGCCCTGGACATGCCCGAGGTCGACATCACGCTGATCGAGCAGCCCGAGCCGGGTGCGCCGTTCGGTGCCAAGGGCGTCGGCGAGCCACCCACCATCTCGTCGACACCGGCCGTGGTCGCCGCGATCCGCGCCGCGACCGGGCTCGACCTCGACCGCGTCCCGGTGCGCCCGGACGACATCGCCCTGGCCCACGCCGACGCGTGACCCGGTGGGGTGGGGTCACGACGCGGTCGCGGGGTGGTCGTCTTGGGTTTCGAGCCAGGTGGTGAGGTCGCCGGCGATGCGTTGCATGATCGGGGCGATGTCGCGGCGGGTCTGTGCCGTGAGGCGGGCGGCGGGCCCCGACACTGACATGGCGGCGGGCGCGACGGTACCCGACAGGGGCACCGCGACGCAGCTGACGCCGATCTCGTACTCGCCGTCGTCTGCGGCGTAGCCGTCGGCGCGGATGGCGGCGAGCTGGCGGTGGACCACCGTAGGGTCGGTGATGGTCTTGGCGGTCCGCGCGGTCAGGTCGGTGCGGGCCAGGACCGCGTCGACGTCGGCCGCGGGCAGCTGCGCGAGGATGGCCTTGCCGACACCCGAGGCGTGCAGCGGCACGCGGCGGCCGACCTCGGTGAACATGCGCATCGCGTGGCGCGAGGGGACCTGCGCGACGTACACGGCCTCGTCGCCTTCGCGCAACGCCAGGTTGGCGGTCTCCCCGGTCGCCTCGACCAGCTGCGCCAGGTACGGGCGCGCCCACACGCCCAGCAGCCGGCTGGCGCTGTCGCCCAGGCGGATCAGCTTGGGGCCGAGCGCGTAGCGTCGGGAGGGTTCCTGGCGCGCGTAGCCGCGCGCGACCAGGGTGCGCATCAACCGGTGGATGGTCGGCAGCGGCAACCCCGAGGTGTCGGCCAGCTGTGACAGCCCCGCCTGCCCGTCGGCGTCGGCCATCAACTCCAACAGATCGAACGCGCGGGTCAACGACTGCACCAACGGCGGCCCGCCCGCCGCATCATCAGGCAACGCGCCATCCGCGCCATCCGCGCCGTCGCCGGCCGCGCGCGCATCGCCGGCCGCGCGCGCATCGCCGGCCGCGTCCGCCTGCGGGGGCACACGACCCACCACACCATCATCTTTCCGCATCGTGGACAAATCCTACCGCCACCACACCCACACCGACCGCTCAGTAGCCGAGTCACCGCTTGACAACACGCGCCGCCGCCCTCAAGATGTCCGTGATTCGGAAAGAGAATACCGCCCAAAGGAAGCCCACGGAGGCTACGAGGTGCGGCGGCGAACGCCTGCCGACCTCCACGGAGAGGACGGGGCATGGCAGAGACGACGTCGAGGGCATCCGACACCTGGCTCGACCGCCAGTTCCACATCAGCGAGCGGGGATCGAACGTCCCGACAGAGGTCCGTGGCGGCATCACCACCTTCCTCACGATGGCCTACATCATCTTCGTGAACCCGTCGATCCTGTCGGCGGCGATCGACGTCGACGGCGCCATACCGCAACTGGTCACGGTCACGTGCATGGCGGCGGCCGTCGGGACGCTGGTCATGGCGCTGTGGGGCAACCTGCCGTTCGCGCTGGCGCCCGGGCTCGGCCTCAACGCGTTCTTCGCGTTCACGGTCGTGGGCACGCTGGGGTTCGCGTGGCAGACCGCGCTCGGCGCCGTGTTCATCTCCGGCCTGATCTTCATCGTCGTGTCGATCACCGGGCTGCGCGAGTGGATCCTGGCGGCGATCCCGCTGTACCTCAAGCACGCCATCACCGCCGGCATCGGCGCGTTCCTGGCGATCATCGGCTTCGCCAACGCGGGGCTGATCGCCGACTCCGAGGCGACGCTGGTCACGCGCGGCGACTGGACCGTGCCCGGCCTGTGGCTGGCCGTGCTGGGGATCATCGCGGCGGCCGCGCTGCTGGCGCTGCGCGTCCAGGGTGCGCTGCTGATCTCGATCCTGGCGATCACGGTGATCTCCGTCGTGTCCGGCGCCGCGGTCTACAACGGTGAGCCGTTCGGCGGGTTCGTCGATGGCGTCGTCGGGTTCACGTGGCCGGCCGATCTGATCGGCGCGATGGACATCGGGGCCGCGCTGGAGGCGGGCCTGCTGACCGTCGTGTTCACGTTCTTCTTCGTCGACTTCTTCGATACCGCGGGCACGCTCATCGGGCTGTCCGACCGCGCCGGGATGATGGACGAGGACGGCAACATCGACGCGCCGACCGCGGCGTTCACGGCCGACGGCATCGCCACGACCGTCGGGGCCGCGCTCGGTACCTCCTCCACGACGACGTTCATCGAGTCGGCGTCGGGCATCGAGGAGGGCGCCAAGACCGGCCTGGCGTCCCTGGTCACCGCGGCGCTGTTCCTCGGGGCGATGATCTTCGCGCCGTTGGCCGGTGCGATCCCGCAGGTCGCCACGGCACCGGTGCTCATCGTCATCGGCGCGATGATGATGCGCTCGGCCCAGCACGTCGACTGGTCCGAGTACCGCGAGTCGGTCCCCGCGTTCCTGGCCATCGTGGGGATGCCCTTCACCTACTCGATCACCGACGGGATCAGCCTCGGCATCATCACCCACGCCGCGATCATGGCGGTCTCCGGCAGGGCCCGCGACGTCCGGCCGGTGATGTACATCCTGGCTGCCCTGCTGCTCTGGCGGTTCTTCTTCGTCGGCTGAGGTCTCGGACGACCGCGATGTCGACGCTGCTGCTGCGCCACGCCGAGGTCCTGGTGACCATGGACGGCGCCGAGATCCACGACGGCGGCCTGTTCGTCCGGGGCGGCTGGATCGCGCAGGTCGGTCGCAGCGACGAGCTGCCCGCCGACGCCGACGAGGTGGTCGACCTGCGCCGCCACGTCGTGCTGCCCGGGATGGTCAACACCCACCACCACTGCTACCAGGCGCTGACCCGGGTGGTGCCGGGCGCGCAGGAGGCCGGGCTGTTCGACTGGCTGACCACGCTGTATCCGGTGTGGGCGCGCATGACGCCGGAGCACGTGCGGGTCGCCACCACGCTGGCGCTGGCCGAGCTCGCGCTCTCGGGCTGCACCACCGCGTTCGATCACCAGTACCTGTGGCCCAACGGGTCGTCGGTCGACGACCAGGTGGCCGGCGCCGAGCCGGTCGGCATCCGCTTCCACGTGTCGCGCGGGTCGATGAGCCTCGGTGAGTCCGACGGTGGGCTGCCGCCGGACTCGGTGGTCGAGGCCGAGGACGCCATCCTCGAGGACTGCGCGGCGGTCGTCGCCGCGCACCACGACCCGTCGCCCGGCGCCATGCTGCGGGTGGTGCTGGCGCCCTGCTCGCCGTTCTCGGTGACCGGCGACCTGATGACCCGGTCGGCGGAGCTGGCCCGCGAGCTGGGTGTCGGCCTGCACACGCACCTGGCCGAGACCGCCGACGAGGAGCAGTTCTGCCTCGACCGCTTCGGCGCGCGGCCGGTCGGCTACGTCCGGGACCTCGGCTGGGAGGGACCCGACGTGTGGTACGCCCACGCCGTGCACGTCGCGCCCGACGAGATCGCCGCGATGGCAGCCACCCAGACCGGGGTTGCCCACTGCCCGACGTCGAACATGCGGCTCGCGTCGGGCATCGCGCCGGTGGCCGCCTACCGGCGTGCCGGTGTGCCCGTCGGGCTGGGGGTGGACGGATCGGCGTCCAACGACTCGTCGCACCTGCTCGCCGAGGCTCGCCAGGCGCTGCTGCTCGCGCGCCTCGCGGTGGCGCCGGGCATAGGTGAGGGCGCGCTGCTGGGGGCGCGGGAGGCGCTGACGTTCGCCACGGCCGGTGGTGCGACGGTACTGGGTCGCGACGACCTCGGGGTGCTGGCGCCCGGCATGGCCGCCGACGTGATCGCGATCGACCTCGATGCGGTCGGGTTCGCCGGCGCCGGACACGACCCGGTCGCGGCGGTCCTCATGTGTGCACCGACGGAGGTGGCCCACTCGTGGGTGGGTGGGCGCCGCGTCGTCGACGACGGGCGGCTGGTGGGCGTCGACGTGCCTGCGCTGGTCGCCGAGCACAACCGGCTGGCCACCGACCTGCTCCGCTGAGCCCCGCCGCGACCGGCATTGGGGCCGTCCACGCGCGGCGTTGAGGAGCCCGGCGCACGGATACGCGGGTCTGGTCCCCAACAGGTTGGCCCGGCTCCCCGACGGGTTTCAGGGTTGGCCGGCGGCGGCGTCCACCCGGTCGCAGACGCGCTGGCGCGTCTCGTGGAGGCGGTCGAGCAGGCCGCGGGCGTTGCGCAGCCCCATCCAGCCGGTCCAGGCACGCACCAGGGCGATCGCCCGCTCCAGTCCGCCGACGGCGACGGCACCCGCGGCCGGGCAGGCCAGGAACACCGCCGTCGTCGGCAGCCATCCGGTCACCGGAGCCAGCACCGCAATGATCAACCACGTGAGCGGATACACCAGCAGCGCCGTCAGCACCCGCACGGTGCCCTTGGTCACCGGCGCCTCCGGACGCCGGCCGGCCAGCGCGGTGAGGATCGTCGGGACGAGGTTCGCGGCGATCCCCGCGACGACCAGCACCCCGAGCACGGCGAGGTAGGCCGTCAGGCCGAGCGCGCGGCGCAGCAACCACGCGGCGCGCACCCGTGGCATGAGCTGCTCATCGCGCAACCCCAGCAGGTTCAGCTGCACCTGGTAGGTGCCCAGCGCGTCGAGCACCGCCTGGCGTTCGGCCTCCGGGGCGTCGGCGAGGCGCTGCGCCACCGCCTCGCGGCGACGCAGCGGCACGATGGCGGTGGGGTCGGCCAACTCGGTCCGCAGCCGGACATCGGCGGCCCGGTTGAGCATCGCGCGGTCCAGCACGTCGGCGTACCGCGGGGTGGTGGCGGCCAGGTGACCGGCGATGCGGTCGGTCAACCGGCGGGTCGCGTCGTGGCTGTCCGGCCGCACCCCCGCCTCGGTGGGGTTGACCGAGGCCGCCCACGCGTCGACGTCGATGGGCGTGCCGACCCTGGCGAGCACGCGTGACCGCAGCGCGAGCTTGTCGTCGAACGTCAACCCGATCGGCACGATCGTGACGTTGGAGACCCCGCCGGTGCGGGCACCGAGCGCGATGCGGGCGGCGCCGGTGCGGACGCGCTGGAGCTCGAGGTGGTCGTGCGTGGTGCCCTCCGGGAAGATCGCCAACGTGCCCCGCCGGCGCAGCACCCGGTGCGCGCGGTCGAACATCACGGTGTTGTCGACCGTGCCGCCGGCGTCCTCGGGGCGGCTGACGGGGACGAGCCCGGCGAACGCGAGCAGCGGCCGGAGCAACGGCGACCGCCACAGCGTTCCCTTGGCGATGAACCGGGGCACGCCGCGAACGATCACCGCCAGCAGCACCGCGTCGACGAGACCGTTGAAGTGGTTGGCGACGACCAGCAGCGGACGCCCGGTGGGGATGCGATCCCCGCCGTCGACCTCGACCGTGCGGAACAACCCGTGGCCGACCAGCCACGCCACCGCGTCGAGGAACGGGTCGACGAGCACGCGGGTGGCCATGGTCACGCCTCGCGCAGCGCGGCGTCCGCCCATGCCGCCATGGCGGCGCCGCTCAGCGTGTGCCACAGACCGTGCGCCTGGATCCAGCTGTCGGGCCGGCAGGCGCGCGATTCGGTCCTGCCGGCGGCGTAGGCGGCCAGCGCCGCCGCCATCAGCGCCTCGGCGGTGCGGTGAGCCCGGCGGGTGTCGCCGCGGGCGAGCCGGCGCGCCGAGATCTCGGCGCCCACGGCCGCGCCCGCCAGCAGCGCCGTCACCTGGCGGACGGTGTGGGGCCGCACCGCGAGCAGCGCACCGACGCCGGCGACGGCGCTCGCGTACACCACGGTCGTCGCGCCCGACAGATCGGGTCGCACCTCGCGGACGTCCTCGAGCGTGATCACGCCGAGCATCGCCGCGATGGTCGCGTCGTGTGCCCAGCCGGCTGCCCGTCCACCGGGGCCGTGGTACGCCACGCTGCCGAGCCCGGCCGCGGCCACGACCGCACCGACGAGCCGGGCGTGGCGGTGCTGTCGGTTGCGACGCGCGATCCACAGGCCGCTGAGCGCCAGGGTCCCCGCGCTCAGCGTGTTGGCAGGCTGGGCGATCACCCCGTCGTGGAGGCGTTCGCAGTCGCTGGCACCCAGCGGTGGGTCCGCCGGCGCTCGGGTCCGAAACGGGCTCCAGGCTGGCACAACCCGTCAGGGTAACCGCTCGGTGGACCCCCGCGCCGGGTCCCACGCGACGGGCCCGCATCGAGCGCCTATGCTGAGCATGTTCCGCCAGCCAGGTGCCAGGTGATACAGATGTCCGAAGCGACCGGTCGTGACGATCCGCTCGACCGCCTGCCGAAGGTCGATTTGCACTGCCACGTCGAGGGCACGATGCGGCGCGAGACGGTCATCGAGCTCGCGGCGCACAACAACATCGAGCTGCCGACCAGCGATCCTGCCGAGCTGTACCACTACAGCAGCCTCGACTCGTTCCTGGAGGTGTTCTGGCTCGTCCAGTCGCTGCTGGTCGATCGGGACGACTGGACGCGCCTGGCATACGAGGCGGTGGTCGACAGCGCGGCGCACGGGCTCGTGTACGGGGAGTTCTTCTTCACTCCCGCCCGCCACCTCGAGCAGGGGCAGTTCCTCGCGGACATCGTCGCCGGCCTCGACGAGGGGTTCGCTGCCGCCGAGCAGGAGACCGGTGCGCAGGTGCGGCTGATCGCCGACATGGATCGCGCCCACGGCCCCGGCGCCGCGCTCGCGATGGTGTCCCAGCTCATCGATCTGCGCCGCGCGGGCGCGACAGGTATGGATCGCGTCATCGGCGTCGGCATGGACTCGACCGAGGAGGGCGTCAACCCGGCGGACTACGTTGCCGCCTATGAGCTGGCCGAGCGCGCGGGCCTGCGGCGCACGGCGCACCAGGGAGAGACGACACCGCCGTGGACCATCCAGGCCGCGCTCGACGTGCTCCGCTGCGAACGGATCGACCACGGCCTGAGCGTGCTCGACGACCTCGAGGTGACGCGACGGATGGCCGCGGAGAAGATCCCGCTGACGGTGTGCCCTACCTCGAACATCAAGATCGCCAACCACGTCGAACGGCTCGAGCTGCACCCGTACGCCGAGATGCGCGACGCGGGTCTGTTGGCCACGCTCAACACCGACGACCCCGCGTTGACCGAGCTCGACCTGGGCATCGAGTATCGGGCCGTCCACGACGCGTTCGGCTACGAGTTCGCCGACATGGTCGCGATCGCCGGTGACGGCATCGACGCCTCGTGGCTCGACGACGACGGCAAACGTCGCCTCCACGCCCGGCTGCGGTCGGCCGCTGAGGAGCTGCAGGACAGCGGGTGAGCGCGCAGGGTGCGGATCGGCCGGCGACGGGTGACCGCAGGCACCCGTCGCCGACCATGAGAGGCCCTACAACCCGAACGTCCCACCTGCGAGGTTGCCGGCCAGCTCCTCTGGGCTGACGCCGATCTGCTCGAGCAGCTCACGATGCTCCGGGCGGTCGGTGTCGACCTGCGGCGGCAGCTGGCGTTCGGCCAGCCGCACCTCGCCGTGCCGACCCCGCACCGCCAGGAAGTCCACGATCTGCTGCTTCTCGAACTGCACGAAGGACCCCTCCATCCGCTGTCGCTGTGTGCCCCGCCGAAGCCCGCACAAACGGCCTCGCCGCCCGATGTCACCTGTCGTTTCAGTCGTCGCCGTCCGCGGCGCGTGCGCCGGGTGCCGTGTGACGGTCGAGCACGATCGTCCGACCTCGCCGGTCGCCGGTGCGGTGACCAACTCGATGCAGCGGCCGTCGGGGCCCTTGTCGGCCCAGCCACCGAGCGCGGCCGGCGAGCGGCTCGCGTTCGACGCGGGGGTGCATGCTCGACCGGTTGCCTTGTCGTCCATCTCGGCAGGGTCATGCAACTGCTCCCGCGATCGCAGGTCGACGGATGCAATGACGTCGTCCGAACGCGTCGCTGCGAGGCAACCGTGGCCCAGGAGCATCCGACGAACCGGACGAGCCGCGCACACCGGGTCGATGGTTGGGGGCGCCCGTCGACCCCGACCGCGGTTCAGGCGTCCCGCTGTGCGCGGTCCTTGGCCTGCTGTCCCTCCTGCTTGACGCGCTCGCCCTCCTTCTGCGCGTCGCCTTTGACGTCCTGTGCGGCGTCGCGAGCCGACCCCTTGAGATCCTGTGCGGCGTCCTGGGCCGAGCTCTTGGCCTCATCGCCGACCTGCTGCCCACGTTCGGTCAGCCGCTGCTTGGTGCTCTGCAGGTCGAGCTGCCGGTTGGCTTCACGGGCGGCCTGACGCTCCGCCTTCGACTCGGGCAGGGCCGAGCCGATCAGTGCGCCCAGACCCAAGGCGATGGTGCCCGCTGCCAGCGGGTTGCCCCGCGTCCTGCGCTTCGCCGCGTCCGGTGCGTCACGCACGGACTGCTTGGCCTGCTGGGCGCGGCCGGAGACGTCGACATCGGGGGTGCGGTCGCGCATCGACCTCGACGACGAGTCGTAGGGGTCATCCGAGTCGTAGGGGTCGTCCGATCCCATGATGGAGCGCCTGATCGACTCCCATCGGCTGCGGGTGCGTGCGGTGCGCCGCTCGTACACCCGCTGGGGGTTGACCCGGTCGTTGATCGCTTCGAGCGTGCCCTCCATGTCGCCGCGCGTCTCGGCGATGTCGCGGCGGATCTCCGCCGGATCGTCGCTGCGCTGCGCCGCGGCCTCGCGCTGCGCGGCGGCGCGGCGGGCCTCCATGTCGGGATCGGTCGTCGTCGGTGTGGTCATCGGGGTTGGTTCTTGGCCCATTGGGCGTCCTCCTTGAGTGACTCGGTTGTCTCGGGCAGCGACGGATCGATGTCCTCTGCGGCGCTCCTGCCCGACATCGCGAGCACGCCGGCGACGATCGCGTAGATGACGCCCACGATCAGGAACCCGAGCGCCGGGTTGAGGGGCTCGAGATCGCCCAGCGCCCAGGCGAGCGCGAACGACAGCAGCACCGCGGCGAGGAAGCCGACGAACGCGGCGCCGCCGAACATGCCGCCGGCCTTGCCGGCCTGGCGGATCTCCTGCTTGATCTCGGTCTTGGCGAGCTCGATCTCCTGGCGGAACAACCTCGACGACTGGTCGGTCAGTCGCGAGATCAGCTCGGGCAGGCTGGCGTCGGGTTCCCGCGGCTCATGCGCTGCGGGAGGTCGATCGGTCGCCGCCTCGTAGGCGCCGCGTGGTTCTCGAGGCGTTGCGGTGCTCATCTGGCCCGCCCCTGGTCGACGTCGGTCGAGCGGTACTCGACGTCGTCGCCGCTGCTGACCACGCCGCTGTCGTCGGTTGCGTACCCCACGATCAGATCGTCGTCATCAGACCGGGCGCGACCGGTCGCGCGGTCGTCGGTGTTACCGCTCGTGGTGAACACCGCATCGTCGGTCTCGCCACCGGCCGGCGACCGCGCGGCGTCGATCTCGCCAGCCGCACGTGACCCGCCGGAGTACGTGCGCCACTCGTCGTCGGACTCCTCCCGGACGCCCGCGCCGGTCTCGGTGGACGACTGATCGTTGTCGCTCGTTGACGACGATGGCACCGACTGCTGCGAGTCGCTGTCTCTGTTGAGCTCCGACGCGACGTTGCGGCCGAACCGCCCCACCGCCACACCGGCGACCAGCGCGCTCAGCAGGAACATGCCGGGGCGCCGGCGGCCGAAGTTGCGTGCGTCCTCGAGCAGGCCGTCCAGGCCGCGCTGCTGGACCGTGTCGGCCCAGTGGTTGACGTAGTCGGCCAACTGCTCGACGTAGTCGCCGAGCACGCCGGCCTCGTCGACGCGGCCGTCGGCGAGCGCCTGCAGTTGGTCGCCTGCGGTCGACAGCGCCGATCCGGCGCGCTGCGTCTCCTCGTCGGCGTGGCCGCGCAGCTTGCCGCGGGCCTCGTCCAGGAGGTTCGACGCGTGGTGCTTTGCCTGCGCCTTGACCTCCCGACCGCGTTGCGCTGCGGTGTCGCCCACGTTGGCGGCGGCATCCTTGGCCGTGCCCTTGACGCGTTGGCCCTCGCGCTGTGCGACGTCGGTGGTGTCCGAGCCGCCGGTTGTCGTCGTTCGTTGCTCGTTCATCGCTGCTCCTGTTGGGGTCGACGGATGGGTGCAGTACAGGGTCGGGTTCCAGCGGCGGGGCGGGATGCCGCACGGTGGGGCGGGTGGCGCGGCCGTCGCTGATCAGCTGTCGCGGCCGCGTGGACTCGGGAGGGCGCGGTCATGGGGCGGTCTCCTGGTGCCACGACGTCGGGGCGGGCATGTCGGCGAGCTGTCCGAGCAGCATCCGGTACGCGTGCAGTGCCTCCCGTAGCTGCTCGGTCGTCGCGTCGTCGCTGCCCGTCCAGCGGGTGCGCAGACCGGCCCGGCGTTCGTCGAGTACAGCTCGCAGCCCCTCGATCGCGTCGCGGGCCAGCTCGTCGGCCTGCTCGACGGCGGCCGCCGGATCGTCCACGAAGCGTTCCTCGAGCCGTCGCCAGCGCGCCGCCAGGGACGTCCGGTCCTGGTCGGCGAGCAACGTGTGCGTGGTGGCTGCGGAGTCGGTCATGACAGCTCCTCACGCGTCGTCTCGGAGACATCGGTCTCGGCGACGCGCTCGAACACGTCGCGGTACCGCAGCAGCGCGCGGCGGATCTCCTCGGTGCCGGCGCGCCCGTGCTGCACGTCGATGACCACCGCGTGACCGTCGCGGTACTCGCTGACGACGTGAGCGTCGGCGACCGAAAGGTCCGCCGCCTGCTGCTCGAAGCTGTCCGTCGGGTATCCCACATCGCGCAGCAGCTCAACGAGCAGCTCGTCGGCCTCGAGCAGTCCGGTGGCGGGCTGCTTCGTGAAGTGCCGCTGCAGCGTGCGCCAACGCCGCACATAGCGGTCACGCTCGTCGTCGGTGAGGCTGCGCAGCTCGTAGGACTCGCGACGGCGGGCGCGACGCTGCAGCTCGTCATGGGCGGCCTGCCGGTCGTTGAGCTGCTCCACGGCGCGGTCGTACTCCGGGCCGAACTTCTTCTGGAGCTGACGACTCGGGCGGCGCAGCCACCACAGCACGGCCAGGGCGATGACGACCGCGACCGCCACGCCGATCGCGATCCACATCCATGGCTGCATGGCGGCCTACTCCTTCGTCGCGGCGGCCTCGCCGACGTGGTCGGCCTTCTTGGCCTCGCGTTCGCCGAGCGGCCGTGGCTCACCGGTGGTGGTGTCCTTCCTGGTCTGGTGCTCGAGCTCGGAGTTGATCTCCGCGCCGAGCAGCACGCAGAACATGGTCAGGAACAGCCACAGGTTGAGGATGATCACGCCGGCCAGCGCCCCGTACGTCTTGTTGTAGGAGCCGAAGTTCTGGACGAAGAAGAAGAACCCGAGCGAGCCGATGATCCACAGCACGGTCGCAACGACCGCTCCCCACGATGTCCAGCGGAACTCGGGGTTGTCCCGGTGTGGCGCGATCTTGTACAGCATGGCCAGGCTGAACATCATCATGGCGGCGAGCAGCGCGAAGCCGAGCACGAACGAGGCGATCTCGGCGAAGGACCCGAGGCCGAGGCTGCCGGTCACCGCGGGCAGGACGCCCACGACGCCGATGGCGATGACCACGAAGACGATCGCACCCAGCGTGAGCAGGATCGCCAGCCCACGGCGCTTGGGGAACGACCGCGTCTCCTCGTCGTAGGCGATGTTGATGCCCTTGATCAGGCCGTCCATACCGCCCGACGCGCTCCACAGCACACCTGCCAGGGCGATCAGCGCGCCGATGCCGAGACCGTTCGCCGTGGTCGCCGACTTGATCGGGTCCGTGATCACGTTCGCAACGTCCTGCGACATGCTCTGCGTCGCCCTGGTGATCTGCTGGGTGATCGTCTCGGGGCTCGCGAAGAACCCATAGATCATGATCAACGCGAGCAGCGCGGGGATGAGCGCCACCCAGGCGTAGAACGCGCAGCCGGCGGCGACCACCGGCACGTGATCCTCCTTGATCTCGGCGAGCACGCGCTTGCCGACGTCCATGAACCCACGCGAGGGCACCTCGCTCGGCTTCTCGGCCTCACGGCCCCGGTCGCGCTGATTGGTGTCGCTCATGCCACATCACCTCATCGCTGCGGGCACCTGGCGCCCGCGGTCGTACTGCATGTGTCTGTGTGGGCCGGGTCGCCGCGCTGGGCCGGGACGGCGGCGACGGCTGCGGGGTCGCCGACGGCGGATCGGGCGGTCGGGTGGGGGCGGGCAGTACCCGGCTGCCACGGCGGACGGCCCGACGGGCTGCGACGTTCGCTGCCTTCGGTGCCGCCGCGCACATCGGCGGGGGTGGGGCGCTCCGGGATGCAGGGGAGCGGTCACGAATCGGGCGCCGTGGGTCCGCGGGCGCGCCGGCACCATCGTCACCGCGCGCGCGCCGCACAAACATGGTTACGCCAGATTCATGCCATGCTCGCGCCTGCTGCCCTGCGTCAGGTGATCGACGCGACCATCGTGATGGTCCCCAGGGCCCCCCGCGACGCCGAAGGACGGGACCGCCGACGGCGTGGATCGAGTCACCACTATCGATGACTCGATCCACGCCCGCGTGTCAGCTGGCCGTCGAGATGATCTCGACGAGGTCGCCGGTCACGTCGTCGTCGCCGGTGGCGGCCACGTCGGCCTGGCTGATGATGCCAACCAGCTGTCCGTCCTCGAGCACCGGGACGCGACGCACCTTGGT
>JAHWKT010000091.1:11863-15194 GCA_019347695.1 Actinomycetota bacterium | reverse complement strand
GCCGGCAACCAGGAACGCCGCGATCAGCCCGACGACGATCACGACCGAGCGGCGCCCTTCGGCGGCCAGCGCCACCGACCGCGGCCGGTCACCGGGGTCGATGAGCGTCCAGCCCAGCACGAGCCCGGCGCCGCCGGCGATGAACACCGCGGTCAGCTCCAGCAGCCCGTGGGGCAGGATGAGCCCGAAGAACCGCGGCAGCTGACCGGCGCTGGCGAATGCCGCGGCCGCCTGTCCGACGGCGGCGCCATTGACGAGCATCACCAGAACGGTCGGCACGCAGGCGAGCACCCCACCGGCGAACGCGAAGATACTGACGCGGATGTTGTTGGTCGACACGAACGAGGCGAACTGGGCCGACGGCTGCGACGTGTAGTACGCGGCGAAGTCCCGTTCGACATACTCCTGGCGGGCGGCCTCGGGCAACGCGACGTTGAGCACCTCGGGCGATGTCGCCAGCCACACGGCCACGAGCACCGCGGGCACCATGAACAACAGGAACGCCACGAGGATCGCGTGGCGCGCGTGCCACACCGCAGCCGGGAACTCGTCGGTGACGAACGCCCCGACGTCGCGCCAGGTGCCGGTGCGGCTGCCGTAGATCAGCGCGCGTGCGCGCCCGACCCGGCGGGTCAGGTCCGCCGTCAGCCCGGGGTCGCCGTAGCGGGTCCGGGCGATCGACAGGTGCGTCGACGTGCGTTCATAGAGCCGGACGAGCTCGTCGATCTGCGCGGCCGTCAGCGGTCTGCGCCGCTCGGCGGCCGCCACCAGCTCGCTCAGCCGTTCCCACCCGGGCCGGTTCGCCGCGATGAAGCCGTCGATGTCCACGTCGCCTATCGTGGCATACCACGCGTGTCACGCGCGGACCGGTCGACAGGAGCGTCATGGGTGCCGATGCGAGGTTCGTGACACCCGAGGCCGTGCCGCTGGACATGCCGGAGGCGACGGTCGGGTCACGCGGCGTCGCGGTGCTCGTCGACTGGATGCTGCAGGGTCTGCTGCTGCTCGTGCTGTTCATCGTCGGCGGCGCAGCGTTCGAGTCGGCGTCACTGCCGGAGTGGGTGCCGGTGACGGTGATGCTGATCACGAGCTTCCTGGTGGTGTTCGGCTATCCGGTGGCCTTCGAGACCGCGTGGAGCGGTGGCGGGCGCACGCCCGGAAAGGCGTTGATGGGGCTGCGGGTCGTCACCGTGGAGGGCGCGCCGATCCGCTTCCGCCACGCGGCGATCCGCGCGGCGCTGGGACTTGTTGACTTCGCGCTGACGTCCGGCTTCGCTGCGGTGGTGTCGTGCCTCGTGTCACGTCACAACCAGCGGCTGGGCGATTTCGTCGCGGGCACCGTCGTCCGGCGCGAGCGAACCGGTGCGGACACGTCGACGGCGCAGCGGTTCGTGATGCCCGATGAGGCCCGGCGGATCGCCGCCTCGGTGGACACGACGGGCCTGCGGCCCCGTGACTACTCGGCGATCCGCACGTACCTGCTGCGGGCCGACAGCCTGTCAGCGCAGCGGCGCGACGAGATCGGCCGCCAGCTGCTCGACGCGCTCGGCGGGCGGCTGGGTGGCATACCGGACGACCTCGCGCCGCGGGTGGCACTGCAGGCGGCCGCGGCCAGCTACCAGGACCGGCACCGCACGGCGGACGGGCTCACGTCGGCACCGTGATCCGCCCGATGGCCGGATCGCCCGACTGCCCGCGGGTTGTTGGGCGGCCCAGTAGTCCGGCGCGACGCCGACGACGCTCAACTCCCCGGTGTCGACGAAGTGGTCGGCGCTCGCGTACACGGTCCATCCCGTCCACACGAGCCGATGCACGACCAGGTAGCCGACACCGGCCGCGATCAAGGCGGTCAGGGCGACGAACGTCGTCCACACCAACACCGCGGCCAGCGCGCCGGCGAGCAGCGCGAGGGTCGCCTTGCCGCCGACCCACCCGGCCAGCGCGATGCCGGGGACCAGCAGCACCGGCAGGAGCGGATCGTGCGGGCTGATGCGCACGCCACCTGACAGCGGTCGGGTCTGCTGCGGAAGCGCCGCCTGGTGGAACGTGCGCCAGCGGCGCGACGCGAGCTCGTCGCTGATGTCCAGGTCGCCGTCCTCGGCGAGGCTCAGCGCCGTCACCAGGTACTGCGGTTCGTCGGCGGTCGTTCGCGCCCCGTACGTCGCCCGTCCCGCGAGGCCGGCGACCGCCGCCGCCGTCGCGATCAGCGCCGGGAGCACCAGCGCGAGAACGACGTGGGGGCGGGGGCTGCCCGGAGCGGTGTCCGGCAGGCGACGTCGCGGCGACCGTCACCCACGCAGTCCGCTGTCGCGGATCAGCTCCAGCGTCTGGGGCAGGCCGTCGCCGAGCTCGCCGATGTCGACCGAGGGGACGGACGACAGATCCAGCGGGGGGATGTCGTCGGCCGGCTCGATGGTCGACGACAGCGGACCCCCTCGCAGCGCGCACGACCTCGTCATCGCCGCGCACGCGGCACGGACCAACCGAACACTGCTCAGCTTCGACACCAAGGCGCGATTCGCCGACCTCCCGGACGTGTTCGCAGTCGAACCCTGAGCTATCGCGCAACATCCGACGTCAAGGTCAGTGGCCGGGCTCGATGGGGTCGTCGGTGCCGAACTCGGCGACGAAGCGGTCGAGCGCGTCCAGATCGACCCCGTCGCAGCGCTGGAGCACCCCCCAGCTCGTGAACGCCACCGCACCGGCGTCGAGTGGCTCGTACGGCGTCACGGCGACACGCTGCTCGTAGTTCGTACGAACGTGGTCGCCGAGCGCCGCAACCGCATCCTCTGGCAGCTGCCCGTGCGCGACGACCACGCCACCCGCCTCCAGCACCGACACCTGGTCGGGCTCGGACAGCGGATCGTCCGCGCCGCGGAGGTCGATGTCGACGTGCCCCGACGAGTGCCAGCCCGACGTCGGCGGCTGCGACGAGTACGGGACCGGCGGCGCTCGATCGCCGATGAGGTGCGACCCCGCCTGCAGCGGCGGGCGCTCGATCTCCGCACACGACGCCGCCGCTGCCTCACTGACGGGCGACGACGGCTCCGTGGATGCGCCAGCCGGGGTCGGCGAATCGGCCGGCGTGGGCGTCGCCGCAGCGCCCGACGGTTCGCTCGATGCGGCGGCCGACAGCGCCGGTGCCGGGTCGCTCGACTGTGCAGCGGCGCCACACGCGCTGAGCACCAGCACCGCGCACAGCGCGGTCGCCGCACGGATACGGCGACCGGGCGCTGCGGCCCGGATACGGGCACGGCGCAGATCGAGGCGGTCGATCATGACCTCGAACCCCTTCCAGGGGCATATCCGAGCAGGCTGGTACGGGCGCCCG
>JAHWKT010000091.1:0-11763 GCA_019347695.1 Actinomycetota bacterium | reverse complement strand
CATGACCTCGAACCCCTTCCAGGGGCATATCCGAGCAGGCTGGTACGGGCGCCCGACAGGCTAGCCCGGTGCCTGACGACCGACCATCGGCTACGGAGACGTCGCCCGCTCGGAAACGTCGTCCGGATCGCCGAGCAGTGCGTCGTGCGGCAGGTCGGTGATGAACATGTGACCGGGCGCGTGCGTGAGCAGCAACGGTGGGCCGGCAGCGGCCACCACCACCTGCGGTGTCACGCCGCACGCCCAGAAGACGGGGACATCGCCGTGCTCGCGCGCGACGGGATCCCCGAAGTCGGGCCGGTCGAGATCGGCGATCCCGATCACGGACGGATCGCCGGCGTGCACCGGCGCACCGTGCGCGAGGCCGTACCGCGCGGTCGCCTGAGCGGCGCGGTCGACGGCGTCCCGCGGGACCGGGCGCATGCTCACCACCATGGGTCCTGCGAGCCGACCGGTCGACTCGCAGGGTCGATCGGTGATGTACATCGGCACGTTCACACCCTGCTCGACGTGGCGCAGTGGGAGTCCGGCGTCGGCCATGGCGCGCTCGAACGTGAAGCTGCAGCCCAGTAGGAACGCCACGAGATCGTCGCGCCACCAGGCGCGCACGTCGGTCGGCTCGGCCACCTGCTCGCCGTCGACGAACACGCGGTAGCGCGGCACGTCGGTGCGGATGTCGGCGTCGGGTCCCGCCGACCCGAACCCCACGGCGCCGGGCGCGCTGCGGTCGATCACCGGGCAGGGCCGCGGGTTGGCCGCCGCGAACGCGCCGAACTCCTCGGCCCACTCGGCGGGCAGGATCACCACGTTGGCCTGCGCACGATCACCGAGCAGCCCGGCCGTCGGTCCGTCGAAGCGACCTGCCCGAACCTGTGCCCGGTGTGCCGCAAGGTCCTCGTCCATCGCGTTTCCCTACCCGTGGTGAGCGACCGCGTCCTCGGCGATGTCGCCCGCGCCGCCTGGCGGCACCGCGAAGTGGCCATTGGTCCACCAGCGCTCGTCGAGCAGCTCGCGTCGCGCGCCGTCGAGGTGCGTGGAGACCAGGTCGGACAGGGTGTCGGCGTCACGTTGCTCGATCGCGTCGACCATGGCGTCGTGCTCGTCGGAGGCGCGGGCGATGCCGCCCAGCAGGTGGACGTACAGCCGCGAGTAGGGCTCGACGAGCTCCATGATCTGCAGCACCACCCGCACCGAGTGCCGCCGGCCGGTCGCCGCATACATCCGCTCGTGGAACTCGTGGTTGAGGTTCGACCAGCGGTCCCGGTGCAGATCGTCGTCGCCACCGGTGTGCGTGCGGGCCTCGTGCATCATCTCGCTCAGATCCGCCAGGCGCTGGTGATCGCGTGGTGACAGCCCCTCGATGACGTCGGTCGCCATGGGGGGCTCGAGCGACAGCCGCAGGTCGTACAGGTCAGCGATGTCGTCGCGGTCGAGCTCGACGACGCTCGCGCCCTGTCCGGGACTGAGGATCACCAGCCCCTCGCTGTTGAGTGCCTGCAACGCCTCACGCACGGGGATGCGGCTCACACCCAGGTCGGCCGCCAGCTGCTTCTGGTTGATCGTCATGCCGGGCGGCCACTGGCGGCAGCGGATGCGCAGCCGCAGCTCCTCGGCGATCTGCTCCGCGTTCTGGGCGTTCACTGGACTCACATGGTCGGCTCGTCGCACCGGCGGGAACCGGTCCCGGCGTCGCCGTGCGGACGCCAGCACGTTGCTATCCATCGTAAGCGGGACAACACCGGGACAACATTGACAGCACAGCAATACTGTGTTTGCGTGTGTATACACAGCCAGCTCGCTGAGGGTGGGACACCATGTCCGACGCCACACCGCAATCGACGCGCGCCACGGGCCTCGGGGAGCGGCTCCGACAGCTCGGCCCCGGTCTGCTGGTGGCCGCCGCGTTCGTCGGGCCCGGCACCGTCACCACGGCCAGCGTCGCCGGCGCCGACTTCGGCTTCGTCCTCCTGTGGGCATTGGTCTTCAGCGTCGCGGCCGCGATCGTGCTGCAGGAGATGGCGGCGCGGCTCGGCGTGGTCAGCCGGGAGGGTCTCGGCGAGGCGCTGCGGACCACCTTCGACAGCCGCGCGGTCCAGATCGCGGTGATCGTGCTGGTGGTCGCCGCGATCACCGTGGGCAACGCGGCGTTCCAGACCGGCAACCTGACCGGCGCCGCGCTGGGCCTGCAGGCGATCTTCGGTGGCGGCACCGCACTGTGGGCGACCATCGTCGCCGTGCTGGCCGCCGCGCTGCTGGCGACCGGCAGCTACAAAGCGGTGGAGCGGGTGCTCGTCTGGCTGGTCGTGCTGATGGGGGTGGTGTTCGTCGTCACCGCGCTGATCGTGACACCCGACCCGCTCGACCTGCTGGCCGGGCTCGTACCGCGGGTCCCGTCGGGCTCCGTGCTCACCGTCGTGGCGCTGATCGGCACCACCGTGGTGCCCTACAACCTGTTCCTGCACGCCAGCTCGGTCCAGGACAAGTGGCCCGAGGACGTGCCCACCGAGCGCGCCGTGCGCGAGGCCAAGCTCGACACGCGCCTGTCGATCGGCATCGGCGGCCTGGTGACGCTGGCCATCCTCACGACGGCCGCCGCGGCGCTGTTCACCCAGGGCCAGAGCGTCGAGGACGCCGGGGACATGGCCGTCCAGCTCGAACCGCTGCTCGGCCCCGCGGCCAAGTTCTTCTTCGCGACGGGTCTGCTGGCAGCCGGCATCACCAGCTCGGTGACCGCACCGCTGGCCGCGGCCTACGCCACCGCAGGCGCGCTCGGCTGGTCACGGGACCTGTCGGACACCAGGTTCAAGGCCATCTGGGCCGTGATCATCCTGGTCGGCGTCGTCTTTGCGTTCGTGGGCTCCAGCCCCACCCAGGTCATCGTGTTCGCGCAGGCCGCGAACGGACTGATCCTGCCGGTCGTGGCCGTGTTCCTGCTGGTGGTGATGAATCGGCGCGACCTGCTGGGCGACCACGTCAACTCGACCCGCGCCAACGTGATCGGTGGCATCGTCGTGCTCGTCGCCGTCGGCCTCGGACTGAACTCGCTGCTGGCGGCATTCGGGGTGGTGTGACCTGCCTCGACAGGCCCGGCGGTGATCGACGCGGGAGTGGGACGACGTGAGTGAGCAGGCCCGCGCGGGTGTCGATGTGGGGGGCACCTTCACCGATGTCGTCGTGCTCGCCGAGGGGCAGCGGCCGCGGGCGATCAAGACGCCGACGACCGTCGACAACCAGGCGGTCGGGGTCGAGACCGGCGTCGACGAGGGCCACGACGGCGATCTGGCGCTCGTGGCGCACGGCACCACCACCGCGACCAACGCCGTGCTGGAGCGCAAGGTCGCCCGCACCGTGCTGGTGACCACCGACGGGTTCGCAGACGTGCTCGAGATCGCACGGCAGGACCGGCCGGCGCTGTACGACCTGACCGTCACCCGTCCTGCACCGCTGGTGCCGCGCGATCTCGTGGTGACCGTCGACGAGCGCACCGGTCCCGACGGCGAGGCCGTCCGTGAGCTGACCGACGACGAGATCGACCGGGTGTGCGACGCCGTCGCTGGACTCGAGCCCGAGTCGGTGGCGGTGAGCCTGCTGTTCGCGTACGCCGACGACACCCACGAGCGGCGGCTGTGCGAGGCGCTCGCCGACCGGATCGGCGTACCGGTGACCCGTTCCAGTGCGCTGCTCGCGGAGTTCCGCGAGTTCGAGCGCGGCTCGACGTGCGCGCTCAACGCGGCGGTCGAGCCGGTGATGCGCCGGTACCTGTCGAACCTCGCGGAGCGGTTGCCCGACCCCGTGATCACCGTCATGACGTCGGGCGGCGGCACCGCCGGCATCGAGTTCGCCGCCCGCGCGCCGGTGCACAGCCTGCTGAGCGGCCCGGCCGCCGGTGTGGTGGCCGCCGGCGCGATCGCCCGATCGGCCGGCTTCGACGACGCGATCGCGTTCGACATGGGCGGGACCTCCAGCGACGTGTGCCTGATCCGCGACGGACAGCCGGACGTGTCGACCTCGTCGGAGATCGACGGCCTGCCGTTTCGCACGCCGGCGGTCGGTGTCCACACCGTCGGCGCCGGCGGCGGGTCCATCGCCTACGTGGACGCCGGCGGTGCGCTGCGGGTCGGTCCCGAGTCGGCCGGCGCCCAGCCCGGACCGGCGTGCTACGGCAAGGGCGGTGACCGGCCGACCGTCACCGACGCGCACGCGGCGCTGGGCCACCTCGACCCGGAGCGTCAGCTCGGTGGCGGGCTCCAGCTCGACATCGACGCCGCCCGCCGGGTGCTCGCCGATCTGCCCGACGACACCGACGGCGCGCACGGCGTGCTGCGGGTCGTGCGCGCGACCATGGTGCGGGCGCTGCGGAAGGTCTCGACCGAGCGTGGTGTCGACCCGTCGACGCTGGCACTGATCGCCTACGGCGGCGCGGGACCGATGCACGCCTCGGCGCTCGCGCGCGAGCTCGGCTGCGCCGCGGTGGTGATCCCCCCGGCGCCCGGCGTGCTGTCGGCTCTCGGCCTGCTGCTGGCCAGCCCCCGCTACGAAGCGTCGCGGACGGTGATGGCCGACAGCGACGCCGACCTGTCCGACGCGTGGGCCGAGCTGGAGAAGGCCGCCGGCGAGGAGCTCGAGCGGCAGGGTGTCGCCTCCGACGTCACGCTCACCCGGATCGCCGACGCGCGGTATGCCGGGCAGTCCCACGAGCTGCGACTGGAGGTCGGCGACGGCGACGACATCGCCGACCTGCTGCACGAGGCGCACACGGCGGCGTACGGCTACGCCATGACCGGCGAGGACGTCAAGGTCGTCACCCTGCGGGCGGTCGCGGAGGGCCGGCCGGCGCTCGAGGAGCCTCCCGCCGACTGGGAGCAGGGGGAACCCGCCGAGGCACGCAGCCGGGAGATCGGTGTGGAGGGCGAGACGGTGCAGGCGCGGGTGGTCAGCCGCGCCGGCCTGTCGCCGGGTGACCGCATCGAGGGGCCGGCGCTGGTCGAGCAGCGCGACACGACGACCCTGTTGGCGCCCGGGGACGTCAGCGAGGTCGACGACGCGAACAACCTGGTGGTGCGATTCGATGGCTGAGCTGAGCGCGGTCGAGCTCGAGGTCCTGCGTCACGCCCTGGCCGGCGTCGCCGACGAGATGGGCGTCGCGCTGCGACGGTCGGCGTACTCGCCCAACATCAAGGAGCGGGTCGACTGCTCCGCCGCCGTGTTCGACCGCAACGCCCAGATGGTGGCGCAGGCCGAGCACATCCCGGTGCACCTGGGGTCCATGCCGGGCAGCGTGGAGGCGGCGCTCGAGGCGTTCGGCGAGCTGGCTCCGGGCACGCAGGTGTGCGTCAACGATCCCTACATGGGCGGGACCCACCTGCCCGACCTGACCATCGTGCGGGCGGTCGGCGACGACGACGGCCAGCTGCTCGGCTATGTCGCGAACCGTGCCCACCACGCCGACGTCGGCGGCGCGGCTCCTGGGTCGATGCCCGCATCGGCGACCGAGATCGCCATGGAGGGCGTCCGCATCCCACCGGTCGTCGTGGCCGACAGCGAAGGCGAACGCGAGGACGTGCTGCGGCTGATCGCCGCGAACTCGCGGACACCCTGGGAGCGCCGCGGAGATCTGCGGGCGCAGTTCGCCGCCAACCACGTGGGCGCGACCCGCCTGCGCGAGCTGGCCGACCGCCTCGGCCGCGAGCAGCTGCACGAGGCGATGCAGGCGGTGTGCAACTACTCCGACCGCCGCGTCCGCACCGCCGTCGAGGACATCCCCGACGGCACATACGAGCACCGCGACCAGCTCGAGATCGGCGACGGCGTCACGATCGCCGCCACGGTCACCGTCGACGGCGACGAGGTGCACATCGACTTCGCCGGCAGCGACGACCAGATCCGCGTGAACCTCAACGCGGTGTACGCGGTGACGCTGTCGTCGTCGATGTTCGTGTTCCGCATGCTCACCGACCCCGACGCGCCGCCGAACGCCGGGTGCTACAGATCGCTGCGGGTCACCGCGCCGGAGCGCTCGGTCGTCAACGCCGCGTTTCCCGCTCCGACCGCCGCCGGCAACGTCGAGACCAGCCAGCGCATCGTCGACGTGCTGCTCGGCGCGTTCGCGCAGGCGCTGCCCGACCGCGTGCCGGCCGCCAGTCAGGGCACGATGAACAACCTGCTGATCGGCGCCGCAGAGCCGTCGTTCAGCTACTACGAGACGCTCGGCGGCGGGGAGGGGGGCACCCCGACCCGGCCCGGCATGTCCGGGGTGCACACCGCCATGACCAACACCCAGAACACGCCGGCCGAGGCGATGGAGCTCGATTACCCGCTGCGCGTGTGGCGCTACGAGCTGCGGCGCGACTCGGGTGGCGCCGGCAAGCATCCCGGCGGTGATGGCCTGGTCCGCGAGATCGAGGCGCTGACAGACTGCATGCTGACGCTGCAGACCGAACGCCGCGAGCGCGCGCCGTGGGGGCTGGGTGGCGGCGGCGACGGCGCGCCGGGGCGCAACCTGGTCATCCGCGCCGACGGCAGCACCGAACAGCTCGGCTCCAAGGGCACGTGGGAGCTGCGCGCCGGCGACCGCGTGCGGATCGAGACGCCCGGGGGCGGCGGCTGGGGCGAGGCGGACCGCAGCTAGCACCCAGGACGGACGCATCCACACCCTCGACGTCCGGGCCGAACGGTGGATCGACCACCCCTGCGCCGGCTGCAACCTCACCGAGCGGGAGTGGCGCGATGCATTCGGCGACCGCCCCTACCGCGAGACCTGCGAACGTCGGTGATCTCGCGCCACTCGATCGTGTCGTTTACCGGCTGCTAACCGCGTGCCTACCGATCGCCTGCCTCCCTCCCGATCCGGGTCTGCGTCCACGGCTCGACACAAGGAGGCAGCCGTGCACACCGACCAGCAGCACAAGACCCGGAAGTCCACGACATCGGCGACCGGCGCACGTCGGATCCTGACCGCCAGGCATCGTGCCGCGGCACTCGCGGCCGCCTCGACGATCGCCCTCGCCGCTTGCGGTCCGGTGCCAGCCACCTCGACCTCATCGCAGGCAGCACAGGCACCGGCGGTCGTGGCCGACGCCGCGGAGACCACGCAGCGGTCACGCAACGCCGGCCCTGACCACTTGTCGTCGCGCGGCAGTGCCCACGCCGCGCCCCGACGCGGTCTCGACCACCAGCAGCGGCGCCCCGGCCCCGATCACCTCGAGTAGCGGCCTGGGCAGTCTGTCCGGTCCGACGCGCCAGGCCCAAGACCCGGCCCGGCACCACCCACCCCTCCACAGAGAGAAATCCACCATCTCATCGATCCCGCTCCCCCATCATGCACCGGCACCCTGGATCGTCCTGGCCGTCGACGTCGCTCGTGAGCAAGTGATCACCCGGAAGCACGAGTAGCGCCACCAACGCATCGACGACGTCCGAGGATCCCGCACGCCCGAGCAGCACACCTGCGTCCTTGGCGTCGTCGAGCTCGACCTGCTGCACCTCGATCATCGACAGCGCGCGAGCCAGACGCGCCTGTCGCGCACCGTCACGCCACGCCTGTCCGACCGCCGGCGCCATTGTGATCAGACCCGCCGCGACACGTCGCCCGAGCTCGATCAAGCCTGCCACGCGCCTGTCGTCTCGGTCGATAGCAATCAGCGCGCCAGCATCGAGCACGAGGTTCACGCCATTGCCCGCGTCCGCTCAGGTGGAACATACGGAATACCCGCCTTCTCGGCGAGCGCACGAAGCTCGTCTTCGTCGAACGCCGCCCTGTGCGGACGCTGCACAGTCGGTTGATGGAATGTGCTCGGCGGCGAGAGCGTACGGGCCTGCTCAGCGGTATCCGACCGGGTCGCTCGAGTGGTGAGCATCGGGGCATCCGGCCGTTGAGGACGTGGTCGTGGCCGCGCACGGGAATACCAGCTGTCGGCACAGTGTGATCGCGTCGGCGAGCAGGCGGCGCAGCAGCACGTCCGGCTCCGGCACACAGGCGCTGGCGATTCCCTGCACGGCGTTCGAGACGATGCTCGGGGCGGCGATCTTGCGGAAGTTCTTGTTAGAGGGAGTGACCTCGTCGATGAACTGGCGTGCCCACTCGACGGCATGCGGCGCCTGCTCCAGAGCGCTTCGACTGCCCTCGTCGCAGCTGTGCTGGTCACGCTCATCGAGGTCGGCCAGGACACGGTGGCATGACAGGATGCCGACGGCCATGACACGCTGCCGCTCGAAGCCGACCACCGGCAGGGCCGTGCGCGCACACAGCAGCGCGATGCGGACATCCATGTGCAGGTCGTCGCTGGTCAGCCCGATCACCGAGGGGATCAGCGGCGCGAGCTGCTGGCGGCCCTCGTCTGATGTGTGATCGTTGACGACGCGGGCGAGCGCTGCCAGGAGCGGGTGCGTGCACTGCGGATGGTCGCTCCACGGCTCACCGGCGAGATAGGACGCGAACTCCATGAAGCACGCTCCCTTGCGCGGGCTGCGATGCTTGCCGCGAGACAGGACCGGAACGTGCTCGGGCGGATACGGGTCGGCGACCGGCATGGTGCCTCCAGCGCAGTTGACGTGACCGTGTCCCCAGTGTGCGTTGCGACCGGCGTGCTCGCTGTGCGCACCGACTATCGGGTTTCCCCGGCGTCTCCGCCCTTGGGGCCATGGTCGGCTCGTCGTCCCCGACTACGATCACGACCGGGACCCAACGACCGGAGTTCGCATGGCTGATGCGCAGCTGTTGGCCGCGACCGCGGCGACGACCGTCGGCCGCGCCCTGCGCGCCGGGTGCCGCTAGCCGTTCACGCTGGCGTTCAGCACTCCGCGGCGAATCGGTAGGCCTCGCAGACGTCTTCGAGGCGTGTTGACGGCAGCGCCGTGATGCGCTGCGCGAAGCGGCCGCTGGCCAGCGTGAACATGTTGTCGAAGTTCGCCGCGCACGGCTGCGGCATGCCATCGGCGGGACCCATCCGCACCTCGGTGGGGATGCCGCGAACGGTCGTCGTCACCGGAGCGACGAGCACTGCGGTGAGCCGGGGAATGAACCGCTCCCTGGTCAGCACGAGCACCGGGCGTCGCTTGTCGCCGGGAACGTCCGCCCACCAGAGATCACCACGATGGATGCCCAACGTCAGCGGTCCTCCCAGGGCACGGCCGAGAGGTCGGGCACGATCTCGCCGGGAAGCTCTTCGTCGCGATGGGCGTCGAGCCATCGCGACTCGAGCTCGCGCTGGACGAGCGCATCCAGCGCATCATCGAGAAGCTCCGAGACACTGGTCGTCCCAGTGACCTCGCGGGCGCGAGCGAGCCGGTCCGGGCTGACTGTGGCGGAGATCTTCGCCTTCGGCATGCAAACCATCCTACCAACTATCACGCTGTTCGTATTCGCCATCTCATGACGTCGCGTTGGCCCGGATGAAGCAACAGGACGTTTCTTGTTCGCGCGCAGCGGACAGCGTGGGGGTACCCACATCGCATAAGAGGAGTGACCACGATGGCACAGTGGTTCGATCCGTTCCAGCCGATGGACCGCTTCTTCGGAGACATGTCCGGCCAGGCGCGCTCCGGTGGGCTGATGCCGATGGACGCCTATGAGAAGGACGACGTCTACACGCTGAAGTTCGACCTCGCCGGCGCCGACCCCGACGCCGTCGACGTCACCGTGGAGCGTGGCACGCTGACCGTGACGGCCGAACGGCCTATCGAAGACCAGGAGGGCGTCAACTGGCTCGTCCGGGAACGGCCGACCGGCGTGCACAGTCGTCGGGTTCGTCTCGGCGAGCGGCTCGACGCGGAGAACGTCGAAGCGCAGTACGACGCCGGAGTGTTGACGATCACGATCCCGGTCCGTCCCGAGGCCCAGCCACGCAAGGTCTCGATCACCGGCGGACGCAGTGCAGACCAGACTGTCGACGTCGACGCCAGTTCCGACGACGCCGGCTTCTGACCACTCGCGCACGACCGGGACGGCGACCGGGCCGAACAGGCACACCTCGATCATCTGGGACGCCGCGAGGTCGACGTGCGTCACGGTCTACAGATCGTCCAACGCGACGGTGTCGCCGGTGTGCGCCTGGCGGCGGCCGAGTTGCGCGCGTTCGCAGGCGCCGTCGATGCCCTCGAGCAGCGACACGATGGTGGGCGGGTCGCTGTCGCGCCAGAAGCCTCGGCGACATCCGCGTGCCACCGGCGTGTATCACGCTGCAACGTTGGCTGCCGCCGAGCAGCTTTTCCGGATGATCATCGGTTTCACCGCTCGGCGACGATCTTCGACGCCTTCGCGACCGGGCTCGCCTGGCCGGCCGACGCGAACGCGGCGCTGCTCCCGTCCACGCGCCCGCTACGGCGCTCCGCATGGACGCCGAGGATCAACTCGGCCGATCCAGAGGTCACGGGAGCGTCGAGCGATGCGCCCCCGTGTGACCTTTCGGCTGCACGCACGGCTTGCCCGCCCTCGGCATCGGATGGCCGCACCTCGGCATGGGACGTGAACGCTCGAGGCTGCCGTCCCTGCGATTCGGCACGGTCGTGGGAAGCTCGCCGTCCGCGTCGGACCCGTAGCGGACACGGTCGATGCCGACGCGCCACTTCGGGACCGCGTTGCGCAGTGTCCGGTAGACAAACTCGTCGGCTTCCATGCCGTAGTCATACACGGCGAGGTTGCGGAGTCCTGCGATCTCGTCGTGGACGAACTCGGGCATCGGCCCAAGCGCCTTCCGGTCCAGGGCAATGACGGCTGTGCGGATCCGGTTGAGTACGTCGCGGGCCAGCCCTCGGGCCTTGCGGTCGGCCATGAAGTCGTCGATGGCGAGGGGCAGCACGAACCCTTCGGCGTCTGCCAGCGCCTCGTGGATGTCGGTGAGCAGATCCTCGACGCTGCGGCGGCCGGGCCTCCTGCGGGCAGTCATGGCGCGACGGCCTCGGCGAGGATCCGATCGTCGGTCACGGCGGAGGCGGGGATCACGTCGACGTCCACGCCCAGCAGTTCGGACAGCTCCCGTTCGAGGCGAACCAGCGAGAACAGGTCGGCGTCCTCGTCGAGGTCGACGAGCAAGTCGATGTCGGAGCCCTCGCGTTCCTCTCCGCGGGCGGCGGATCCGAACACCCGGACGTTCGACGCGCCGTGCCGGGCGGCGATCCGGCGAACCTCCCCCAGGTGGGCGCGCACCGCATCCAGCAGGCGTCCACTGCCAACCGCCGATCGTCGTGGTCGCAGATCGATGATCGGTTCGATCCCGGCAGCGGCCAGCAGCCGGCACAGCCTCGGTAGGGTCGGTTGACGCCGTCCCGTCTCGTACGCGGACACGACTGACTGTGTCAGGCCGGCAGCCTCGGCAAGCTCGTGTTGGGTCATGCCCGCCAGCGCCCGCGCCCGCGCCACCAGTACACCAGCCATCTTCTGATAGTCACGATCGTACATAAAGCGTATCGTAACTGCTATTGCCATCCCGGTCAACCGCTCGGACCTCCGCCACCCCACACGACCTCGATATGCCCCGGTCATCGCGATGCGCGTGCGGCCCCGTCCGTAGATCGGGTCGGTTCTCCAGGCGGCGTAGCCGACATCGAACCGAGTGACCGTGCGGCTTCCTCGCCGACCATCGCGCGCCGCCCTGCAGCTCGACAGCCCGCGCCGATGCCGCCGCCTACGTCGTATGTCACCCGCCGACAAATCGTGCACAGGACGTCGGTGATCGGTCGCACCGGCCCAGGCACAGCCGACGGACCCGCCCGAGGTGCTGTGCAGCGCTCCGATGGCGCCGCCGAGGGAGTCCCCCGCGGCGGGTT
>JAHWKT010000090.1 GCA_019347695.1 Actinomycetota bacterium | reverse complement strand
GTCCTTCATGACGAACTCGCGGCCGCGCAGCACGCCCGCGCGCGGGCGCGCCTCGTCGCGGTACTTCGTCTGGATCTGATACAGCGACAGCGGCAGATCCCGGTAGGAGCTGTAGAGATCCTTCACGAGCAGCGTGAACAGCTCCTCGTGGGTCGGCCCGAGCAGGTAGTCCGCCTTGCGACGGTCGCGGAGCCGGAAGATGTTGTCGCCGTACTCGGTCCAGCGGTTGGTGGCCTCGTAGGGCTCGCGGGGCAGCAACGCGGGAAAGTGCACCTCCTGGAACCCCGCGGCGTCCATCTCCTCCCGGACGATCCGTTCCACGTTGCGGTAGGTCAGCCAACCCAGCGGCAACCACGAGAAGATGCCGGGCGCCGCACGCCGCACGTAGCCCCCCCGGACGAGCAGGCGATGGCTCGGGACCTCGGCGTCCGACGGGTCCTCACGCAGGGTTCGCAGGAACAACGTCGACATGCGCATGGCCACCGCTGGTTCTCCTGTCGGTGCTCGTCGTGATGGAGCCCGAGCCTACCGGTCCGCGGATCGGTCACCAGCGCTGCCAGTGCACCTGGTCCGACAGCTTACGGCGCGCTCGACGGGTGCCCGACGACGCCGGCTGATCCTCAGCGGCATGGCCGAGGGTCACGACACCGAGCGGCTCGACATCGACGGGGATGTCCAGCAGCTCACGCAGCCCGTGACGGTCGGCGACGTCGAGCAGACCAGCGCCGAGCCCGGCGTCGACGGCCGCGAGCAGCAGGAGCATCAACGCCGCACCGCCGTCGATCCACCAGAAGGGCACCGGCCAGTCGCCGGGACCACGGCCCCCTGCCTTGTCCGGCTCGGCGTAGCGTGCGCGGTAGGCCGCCGGCCGCACGCACGGCACCACGTGGACCGGCGCGACCGACAGCCACGGATCACGGCCCCCCGCCACATGGTCGGGTTCGTCGCACAGCTCGGCGATGCGGTGGCGGGTGCCGTCGTCGGTCACCGCCAGGAGATCGACGCCCTGGGCGAAGCCGGCGCTCGGACCGCGTCGCGCGGTGTCGAGGATCACCTCCACGACCGCAGGGTCGACGGGATCCGGCCGATACCGCCGGACCATACGCCGCCGGCCGACGACCTCAGCGAGGTGCATCGTCCCCACGTCGCTCGGGGACCACCGGACCGGCCAACGCCGACACGGTCGGCACCGGCCGTCCGCTGCGCCCGATCTGGTCCAGCTGCGCCGCTCGCAGCACCTGCGGACCGTCGCCGGTCGCAAGGTGAAGATCGGTCGCCACACCGCACCAGACGAGCTCACCGAAGCCCGACAGCACCCCCTTGCCACCACGCTTCTGGGAGGGGTATTCCTCGAGCGGACTGCGTTTGGCCGCACCGGTCCGGTCGATGGTCACGACCTCGGCGCCATCGACGACCGACGGTGCGACGATCGACAGCGCGACGCACGACGCGCCGTCCGGCACCTGTTGCGCGGCCACACCGAACGACGGCCGTCCCATCGTGCGCACGGCGTCAGCGGTGAACCGGATCACCAGGCCGCCATCGTGAGCCACGAGCACCTCGTCAGCATCGGTGCAGCTGCCCGCGGCGACCAGCTCGTCATCGTCGCGGACACCCGCGGCGATCATCTGCTGGGTGCGGCCGCGGTACTCATCGACGCCGGTGCGCTTGATCAGGCCCCGCGCCGACAACGTCACAACGTCAGTGTTGTCGATCAGCTGCATGGCGCCGACGATCGGCGCGTCGGGCGGCGCACCGTACAGCTGCGCCATGGGCACGCCACGCTGACGGGCGGGCACCACCGGCACGTCGGCCAACGCGACGCGGTACCCGCCGCCCTCGGCATCGACCAGGAGTATGTCGTCGGCCGTCGTGGCACGCAGGACCGCGACGACCGGATCGCGCGCGTCGCGGTACGGCGTGCTGGTGCGTCGCTGCGCGACCGCCTTGACCACCGCGCCGGCCGTCACGTACACCGTCACCGGCTGCGCCTCGAACGCCGGCAGTGCCTCCGCATCGTCGTCCTCGGCCGGTTCGCGGTCATCGAGCCGGCTGCGCCGTGGATCGGCATGCGCCTTGCGCAGTGCCCGCAGCTCGCTGGCCAGCAGCCGGTCGAGCCTGGTGCGATCCGCCAGGATCGCCTCGAGCTCGGCGATCAGCGCCTGCAGCTCGGCGTGCTCGGTTGCGATCTTCTCCCGCTCCAGTTGGGCCAGGCGTCGCAGCTGCATGTCCAGGATCGCGGTCGCCTGGACCTCCGTGAGGTCGAAGCGGTCCATCAGCTCGGTGCGGGCGTGGTCGGCGCTCGGCGCGGCGCGGATCAGCGCGATGACCTCGTCGAGGTGGTCGAGGGCGATCAGCAGCCCCTCGAGCACGTGCGCCCGCGCCGCGGCGCGATCGCGGCGGTAGGTCGTGCGCCGCGTGAGCACCTCACGCTGGTGTGCCACGTACGCGTGCAGGCAGTCGCGCAGCCCCAGCGTCCGGGGCTGACCACCGTGCAGGGCGACGATGTTGACGTTGAAGTTCGTGCGCAGGTCGCTGCGCCGGTAGAGCTTGGCGAGCACCCGGGCCGGATCCTCGCCGCGCTTGAGCTCGATGACGATGCGCATGCCGTCGCGCGACGACTCGTCGCGCAGATCACGGATCTCGTCGACCTTCTTGGTCTTGACCAGCTCAGCGATGCGCTCGAGGAGCGTGGCCTTGTTCACCTGGTACGGGATCTCCGTCACGACGATGCGCGGCATGCCCCCCGACCGCGTCTCGGTCGTCGCGATCGCCTCCACCGTGATCGCTCCGCGTCCGGTGGCGTACGCCTGCCGGATCCCCTCGGTGGTGACGATCCGTCCGCCCGTGGGGAAGTCCGGTGCCGGCACCTTGGCGAGCAGCTGGTCGAGCGTGGCGTCGGGTCGGTCGAGGAGCAGCAGGCATGCGTCGACCAGCTCGCCGAGGTTGTGCGGCGGGATGTTGGTCGCCATGCCGACCGCGATGCCGGTCGAGCCGTTGAGCAGCAGGTTCGGCAGTCGGGCGGGCAGGACGACCGGCTCGTCGTCGTCGCCGTCGTAGTTCGGGAGCATGTCGACGGTCTGCTCATCGATGCCGTCGAGCAGCGCCATGGCGATCTCCGACAGGCGCGCCTCGGTGTAGCGCATCGCCGCGGCATTGTCGCCGTCGATCGACCCGAAGTTGCCGTGACCGTCGATCAGCGGTGCGCGCATGGTGAAGTCCTGCGCCATGCGCACCAGGGCGTCGTAGATCGACGTATCGCCATGCGGATGATACTTCTGCATGACCTCACCCACCGCGCGCGCACACTTGCGCAGCGGGCGGTCGGGCCGCAGGCCGGCCTCCCCCATCGCGTACAGGATCCGTCGCTGCACGGGTTTGAGGCCGTCGCGCACGTCCGGCAGCGCCCGCCCCACGATCACGCTCATCGAGTAGTCGAGGAACGCCTGCTGCATGCGGTCGACGATGTTCACCGGCCGGACGCCACGGCCGGACGGGCCCGCCGACGAGTCGAGCAGGCTTGGTTGGCGGCTCATGGTGCGGTGCTCCGAGCTGTCGCTGACACCTCCGATTGTGCCGCGAACCCACCCCGATCCCGCTCAACCAGCGCCGGCCGGCGACGGTCAGACGTACGGAGGCTCAAGGTCCTCGAACATCGGGAAGTGCTTGACGTTGCGGGTCCACAGCACGCCGGCGTGCTCAATCGCCGTCGCACCGATGAGGTAATCGGCAAGGTCGATGATGGTGTGCGAGGCGCGGAAACGACGAGCGAGCCGGCCCGCAGTCTCGGCGATGGCGTCGCTCACCGGACTCCACTCGAGGGCATCGATCAGCGCGCGGACCTCGGACTTCTCCGACGCGCGCATGCTCCAGAGTAGTTCGACCTTCGTCACGACCGACGCACACAGATCTTGGCCCTCCGCGGCGGCGTCATCCAGGATGTGGCGCGTGGGACCCGACCGGCCGACCCTCAGGGCGGGGTCGAAACGCTCCAGGTGGCCGCCCGGTCGTTCCCGCCGTTCGTCAGCTACGAGGACCGCACCTTCGACGGCTTCTCGGTTGAGCTGGTCGACCTCATCGCCGACGAGCTCGGTGTCGACTACGAGCTGTACGGCGTGAACACGATCGCCAAGCAGCTCGATGATCTCGATCGCGACGCCGCGGACGTCGCCGTCGCCGGCATCGCCATCACCGCAAGACGCGAACGGCATGTCGACTTCACCCACACGATCACCACGGTCGGGTACGGCGACAAGTCGCCGCACGGGTCACGCGGCAAAGGGTGGGCGCTGCTCTGGATGATCGCGGGCTACTTCGTCTTCGCATCGTTCACCGCCAGCATCACGTCGTCGTTGGCGATGGAGCAGCTGCGCGGCGCCATCCAGGGTCCCGACGACCTCAACGGTCACCGGGTCGTGACGGTGGCGGGCACCGAGGCCGAGGACTTCCTCGAACAGCAGGGCGTCGGCCCGGTCACCGTCGCACGCATCGACGACGCGTATACCGCGCTCGTCGAGGGCGATGCCGATGCCGTCGCCTTCGACGCGCCGGTGCTGCAGTTCCACGCGGCGCACGACGGGCACGGTGAGGTCCGGGTGGTCGGACCCGTGTTCGACCGGGTGCAGTACGGCATCGCGCTGCCGGTCGACAGCCCGCTGCGCGAGCGGATCAACCTCGCGCTGCTCGACCTCGTGGAGAGCGGCGCGTACGACCGCCTGCACGACCGGTGGTTCGGCGCGACGATGGCCGTCGGCGGCAGTTGAGCGGACGCCGGCCGCGGTGACGGTTGGGCGTCAGCCGCTGGCGGCGCGTGCCTGCTCGAGCCAGCCGTCGACGGTGTCGCGGTTGGCTTCGATCCAGTCCGCGGCGTCCTGAGCGATGTCGGCTTCGGTGTAGCTGTCGCCAGCGGCGTTCATCTCGGCGTTCTGCTGCGCGATGTCGTCGAGCGGGATCTGGACCGCCTCGAGTAGCGCCTCCGCCACAGGGTTCGCTGCCAGGAAGTCGTCGTTGGCGACGGCACGGATGTCGTTGACCACCCACCCGAGGTCGCAAGCGTCGGCGTCGGCCGCGCACCCCTCGAGCCCCTCGGCCGTGGTGACGCCCTCGTCGTCCGGCAGCGCGGGCGACTCCAGCCACACGACGTCCTCGCCCGGTGCGAGCACGTCGACCGTCCAGTTCGGCGTCCAGGTGTAGAACAGCACCGGTTCCCCAGCCTCCACGCTGCTCTGGACCTCGGTGATCAGGTCGCTGTAGTTCCCGACGACCTGCTCGACGTTGGTGCCCCACGCGAGCCGGTCGATGTGCTCGCTGATCTGCGTGTTGCAGCCCCAACCCTCGTTGCAGCCGATCAGGTCGGCCATGCCGTCACCGTCCTCGTCGAACGTCCTGGCGACGTCGGCGTTGGTGAAGTCCGCCATGCTGGTCAGGCTGAGCTCGTCGGCGGTCTGCTTGTCGACCAGATAGCCCTGCAGCGCACCGCCGGCGACCTGGGTGCCGACCGGCGAGATGGGCTCGGGGTTCTGCTCGCCGCTGAACAGCTCACGCTCGAGATAGATGTCGTGCAGCGGGAACCAGCCGTTGGCCCACAGGTCGTACTCGCCCTGGCCCAGCGCCGGGTAGAACACGTTCGGATCGAGCGTGGCGTCGGCGGGGTTGGACACGTCGAAGCCCAGCTCCTCGAGCAGGTCGTGGTAGATGTAGGCCTGCATGAAGCCGGTGTCCCACGTCGCGCGCGCCATGCGGATCTCGCCCGACGCCGCCTCGTCACCGGTCGCGGGACCGCCCTCATCGGAGCCGACACTTGCCGCGGGGCCGCAGGCGGCGGTGATCAGGCACAGGAGCAGGACGACCGCCCACGATGGGGTCGACGATCGTGGTCGTAGTGTGCGGTGTGCGGTGTCCATGACTCGGCTTCCTCCCGGCTCAGCGCTCGGTGCTCGCGGTCTCGGAGCTCGAGGTCTCCTCGGGCATCAGCGCCTCGTCCTCTGACACGAGCGACGGGTGACGGACCTTGAACAGCGCGGCGTCGTAGTACTCCTCGAGCAGGTCGAGCTCCTCGTCGAACGCCGTGTACATGCTCCACATCATGATGATGAGGATCACCGCGAAGGGCAGGCCGCTGGCGATGGCCATGGCCTGCAGCGCGTTCAGGCCGCCGCCGAGGAGCAGGACCGCCGCGATGGCGCCTTCCATCACGGCCCAGAAGACCCGTTGCGGCTTCGGCGAGTCGAGCTTGCCGCCCGACGTCAGGTGGTCGACCACCAGCGACCCCGAGTCCGACGAGGTCACGAAGAACGACACGACGAGCAGGACGCCCACGGTCGACGTCAGCTGCGCCAGCGGGAAGGCCTGCAGCATCTCGAACATGGCGGTGGCGACGTTCTCGTTGACCGCTGTGGCCAGGTCGACCACGCCGCTCATCTGCAGGTTGATCGCCGCCCCACCGAACACGGCCATCCAGATGAAGGACAGGAGCGACGGCGCGACCATGACCCCGAGGATCAGCTCACGGACGGTCCGGCCCTTCGAGATGCGGGCGATGAACATGCCCACGAACGGCGACCACGAGATCCACCAGCCCCAGTAGAAGACCGTCCAGCTGCCCTGCCAGCCGCTGTCACCGAACGCCTCGCTCCAGAACGCCAGCTCCGGGAGGACCTGGATGTAGAAGCCCGTGCTCTGGATGAAGACCGACAGCAGGAACAGGGTGGGACCGACCGCCACGAGGAACAGGAGGAACGCCGCCGCGAGGTAGATGTTGATCTGGCTGAGCCGCTTGACGCCCGCGTCCAGGCCCGCGACGACCGAGATCGTGGCCAGGCCGGTGATGGCCGCGATGAGCAGCACCTGGAACCCGGTTCCGGACGGCCAGCCGAACAGGAAGTTCAGTCCGGCGGCCGCCTGCTGGACGCCGAAGCCGAGTGATGTCGCCAGCCCGAACAGGGTCGCCAGCACCGTGAGCACGTCGATGACGTTGCCCCACGTGCCGTAGATCCGCCTGCCGAGCAGCGGGTAGAACACCGAGCGGAACGTCAGCGGCAGGCCGCGGTTGAACGCGAAGAACGCCAGCGCCAGGCTGACGAGCGCGTAGATCCCCCAGGGGTGGATCCCCCAGTGGTAGAAGGTCGTCGCCAGCGCAGCCTGCGCGGCGGCATCGGTCCCCGCCTCGACGCCGAAGATCGGCGCGGGCGATGTCAGGTGGAAGATCGGCTCGGCGACGCTCCAGAACATCAGGCCGATGCCCATGCCGGCCGACAGCAGCATGGCGTACCACGCGCCGCTCGAGAACTCGGGGCGGGCTTGCGGTCCCCCGAGGCGGATCTTGCCGAACCGGCTGAAGGCGAAGAACAGCCCGACCAGTACATACAGGTTGGCCGCGAGGATGTAGAACCAGCCGAACAGGCCGTTGATGCCGTCGCGCAGGCCGACGAAGAATCCCTCCATCGGCTCGCGGAACAGCAGGGTCACGACGAGCAGCGTGATGACCAGCCCCGCCGACCAGAACGTCACCCGGGGGTGCAGGTCGAAGCCCCACCGGACGATGTTCGTGTCGCCGGGCTCGCGGTCGGCGACCTCGGGGTAGAACTCGATCTCGGGCGCGACCTGCAGACCCTCGAACCGCGGCCGGTCGATGATCGCCTGGCGGCGGGCCTCCCTCTCGGCCGCCTCCTCCCTGCGATGCCGTTCCTCGGCCTCGGTCAGGTTCTTCTCGTCGCTCATCGGCGTCTCTCCCGGTCGGGATCAGCGGCGCTAGCCCCGGGAGCTCACCATGCGGCCGACGGTGCCGCCCGCTCCAAGGTGACGCAGCACCTCGGGGGCCGGATCACGGCTGCGTCCCACTCCCAGTCCACAGCGGTTGGATCGTAACACCACCACCCCTCGGCATCGCAAGGAGTTCTTGATGGTATCTCATTCACCTTAGTTGTTGCGAACTACGGTACTGTTGCGTATGACGCACAGTCTGCGCAGCGACGAGCGAGACCGCATGGCGTCGACCGCCGCAACGCCCGCCGATGCCGGTTCAGGCGTCGATGTTGTCGGCGTAGCGCGCGTTCGCTTCGATCCACTCCCGTCGGTCGGCGGCGCTCTCCCCCATCAGCAGCCCGAACATGCGGTCGGCTTCGACGGCGTCGTCGACGGTGACCTGCAGCAGGGTGCGCCTGGCCGGATCCATGGTGGTGGCCCACAGCTGCTCGTGATCCATCTCGCCGAGTCCCTTGAACCGCATGACCTTCACGTCGCCACCTCGTCGGGAGAACGTCGTGCGCAGCAGGGCGTCACGCTCGTCCTCGTCGACCGCGTAGGCCATCTGCGTGCCCTTGCGCAGCTGGTACAGGGGCGGTTGGGCGAGGTAGACGTGGCCGCCATCGACGAGCTTGGGCATCATCCGGTAGAAGAAGGTGAGCAGCAGCGTGGTGATGTGGCCGCCGTCGACGTCGGCGTCGGCCATCGCGATCACCTTGTGGTAGCGCAGGCGGCTGTAGTCGAAGTCGTCGCCGATGCCGGTGCCGATCGCGCGGATCAGGTGCTGGATCTCCGCGTTGGCGAGGATCCGTCGTAGCTGTGCCTTCTCGACGTTGAGCACCTTGCCGCGCAGCGGCAGGATCGCCTGGGTCTGGCGGTCGCGTGCCTGCTTGGAGCTGCCGCCGGCCGAATCGCCCTCCACGACGTACAGCTCGCACTCCTCGGGCACCCGCGAGGAGCAGTCGGACAGCTTTCCTGGCAGGCCCGCCGAGGACGTGTCGAGCAACCCCTTGCGGCGCGTCAGGTCGCGCGCGTGCCGGGCCGCCTCGCGCGCGCGTGCCGCGAGCTGCGCCTGCTTGCAGATGCGCCGGCCCAGCGTGGCGTTGGCGTCGAGCCAGGTCTGCAGTCCGTCGTTGATGCACCGCTCCACGAAGCGGCGCATCACCGCGCTCCCGAGCTTGGCCTTGGTCTGGCCCTCGAACTGCGGGTCGGGCAGCTTCACGCTCAGGACGGCCACCAGGCCGTCGCGCAGGTCGTCCCCGGTGAGCGCCGGGTCGCGCTTGCGAAACGCCCGGTTTGCCTGACCCCAACGGTTGAGGGTGCCGGTCAGTGCCTTGCGGAAGCCCTCCTCGTGCGTGCCACCGTCCGGGGTGCGGATGACATTGACGTAGCTGCGCAGCCGCTCGTCGGCGCCCACCACCAGCCAGGTGAGGGCGAGGTCGACCGCGAGCGCCTGCCCATCGACCTCCTCGGCGTGCCGCAGCAGGATCGGTCGATCGAAGATGGTGTCGTCGTCGCCGACCAGCTGGGAGACGAAGTCCGCGAGGCCGCGGGTGTAGGAGAACGTCTCGCGGCGGCCGTCGCGCATGTCGGCGAAGTCGATGCGCAGGCCAGGGTTGAGCAGGCAGGTCTCGCGCAGCCGGGTCGCGATCCGGTCCGCGTCGAAGGTGGTGTGCTCGAAGACCTCGTCGTCGGGCCAGAAGCGGACGGTCGTCCCGGTCTGCCGGCTCGTGCCGATCCGTTCCAGCGGCGCGGTACGCGCGCCCCGTGCGAAGCTGATGCGGTGGCGGCCGCCGTCGCGCCGAACTTCGACCTCGGCGCGTGCCGACAGGGCGTTGACCACCGAGATGCCGACGCCGTGCAGGCCGCCCGACACCGCGTAGGACTGCGTATCGAACTTGCCGCCGGAGTGCAGGGTGGTCATCACGACCTCCACCGCCGGCTTGCGCACCTTGGCGTGGAGACCGATCGGGATGCCGCGCCCGTCGTCGTGCACCTCGACGCCGCCATCGCCGAGGAGCGTCACACCGATGCGCTTCGCATGGCCGGCGAGATGTTCGTCGACCGCGTTGTCGACGACCTCCCACACCAGGTGGTGCAGGCCTCTGGCGTCGGTCGACCCGATGTACATCCCAGGTCGCTTGCGCACCGCCTCGAGTCCCTCGAGGACGGCGATTGCTGTCGCGTCGTACTTCGCGGGCGGCACGGCGGTGGCATCCCTCCTGGATGGGGCCGACATGAGCGGATCCACCGCATTGTGCCGTGCGGCACGCCGATTGCCGGGCAGGCACGACCGGCGCGCGGGCGGCCTTCTAGAGCAGGAGCAGGTAGATCGCGATCACGAGCACCACGATGCCGACGAGCAGTGACAGCAACCGGAAGGTTCTGCCGTCGTCGGTGGTGGCGGTCTCCCGCTCGTCCATGAACTGCTGGAACGACGCCGTGTCGGCGCTGTCGTTCTCCCCGTCGCCGGGCGTCCTGTCCGCTTCTGCCATCCTGTCTCTCCTTCGTCCTTGTCCGGACCGCCATCTGCCGACGCGGCGGCGCGCCGGCGACGGGCTCTCCGCCAGCCGTCACACCACGTGCGCGCCGTCACCCGTCGCAGTCGCGATGAACTCGGCGAGCGCACCTCGCGCCGGCGCGAGGTTGCCGACGGGAACGTACTCTCCCGCCTGGTGCGCCTGCCCGGTCAGCCCCGGACCGTAGTTCAGGGCCGGCACGCCCACCGCGGCCAGGCGGGCGACATCGGTCCAGGCCTGCTTCGCGGTCACCCGACCGCCAGCGGCGGCGATCATCCGGCGGACGAGCACATGGTCACGGTGCGGTGGCGCCGGCGGCGCGCGGTCGACGATGTCCACCGTGACCCCGGCGTCGGCGAGCTCGGTGACCATCGCCCGCAGCTCGGCCTCGGCATCGGCCAGCGTACGATCCGGCGCGAAGCGGTAGTTGACGTTGATCGTGAAGCGATCCGGCACGACGTTGTGCGCGTTGTCGGTCCACGCGCGCGTGGCGGTCACCACGTCGCGGAACCCCAGGTGATCGACCTGACGGTCGACCGGCTGCCGGCGATCGAGCGCCGCCAGCAGCGGCGCGGCCGCGGTCAGTGCGTTGACCCCGAGCCACGGCCGCGCCGAGTGCGCGGCGCGGCCGGGGACCACGACGTGCGCGTGCAGCCCGCCCATGCAGCCCAGCTGCACCTCCAGGTCGGTCGGCTCCAGCACGATGCCCAGCGCGGCGTCGCACAGCTCGGGGCGGGCTTCGAGCAGCGGCGCGAGCTCGTTGCCCTCGTGCGGGCCCTCCTCACCGGCGTACGCGATCAACTGCAGCTGCACTGGACCGTCGCGCAGGGCGTCGTCCTCGAACAGGTCCATCGCGACGGCCAGCCCAGCCTTCATGTCGCTGGTGCCGCGCCCGATCACGCGGTCGCCCTGAACCCGCGCCGGCAGATCACCGTCCGTTGGGGGCACGACGTCGGTGTGGCCGACGAGCAGGACGACGGGACGCTCGTCGACGGCCTCGCCCACGACGACCGAGTTGCCGACCCGTCGGACCGGCTCGTCGCGCGCGTCGTACCGGTCGGCCAACCAGCATGCGATGCGCTCTTCGTCGCCGGTCACGCACGGCATGTCGACCAGCTCGACGAGCAGGTCCACCAGCCGCTCGGTCACCGCCGCGCTCACGTCGCGATGCTCACTGTCCCACGCCGTGCTCGCGCAGGGCGTCGTTGAGGGAGGTCTTGGTGTCGGTCGACGCCGATCGGCGTCCGACGATGAGCGCGCAGCTGAGATGGTACTCACCGGCCGGGAACTGCTTCGGACGGGTGCCCGGCAGCACCACCGAGCCGGCTGGCACGCGGCCCTTGTACGTCACCGGCTCGGATCCGGTGACGTCGATGATCGGCACTGATCCGGTCAACCGCACGCCCGGGCCGATCACCGCCCCGCGCTCGACGATGACCCCCTCGGTGACGACGCACCGCGACCCCAGGAAGGCGTCATCCTCGACGATCACCGGCCGTGCGCCGGGCGGCTCGAGCACACCGCCGATGCCGACCCCGCCGGCGAGGTGCGCGTTGCGACCGATCTGCGCGCACGATCCGACGGTCGCCCAGGTGTCGACCATGGTGCCGCGGCCGACCCACGCCCCGATGTTGACGTACGACGGCATGAGCACCGCACCAGCCTCCACGTACGCGCCATGGCGCACGACCGCCGGGGGCACGACGCGCACGCCGGCCTGCTCGTAGCCGCGCTTGAGCGGCACCTTGTCGCGGTACTCGAACGGTCCCACCTCGATGGTGTCCATGGAGCGCTGGCGAAATGACAGCAGCACCGCGCGCTTGCACCACTGGTTCACCGTCCAGCGTGCGGCGCCGTCGGGGTCCGACCCGGCCGGTTCCGCGATCCGCACCTCGCCGCGGTCGAGCATGTCGAGCACGGCATCGACCGCCTCGATCGCTTCCCGGGTGTCGTGTCCACCGTGCTCGAAGGCATCGTCGATGACCTTGCGCAGCCGGTCCGTGTCGCTCATGGGTCGTGTGCCTCCCTCATCTCGTGCGGATGTGTCTGCGTGCGGCGCCGGGCCGGCGCGCCGTTCGCAGCGTCAGTCGTGGCCGGGCAGCCGGCCCGCGGCGATCGCCGCCGCCCAGGCATCCACGGCGGCGCGGCAGCCGTCGGCCGACGGCACCAGCGCCAGGCGGAGCCATCCGCGCCCCGCGTCACCGAACGCACGGCCTGGTGACACGACGACCCGTTCGGCCAGCAGCGCACGGGCATAGGCCAGGTCGTCGCCCCCCGGCGCGGCGAGCCAGACATAGAAGGTGGCCTGGCTGCCACTGACCTGCAATCCCGCCTCCGCGGCGAACTCCAGCAGGATCGTCCGCTTCTGGTCGAAGATCTCGCGTCGTTGCGCGACGTGGACGTCATCGGCCCACGCCGCCGCGCCAGCGCGCTGGACGAACTCGGGGCTGGCCGTGCCGATGTTGGGTCGTAGCAGGCGCTGCGCCGCGATCAGGTCCGGGTCGCCGACCAGCGCGCCGCAACGGTAGCCCGTCATGCCCGACCGCTTGGACAGGCTGAAGGCCACGAGTACGCCGGAGCGGTCGTCGCCTGCCGCCTGCAGCAGAGAACCCGGCGGATCGGCGGCAGGTGGGTGGATGTCGACGTAGCACTCGTCGGAGGCCAGCACGATCCCGTGCACGCGGGCGGCCTGCAACGCGTCGGCGTAGAAGTCGCCGTCGACGACCGCGCCCGTGGGGTTGTGGGGGTAGTTCAGCCACGCCACGCAGGTGCGGTCGAGCCGTGGCCGGTCGATCTCGCCGAGCTCCAGCCGCCAGCCGTTCTCGGGACGCAGCGCGACGGGGTCACTGATCCCGCCGGCGAACCGGAACCCCCGCTCGTAGACCGGGTAGCCAGGGGTGCCCCACAGCACGCTGGTGCGCTCGCCGCGCGGGTCGAGCACGCCCAGCGGCAGGTGGAATATGGCCTCTTTGCTGCCGGCGGTCGGCAGGACCTCCCGGTCGGGGTCGACACCAATCTTGAACCGTCGCTCGATCCATCCGGCGATGGCCTGGCGCAGCTCGTGCAGGCCCACCGCGGTGGGATACTGACTCACCTCGGGCAATCCGTCGACGAGCGCGTCGCGAATGAACTGTGGTGTCGGCTCGATCGGGTCGCCGATCGAGAAGTCGTGCAGCGGTGTGCCGTCCGCGGCCAGTTCGCGTTTGAGGTCCTGATAGGCGGCCAATGGATAGCCACCGAGCTCCGTGAGGACGGGATTCATGTCGAGCCTCCAAGTCGTCCGATGTCCCGCCCAGCGGACCGACGAAGGCATCGGAACCAGGTTCCGCAAAAGTCTCTGTCCGGCGCAGCCGGTCCACCGCGTGCTTCGCGGAACCAGGCTCCGCGAATTTGGCCTTGCGATCCCGAAGGAAGCATGAGACTCTACTGTGTTCGGGTAGGCTCTAAAGGTCGCCGCACGATTTCTTGGGCAAAGTGCCCACCAATGGGAACAACCTAGCAGACACGAGTGTTGGACAGATTGTGAAGACGAGCACAAGGCGTAGAGAGGATCGCGCCATGGATGTCCCTGAGGACCTCCTCGACCTCTACTTCTCCGAGCTCGGTAAGGTCCGGCTGCTGACCGCGGAAGACGAGGTCAGGTTGGCCAAGACCATCGAGGCGGGACGCGAGGCGCAGGAGCGCCTCGATACCGGAGAAGTCACCAACCGAACCGAGCGGGCGAAGCTCGAGCAGAAGGTCCGGGACGGGCAGGCAGCGTTCGACCACTTCGTGGCCGCGAACCTGCGCCTGGTCGTCAGTGTGGCCGCACAGTTCTCCAAGCGCTCCACGCTCGACCTCGGAGAGCTGATCCAGGAAGGCAACCTCGGGCTGCTGCGTGCGGTCGAGAAGTTCGACTGGCGTCGCGGGTACAAGTTCTCCACCTACGCGACCTGGTGGATCCGCCAGGCCATCCAGCGTGGTGTCGCGGGATCCGAGCGGACGATCCGCCTGCCGGTCGCGCTACACGACGCGCTGGTGAAGGTCCGCGCGGCGAGCGCACGCCTCGAGGCCGAGACGGGTCGCGAGCCGACGGTCGACGAGCTGGCGCAGGCCACCCGCCTGACCACCGACAAGGTGCAGCGTGCGCTGGAGGGCGACCACTCGATGACGTCGCTGGACCGTCCTGTCGGCTTCGACAGCGACGCCAGTGATCTGGGTGAGTTCGTCGCCATCTCGGATGACTCGCCGGCCGACGAGGTCGTCGAGCGCACGTTCATGCAGGACCTGTTCGAGCTGGCCCGCGACCGCCTGGACGACCGCAGCTGGTACGTCCTGCAGCGTCGGTACGGCCTCGACGGTCGCCAGACGCTGACCCTGGATGCCCTGGGTCGCGAGCTGAGCCTGTCACGCGAGTCGGTCCGCAAGATCGAGAACCAGGCGCTGTCGCGGCTGCAGGAGGAGCTCGGCGTCAGCATCGCCGCGTAGCCGCGTCGCCGCAGGCGCACCACCACCGAAACGACCCCCCACCCGGGGGTCGTTTCCTTCTGCCACCACCGCGTGGCATGCTGCGCCGATGTCCGCGGCGCCCGCACCGCCGGTCCAGCACCTCACGCTGCTGGCGGCCGATCGACTGCGCATGTCCGACCGCGTCGATGCGGTCCCGGTGATCGACCGGTCGCGGCGTGGCTCGGTCGCGATCCGACCGCGGGCGGGTCTCGTGCAGCGGGCCGAGCGTGGGCCCGACGGGCCGCTGGTGTACGAGGCGACCCAGCACGACGACCACGTTGACCTCACGGTCTGGGGAGCGGCCACGACCTCTCAGGAGGCCCGCGAGGACGCCCTCGACCAGGCACGCGGGTGGATCGGATGGCACGACCACCAGCCGGACCTCGTGGAGCTGACGGCCGGCCACGCCGCGTTGCAGCGGGCGGCGCGACAGCTCGGGCCGGTGCGGCTGTCGCGTCTGCCGACCGTCGGGGAGGCGGTGGGACGCGCGGTGCTCGGACAGCTGGTCCAGGGTCTGGAGGCGCGCCACTCGACCGCACAGCTCGCCGCGCTGGCCGGCGCACCGACGACCCGGGGGCTGTGGTGCTGGCCGACC
>JAHWKT010000089.1 GCA_019347695.1 Actinomycetota bacterium | reverse complement strand
GTCGCCGGGGACGGCATCCAGCGTCCGCTGGTCACCGCTGGCGACATCGAGCAGCGACAGCGCGCTGCGGCCGCCGTGGACGTTCCACAGCAGCACCGCCGTCCGCCCGTCCCCGCTGATCGCGAAGCGCTCGAGCTCGGCGTCAGAGCGGGACGCCACGACACGGATGTCGTCCCCTGCGGTCGGCGTTGCGACGAGTGCGGCGAGGTCGCGCCCGACATCGGTGCGAAGCAGCACCGTTCTCCCGCCGTCGGCGAAGTGGGCGAGGTCGGTCGAGCCGACGTCGGCGCGAGGAACGGGCACGCGGGTGCTGCCATCGGCAAGGTCGATGACCTCAACCCACCGGGCGGTGCGGCGTCCGCGGCGCACCAGGACGAACCGGTGATCTGCTGACGCGTCGAGCGTGTGCAGCAGTCCGCCATGGGCCACCGGTCGGCGTCGGCCCGTCGCCGGATCGAGCAGGTAGGAGGCGCCGTCGGACCACTCGCCACCGCTCTCGGCGACGGGCAACCACGAGACCGCACCGTGGGTCCACGCCCCGAACGTCGCCGAGCGACTGCCGAAGCCGGCGACCTGTCGCCGATCGCTGCCATCGGGCCGCATCACCCACACCTCGGTCCGCGCCTCTCCACCTGGCGCCACCATGGCGGCGAGCCAGTCGCCGTCGCGTGACCACGACACCGCGACGACCGGGTCCTGACCGGTGGCAGGCATCGTCGCCGCGCCATGCCGACTGAAGCGCACCCATACCCGTGGCGCGCCGCTGCGGTCGGAGATGAACGCGACGCAGGCGCCGTCGGGTGACCCGGTCGGCGACCAGCTGGCGGTCCCCACGAGCGCCGATCCGAAATCAGGCGCTGCCGTCGGAGCGCTCCGCGGGCGTACCGTTCGCGTGCCGGGGGCGTTCTCGTCGGCCGTCGGGGTCATCAAGCTCCCTGGTCCCGCGTCATCGGCTGCGACCCGTCTGCCGGCGCTGATCACGTGTCAGCGTCGCCGCCTACGATCCAGGTGTCCTTGGCGCCGCCCCCGCGAGACGAGTTCACGACCAGGCTGCCCTCCGGAGCGACCCGCGTCAGCGCGGCAGGCGTGACCTGCACCTGGTCGCCGTGCAGCACGAATGCCCGCAGGTCAATGTGTCGGGGGCTGAGCCGGTTCCCGTCGAACACGGGGTGGGTCGACAGACGCATGATCTCCTGGGCGATCCACCGATGGGGCGCCGCCCGGATCTGGCGGCGGATCGCGTCGATCTCCTCGTTGTCGGCCATGGATCCGATCACCACGCCCTCGCCCCCGTAGCCGTCGACGGGTTTGACGACCAGTTCGTCGAGCCGGTCGAGGACGTGGGCGCGGTGGTCCGGATCGCCACACAGGTACGTCGGCACGTGACCGAGCAATGGCTGCTCGCCCAGGTAGTAGTCGATCATCTGTGGCACGAAGGCGTAGACCGCCTTGTCGTCGCCGATCCCGTTGCCGGGGGCGTTGGCGAGGGCGACCGTCCCCGACGCCACCGCCGTCAGCAGGGAGGGTCCGAGGGGCCGTCCGTCGGCGCCGGTCGCGTGGACCAGATCGTCGTCGTCCATCCGCAGGTAGATGACATCGACCGTACGGCGCACGCCGTTGCGTCGCAGGTACACCGTCCGGTCATGGACGATCAGGTCGCTCGTCCGCACGACCGGGATGTCCATCGCCTCGCTCAGCAGCTCGTGCTCGAACCAGGCCGAGTCGCTCGGACCGCTGCTCACCAGCACGATGTTCGGCTCGGATGACGACGTGCCGTTCGGCGCTGCGGCCCGCAGCGTGTCGCGCAGCGCAGCGAACGTCGCCTCGACGTCGAGCAGCTCGGCTGGACGCTCGAGATCCGGCCAGATGTGCTGGGACAACCGCCGGTTCGCGACCGCGTAGCCCATCCCCGATGGCACCCGCAGGTTGTCCTCGAGCACGTGCCAGTTGCCTGACGCGTCGTGGATCAGGTCCATGCCGGCGACGTGCGCTCGCACCGGCTGATCGATCAGCGCCGCGAGCGGCAGCAGACCGGGTGCGCCGTCGATCACCCAGCCGGGGACGACGCCGTCGCCGACGATCTCGCGTTGGTCGTAGACGTCGCGGAGGAAGGCGTTCAGCGCTCTGGCACGCTGGATCAGCCCATGCGACAGGTCGTCCCACTCGTGGCCGCTCACGATCCGCGGCACGACATCGAAGGGGTACAGGCGCGGCCTGGCCTGACCGGACACGCGGAACGTCATGTTGTGCGCCCGCTGCTCCGCATCGCGCGTCCGCTCGCGCTCCCGGAGCCCGGTCGGTCCAAGCTGTTCGAGCTTCTCCACAAGCGCGCCGTAGGGCGGCAGGACCCGGCCGTCGGCCGCGATCACCTCGTCACCGCCGAACGTCCTGCCCTCCGCGCCGCCCAGTTGGTGGTCGGCACGCCGCCGGTAGCCGGCGAGCAGCGGCTGGGGTTCGCGGCCCACCGCGCCATCGGCCGCGTCCTGCCGGCAGGTTGCGGTGAGCACGGCATCGACGACGTCGGCGTAGCGCTCCCGGCGCGCGTACACCCGCCGTTGCCAGAACGCGGCACTGCCCCGGCGGACCGCCCGGTCGGCGAGCTCGGAGATCTGTGCCCAGTCGTCGTGGACCTCCAGCTGCGCGCGGAGGCTGTCAACGAGCGACCGCACCGCATCGCGGGCGGGTACGGGTCGCGCGAAGTCCGTCAGATCGACCAGCTCACCCTCGAGACCAGAGCGCGCCGCCCGCCAGGTCGTGGCGCGCAGCACCGGCCCGCGTACACGCACCAGCGGACGCCTCGCGGCCACGGCGTCGCGTTCGCGCAGTACGAGCGCCCGGTACAGCCCCGCGAGCAGCACGATGTCGTCGACGTCCGGACACGAGTCGGTGACCCGCAGCTCCAGGGTGGGCACGTGCGCGGAGGGGCGCACGTCGAAGTAGATCATCCTGCGGTCGGTGATCGTGCCCGAAGAGATGAGCTCGGCAACCAGGTCGTCGTGGTCCGTCGCCGACTGCACCAGGCCGCTGGCACCGGCGGTCGGCCACCGCTGCCACAGCAGCGAGCGGACGCTCGCGTACCCGCTGTCCTCTCCCATCCAGTAGGGTGAACTGGCGGACAGCGCGAGCAGCACGGGCAACCACCGTGACACCCGCTGCGCGACGGCGACCGCGGTGTCGCGGTCGCCGAGCCCGATGTGGATCTGGGTGCCGCAGATCAGCTGCTCCCGAGCCAGCAGCTGGTAGTCGTCGAGCATCTGTTCGAAGCGCGAGGTCTTCGTGACACGCAGTTCCTCGGCCTCGACCAGCGGTACGGTACCGACTGCCGCGATCCCCAACCCCAGGGCCGCTGCGACGTCGGCCGCGCGACGCCGAAGCGCCAACAGCTGGGCGCGCAGGTCCTCCAGGTCGGTGAACACGTCAGAGTTGGTCTCCACCATCGAACGGTGCAGCTCGGCGGTGAAGCTGTCCGCCGGCAGGCGCTCCAGGATCTCCGGTCCCCGCGGCACCAGCTCGCGGCTGTCGAGGTCGACGACGTGGAACTCCTCCTCGACACCGACGGTCAGCGGAGCGGACGACGCGGACACCGCGGCGTGATCGAGTGTCACGTCCAGCTCGCCGCCGGTGGACGCCACGTCGAGCACTGCCTCGTCGCCCGCCATAGCCGCCTCTCGTTTTCGTCGACCGCACGTCACCGACGCAGAGCTGCGCCCTCGCTCCAAGTCTGTTCCCGTTGTGTGACGCGTCGAACGGGCAGACGCTACTTCTGTGCTTCTGTGTGATCGTCCCTCCACAGCGTGGCCGCGGTTCGCGGACGGCTTCGCTATCGTCACACGACGTTGAGTGCGATCGCCGACGCTGCCATCGAGGTGCTGACCGGGCATCCCGACGGGTTGACCGTGCCGCATCTGGTCCGGGCCGTGCGCGCATCGGGTGGTGGCGGTGTGTCACGCGCCGCGGTGGAGCGGACGCTCGCGAGGGATAGGCGGTTCCGTCGTGAGGAGCTGCTGGGCAGAGCAACCTGGACCATCGACGTGGACGCGGTGACCCGCGCCAGCGCTGCCGTTGTTCCCGTTGTGGCGGGTTCGCCGCTCGATGGGTTGTCGCTGCGCGACTGGCAGATGGCGGCGTTCACCGCCTGGGCGGCGGCGGGGTGCGTCGGCGTCGTCGAGGCGGTGACCGGCGCCGGCAAGACCAGGCTGGCGGTCGCGGCCGTCCGGGCCTGCCTCTCCCATGGGGGTCGCGCGCTCGTGCTGGTGCCGACGCTGGACCTGTTGGCGCAGTGGCAGCGCGAGCTGCGGCAACTCGTCCCGGATGCCCGCGTCGGGCAGCTCGGCGGCGGCCGCGACGACGACCTGCACGAGCGGCACGTCGTCGTGGCGACACCGCACTCGGCGGCGGCGTTGCCGGTGGATCTGCCCCGCGGCGCGGTGGGGTTGCTCGTCGCCGACGAGGCCCACCGCTACGGCGCACCGACGTGGGGCGTGGCGCTCAAGCCCGACTTTCGGATGCGACTCGCACTGACCGCGACCTACGAGCGCAACGACGACGGCCTGATCGACGTGCTCGGCCCCTATTTCGGTGGCGTCATCGCCGAGTATGGGTTCGCGCAGGCGGCCGCAGACCAGGTGATCGCACCGTTCGACATCGAGTTCGTCGGTGTGGCGTTGAGCGAGCGCGAACGCGTTGCATACGAGGCCGCCGACCACCGGGTGCGCGAATGCCGTCGGGAGCTGGTGTCCCATGGCCTGCCGAAGGCGCCGCTGGAGCTGATCGCCGCCGCGGCGCGGCTGTCGGCCGCCGGTGAGGGACGTCCCGACGCGGCCGTGTCGCGCGAGATCGCCGCCGCGCGCGCGTTCCTGTCGGCGCTGCGGACCCGACGTGACGTCGCGGCCCAGGCGGACGCCAAGATGGCGGTCGTCGAGCAGCTGGCGCCGCGGCTCGCGGCGGGTGGGACACGCACGCTGGTCTTCACCGACACCGTCGCCCAGGCTGAGCAGGCGGCACGCACCCTGCGGGCGGGTGCCGTCGCCGCCGAGGAGATCCACGGCGACCTGCCGCGTGACCGCCGGCGCATCCGACTGGCACAGTTCCGCAACGGCAACCTGCAGGCGGTGGTGGCACCCCGCGTGCTCGACGAGGGCGTCGACGTCCCGGACGCTGAGCTCGCCGTCGTTCTCGCCGCCTTCCGCACCCGCCGCCAGATGATCCAGCGCCTCGGCCGCGTGCTGCGCCGCAAACCCGACGGCCGCGTCGCAACCCTCGTGATCGCCTACGCCATCGACACCCGCGAAGACCCCACCCACGGCGCCCACGAGGACTTCCTCCACGAGGTCATCGGCGTCGCCCGCTCCATCACCACAACGCGAGCTGCACCGTAAGCCGGCCTGGGCGGCGTTGACATCTGCGTACGTAGCCCCGTAGCGTCGATGCCGCAGACGTGGCGAGGGGGCCGGGATGGACGGCTTGGCCGCCGCGTTCGAACCGCTCGATAGCCGGCATGTGCGCGAAGCCTCGTGGCTCATGGGCGCTCGGGAGTCGCCGAACGTCGCGTCATCTGGGCCGCCGATCTGGCGATGGAGCATCCCACTCCGCGGACCGGGGCTTCGGCTGGAGGCGTTCCTCGGATCCGCCTCCGCAGATCGACCCACCCAAGACGCGCTCCTGGCGATCGAGTACCCCGACCGGCTCGTCCTCGCGGTAGCCGACGGCGTGACGCCCACCCATCGGACACCACATGTGGCAGGCGTGGATGGTGCCAGGCACGCCGCGTGCGCGGCGCTGGGTCACATCGCACGAGCACCGCCAGACGCCGAGCTCGCGCGGGTGCTTCGGACCGTCAACACCGGCTTGCTGCGCGACTTCGGAGGGATCGCCTGCGCTGATCTGCATCCCCGAGATCGACCGCAGACCGCCGTCGTGGTGGTCTCCATACGTATTGCGTCGCACGGTGCGATCGAAGCGGTCGACGCCGCTCGTGCCGCCGACTGCGACCTGTGGACCCATCGGTGCTCCGGATGGACGCTCGAGACGCCCACGCCGCTCCTGGCGGATGGTCCACGGCAGGCGCTGGAACGCTGGGACGCGGCACACCCGGATGCGGCCGTGCAGGAGCGTATCCGGGTGGAGAAGCGCCTCCTCGACCATCCGTCCCGCTGGAACCTCACTGCGCTTGGTCGGTTCGAGTCTCCGACGATCGAATCAGTGGCCATTGAACGAGAAGCCGACGCGCTGGTCCTCACCAGTGATGGCGCGGACCTGTCGCGGTTCGGTCCCGAGGCGACGATGGGTCTGGCTGCCGGACTGCCGGATCTTGAGTCAACTGGCACTCGTCATCACGACGTGGCGATGCTGCACCTCGAGACCACCGCGATTACGAGGCTTCGACGCGGTACTTGAAGACGTACCGGTCGCCCGCGATCACCGCGGTGAAGCACTCGACCGGCGTGGTCTCCGAGTAGGCCGTCTGGATCAGATCGACAACGGGAACGCCCGCTTCCAGACGCAGCGCATGGGACTCATACGGGTCGGGCATGCGGACGCGCAGGTTCTCGACGAAGTGTGTCAGCGGATAACCGAGTTCCTCGATGCGGGCGTGGGTGCCGCCGTCACCGGTTCGTTCCTCCCGAAGTTGTCCGACGGCCAGATCGAGTGGGAGGTAGGCATTCGAGAGCTGTGTGGGCAGCTCGCCCATCCTGATGCGCCGGCGACGGCGGAACACCGTCGTACCTGGCTCGATCTTCAGCCGCGCGGCCACGCGCTCGGGTGCCGGCACCTCGTCGAGTTGGACCCGGTCCTGGCGCACGGCGTCGGAGCCGAGCCCCTGCGAGAGCGCGTCGATGTACATCGCCGAGCGGCCCTCGTCGCGATAGTGGTGCCGAGCAAGGCGGTCATAGGGTTGGCGGACCAGTGCGTCGTCCCGCACGACCTCCTTGACGAACACGCCGACACCACGCTCTGCTCGCACCCGTCCTTCGGCGGCCAGGGTGCTGAACGCGCGCCGGATGGTCGTGCGGGTGTTGCCGAACCGACGCATGAGCTCGGTCTCGGACGGCAGCTTGTCACCGGGGCTGAGTTCGCCGCTCTCGATCATGTCGCGCAGCCAGTCGGCGATCTGCTTGTAGACAGGCCGGTCACGCGTCGGATCGACCATCGCGTCCGGCCGGTTGGCGCGGGCTGCCGTCATTCGGCGTCGATCCGATACTCGAACTCGTGCAGATCGCCCGCCAGCACCGCACGGAAGCACTCGACCGGCCGCTCCCCGGAGAACGCGATGCGTGTGTGCTGAATGACTGGCACGCCCTGCCCGAGCCGCAACAAATGACTCTCGCGTGGGCCCGGCATCCGAAACACCAGCTCTTCTCGAAAGTGGGTCAACGCATGGCCCTGCTCTTCGATCCGCGCGTACAGACCACCCGGCCCCGTCCGCTCGTCACGTATCCGACCGCGGGCTATCTCGAGCGGAATGTAGCTGTCAGCAAGCTTGGCGGGACGGAACGCGAGCTCGGATCCGGTTGGCCGGAGACGAACAAGACGACGACGAACGAACACGATGGTGCCTTCGTCCACGCCTAGATGTTTCGCGATGTCTGGTCCAACCGGTGCCTCCTCGAGCGTGCGTAACGTGACGTCGTAGTCGAACCCCTGATTTCTTGCGGCGGGCGCGTTCGGGCCCTGCAGCTGATGAGCACCGACCATCTCGCGAAAGTCGGTCAGCGTCCGCGCTGGGTCGCGATTGACGAGCCGCTTGGGTTGACCAGTCGCAAATACGCCCTCCCCGGTGCGAGCCACAGCTCGACCTTCGTTGATCAGCAGACCGAGCCCTCGTCGTGCAGTCGCACGGGACACACCGGTCTCGCTCATCAACTCGGACTCTGAAGGCAGTCGGTCGCCTGGCCGTACACGACCGGAGTCGATGAGCTCTCGCAGGCGATCCGCGATCTGTTTGTAGGCCGGGCGGTCGCTGGAGCGATCGATGGGCGTGTCGATCACCATGACCACGGGATTGCCCCTCTGCGGCGAGTCCGTTCACTGACGCATGCGTCAACCGTAGCGTAGATATGAGTAAAAGAGAAGATAGGTAGATATGCACCTGTGCACATAGGTACTTCTGTGCTTATAGTGGCAGACAACAAGGCGCCGGCAGCCAGCGTCGCCTGCCGGTCCACCGGAAACGGCGCCGCCCAACGGGGTGGTCAGGACCCGGGAGGTGGACACGAATGGACGCAGTCACACTGCTCGGGGGACTCGCGATCGGGGGGTTGGTCATCGTCGTCGCCGCCATCGATGTGATCACCCGCCGCGGCATCGCGGCGCCGGTGGCCGAGGTGCTCGATGTTCGTGGCCCTCCGCCATCGTTCGCCGACGAGCTCGCCCCGGACGTCATCGAGTACTTCGATGAGCCGGACGAACCGCCAGAACGACCACCGGTCCATCGAGTCTACGAACAGTCGGAGCTCATCAACGTCGACCACCTCCGCGGCATGGATGCGATCGAGGACCTGCTCCATGACCTTGCGGAGGCGGTCGTCGACGCACGCCGGCAACCACGTCGACGCCCGCGCCGACCAACATCGATCTTGCTGCATGGTCCACCCGGCAGCGCGATGACGATCCTCGCCCATGTCTTCGCGCGGCGCTGCCGCGCGCGACTGGTCCAGGTCTTCGCGTCGCGCACCATCGCCACGAACAACGGTGGATCGCAGCCGCAGATCGCGATCGCCGTCGGACAGGCGCGTGATCGCCTTCCGAGTGTGCTCGTGCTGGACGAACTCGACATGCTTGCCAGTGCGGATGTTCGCGATGCGGACAAGCGGCGTGCCGCCAACGATCTGATCAGCGAAAGCCTGCGCGCGGTCTATGGGCCCTCCCACGTCGTCATGGGCGTCTACACGACGTACGGCGACGACAAGCCGACCCGAGCGTTGCAACAGCGCTTCGAACACGTCGTGTGCATCGACGTGCCCGAGTTGGAACGGGCAATGCTGATCACCGCCGTCAACACCGCCGACGACGCACTCTTTCGGTCCATGCCGATCACGCGGCTTGCAGAACGGGCTGACGTACACCGCGAGTGGGACAACGCCGCGTAATCGACCCTGCCTGCCGGCTTCTCGCTACGTTTGCCTGGGGGGCGTTCGCCAAGCGTTGTCGCGTACCGATGCGCACCGGCCAGACATGATCAGGCGTCAGATTCAGTGACCTGATCAGGACGGACTCGGTGATGGCCCCTACGGCTCTTCAGATGCACCAGTCGAGCCGCTTGCGCGTGATCGCGGCGATCATGCATCAGACTGGCCGCATCCTCGCCGTGCAACGTGTCGGCAGCCGTGGCTGGCAGCCTCCAACGGGGAACACGGAGCCTGGAGAGTCGATCATCGTCGCGGCCCGGAGGCACGTGAGGCACGCGACCGGTTTCGAGATCACACCATGTGGCATGTTCGAAGAACACGGAGAGGGTGAGCGATCGTTGGTGGTCGTGCGGTGTCGCGTCCGTGGGGTCGGCGCGGACATCTCGCCCGATGTCCGCGCTATGCGCTGGCTTACACGGGTCGAACTGCTCTCCCAGACAAGCGCGGACTGGACGGACAGTCTGCTTCGAGCACTCGAACCAGACCGTAGCGCCGGTCAACCGAAGCGACCGGTGAGCATATGACCGTGCTGACGAACTGTGTGAGATACGCCCCGATTTCCTGATCCAGCATGCCATCGCCTAACATCACGCATCACCATACGTAGAGACAGCGGTGCAGAAAGGGTGGGTACATCGCGTGGATCCCCTGGCGGGCCATTCAGTCAGTGTCGCTGCAATCGTGGTTGATGCCGACCTCCGAGTTCTGGCAATCAGACGCCGCGACACCGGAGAGTGGCAACCGCCCGGTGGGGTGCTGGAGCCCGATGAGGAGATCGAGGCCGGCCTCGTGCGGGAAGTGTGGGAGGAGACCGGCGCCGACGTTGTGCCACTAGCTCTCACCGGTCTCTACAAGAACGTCGACCAGGGCATCCTTGCACTCGTCTTTCGCTGTGATGTGGTCGGCGGGGAGCTCCGGCCGACCGCGGAAGCCGCGGAGGTGTGCTGGATGACCCTTCCTGAGGTCGACGCCAAGATGGACGAGGTGTTCGCGGTCAGGGTGCATGACGCGCTCGAGTACATCCGCCGGGACCTCACCGGAGGTCCAGCTGTCCGGCATCATGACGGCCGGACCCTTGTCGGAAGCCGTTGACCAACGAGCTGGAGATCAGAGCTGATGTCGCGGCCAAAGGTCCGCACCGAGTCGTTCACGAGGCGTCTTTCTGCCGGTCTTCTGGCTTGATTGCACCGACGGGTCCGCGCAGCTGCTCGTAGAGCGCGAAGGTCTCGGCCGTGATCCAGCCGTCGTCGGCTTCGACGCGTGCCTTCAGCTCCTGGAGGCTTGCGTCGATCGCAGCACTGTCGCCGCGGGCGGCCGCGATTCGCATGCGGTCACGGAACAGCAGCTCTGACTGCGGTGCCGCCCGCAGACCGGCGTCGACCGCCCAGTCGGCGCGCTCGACGTCACCGACGGTCAGTGCCTGCATCGCAAGCCGATGGGCGGTGTCGATGATCAATCCGGTCGCCTGGATGGCCAAGCCGTCGGCATGCGCCCACTCGGCACCCATCATGAACGGTTCGCCGCGGACCAACTCCAACGCCGTGTACAGCCGGCGGGCCTGCACGGCGGGAGTCTGCTGGTCGAGGTGGCGGAGCAGATCGTCGAAGACGCGCAGATCGGTCGTGATCAATGCCGACAGCTCCAACCGGCCGTCGTCGGTGTGGACCACCAGCGCTCCGCCATGCAGGTCGGCGAGTGCGGCATCGAGCGCGGTGGCCGCGGCCTCGAGGCGGTCGTCACGGTCTGGCTGCGACGGCCACAGCGTCGTCGCGATGCTGGCCGGGTCACCACCGGTGGGGTGACTGGCGAGGTAGGTGAGCACCGCGGCAGCGTCCGGGTCGATAGCGGCCGGGCGACCAGCGACGGTCAACGATCCCAGCACACCGATCTGGGTCTGCTCGGCGTCGTCGTGCGCAGTGATCGGGTCGGTGATCGGGTCGGCCGGATCGAGTGTCCCGACCGCCAACAGCGGTGACGGCACCGGGTCCGGGAGCTGGTGGTGTTCCGGTTGCCGGAGCAGGTCACCGAACCGGTCCCAGTCTTGTGGCGACAGCCACTCCGGTGCGTCGAACCACGCGTCGCTGTCCGGGCGTAGCCGCACGTGCGCGCCGCTGACCTCCAAAAGGGCGTTCCCGTGCTGGTCGTTTGGCAGCACGACAGCGACCCGGGGATGGTCGGCGGCCTCGACCAGTGCGTCGACGGCCGCGTCGTCCGAGTTACCACAGAGCACGACGATGTGCCCTGCGACTTCGTCGGCGGTGTCGACGATCCGCTGCACCCGTGCCAGCGCCCCGGCCACGTCGTCGGCGATCGTCACGCGCGCCAGCCGTTCGACCAGTGGATGATGCGCCCCGACCACGACGATCTCCACGCCGCCAGCCGCACCGCTCGCCGCGAGCTCGGCTGCCCACGAGGTCAGCGCGTCGCCGATGTCGTCGTTCGGACCGGCCACGCCCAGCACGCCGATGTCGAGCAGGTTGAGCAGCAGCAGATCGCCGGACGCGAGCCGCCCGCACGAGATCAGCGCGGGCAGATATCGGCGTTCGGCAGCCGGTCCCAGCTCGATGCCTGCCTCCAGCGTCCAGCGACGCCCGTCGTCGCTGGCGGTCAGACCCGGTGGCGGGTTGGCATCGGGCGCGGCGACGCGCAAAGTGACCTGGGCACCGAACTCGACCGCCGCGACGGCAGGTGCGACGTCGTACTCCGCGAAATGCTCGGTCAACACGCGTAGCACTCGATCGAGCCGCACGTGCAGATCGTGGTCGGCCATCGACCGCAACCAGCGTTCGAGCTCTGCGGCCTCTGGATCGACCGGATCCAGCGCGGCGCCGACCGGGCGCCGCTGCAGCCAGTGGCGTCGCCGTCGGGTGACCAGCGCGATGAGCGCCGCGGCCAGCAGCGCGGCGCCGACGACCACGACGGCACCGGTGTCATTCGATGTCGTCGGCCGGGGCTGGTCGGTGGTCGCGGGCACCGGCGGCTCGGTCGCTCGAGCGCTCGGGTTCGCCGCCGCGGTCGGCCTCGTGGTCGCGTCCGAAGTGGGCTCAGGAGCTGGTGGCGCGGGCGCCGCCGTCGGTTGCAGCGATGACGGGGTGACCGGCGGTGGGATGTCAGGTTGCGGCTCGGACGCGGCGTCGGGTGGCTCTGATGGTTGGGGCGCGGCGTCGGGTGGCTCAGATTCAACGTCGGGTGGCTCTGGTGGTTCGGGTGCGTCGTCGGGCGGCTCGGGCGAGCTCTGCGACGCAGAGGGCGTGGCCGGTTCGGGCGTCGGCGTTGGGTCGGTCGGCCGCCGGGGCGGTGCGGCGGCGTCATTGCCGTCCACAGCGTCGTTGTGCTTGCGCGCGGACGGCGGCATCCGCAGCACCCACCCGGGGCGGATCACGTCCGGATCGCTGAGGCGCCCGCCGCCGGGCTGACGATGACCTTTGTTGTGCGCGAAGATCTCAGGCCAGCGGTCGCCGTCGTCGAGATGCTCCGCTGCGATGCTCCACAGATCGTCGCCGCGCGCAACAGTGACCTTCGCCGGAGCGACGTCGACCTCGGCGTCGGTGGGCAACGCGAGACGCCAGCCCGGACGGATCAGCGTGTCCCCGGGCCGCAGCCGCGTGCCGTCCGGCTGCGGTCGGCCCTCGTTGAGTGCCGCGATGTCCTTCCATCGATGACCGTCGCCCAACGTCCGCTCGGCGATGGTCCACAGCGAGTCCCTCCGCTGCACGGTCCAGACGTGGGTCTCCGCAGTCGCCGCGGTGGGCTGGACGCTCACGGGACCTGGCGCCTCAACGGGTGTGACGATCTCCGTGGCCACCGGTGGCATCGGTGGGAGGGCGTCGTGCGGTGTGGCGGCGGCGCGGGTCGCCATCGACGTCAGCAGCATGACGGTCGCCACGAGCCGGGCTGCCCCGGTCTGCAGCGCCTCCAGCCCGGGAAGGGCGCGCGCGACCGTTCCGCGCGCGACGGCGACAACTTCGAGCAGGATGCTGATGGTCACCAGCCCCCACGTGATCCACAGCACGACCGCCAACGCCCGCAGCAGCGTGGACGGTGCGATCTGCCCGTAGCGCAGCGCGGTGACCACGGTGTCCAGCGACACCGGGTCCGACGGCAACGGCCAACCCACGCCTGCCACCAGCGCGGCCGGGACGCCGACCAGGATGCCGAGCACCGCGATCGTCGCGGCGGCGCCGGTCGCGACGTCGCGGAGCGGTGTTCTCATCGTTCCCATCACGATTCTCCTGCGGTCACGCCGCGCACCGCCCGCGCCTGACGACGAGCGGTGACGGTGGTGGTGCCGATCCCCGCGATCGTCAGCAGCAGCATCGGAACCGCCAGTCGTGCGTCCACGGTGACGGTGTCACCGGTGATCCGAGCGGTGCCGGTGGCGGGCGTGGCCGCGAGATACACCGCCACCGCATCGCGGCCGGCGATCGGATCCAGGGTCGTACCACCCGACCGCAGGCTCGTCTCGTCGATCGCCTGTGCCCCTGCGCGGGCGGCGTTGGCGGCGATGTCATCTGCCTGGCGCCGCGCTGCCAGCAGCCGGCCACCATCGAGCACCAGACCGGCGACGAGCACCAGCGCCAGCGTGATCACGGTCGCGAACACGCCGATCGAGCCGTCCTCACCGCGCATCGCCGTCACCCCCGCGGTACGTGTCAATGACCTCGACCGCCGAGGCGGACACCGACCGCTGCGACACCAGGCCGAGTGCCGCCACACCGGAGAGCTCGACGTCGCACCGGAGATCGACGCGCACGGTGCCGCCGGGACGTCGGTTCGCGCCATCGATCGCGATGGCGAGGTCACGGCACCTGACACCGGCGGCGGCGAGGTTGTCCTCGGCAGTGGTACGGGCGATCCCGGCAGCATCGACGCCGCGGACGATCGACGCCGCCCGTGCGGCCTCCGCCGCCGCCTGCGTGACGTCCTGCGTCGCCTGGCCGAGCCGGCCGGCGAGAACGACGAAGAGCATCAGCAGCACCAGCGCGGGCGTCAGCACGACCAGCTCCGTCGACACGCTGCCACCGTCACCGGTCACGGCGTGGTCTCCGGAACGAACCGTTCGACCGGACCCTCCGCGGTGGCCAGGATGTTGAGGGACACGCCCGGTACGAGCTGTTGGGCGTGTCCCGTGACCCGCGCGGTCGCGGTCGTCGCCGTCCGCTCCACCGTGACCTGCGGCCTCCGCAGCGCGCCGAGCGATCGCAGCAGGCGTCGTGCGGCCGCCTCGCCGTGGCGCGCAGCCGCGCGTTCGCCCTGGGCGGCCTCCACGGCTTCCTGCGCGCCGGCCTCCGCGATCTGCGCGGCGTGCAGATACAGACCGAACTGGAACGCGAGCAGGATCACCAGCAGCACGACCGGGAACGCGATGACCAGCTCGGTGCTGGTCGCGCCGCGCTCATCGGACCTGGATTCTGCTGGCGGTGCGCTCAGGGTGCGCCGGCGTCGAGGTTCATGCCGTTCGCCTTGGCGGTCACCTTCTCGGTGATGATGGCGACGACCACGATGGCCAACGCCGCGAGCGCGGCCGTGATCACGACGGCCTCCGTCGACATCGCGCCACGCTGGTCGACCGCGATGCGTCGTCGGACCACCAGCACTTGCAGCTGCAACCACACGATCGTGAGCAATTTCGTTCCTTTCGTTCACAACGCTCCTACGACGACCCATACGGCGGGGAAGCCGACGAACAACATGAAGGCGACCGCCAGCAGCGCCACCGGCACGCTCATCTGCTCGGTGACGGCGTGCGCGCGCGCCTCGACCGCGGCGAGCTGACTCGCGCGCAGCGCGCGGGCCCGAGCGGCGAGCGTCACCCGCACGCGTGCACCCTGCTCACCTGCGAGCTGCAGGCTCGTCGCCAGCTGGGACAATTCACCAATCTCCAGTCGGTCACCGAGGTCGGCGAGCACCTCCCACGGCGTCTGACCGGTGAGCCGGCATCGGTCGAGCGCCGCGCGCAGACGCTGCTGTGGCCAGCTGTCACCCAGTGCGGCGGCTGCGTGCAGCGCGGTCTCGGTGCCGGCGCCGCCTGCCAGCAGCACGGCCGTCACGTCGAGGAAGCTCGACAGTGCGTGGACGAACTCCTCCCGGCGCTCACGGGCGATGGCGCGCACCTCCATGTCTGGGACCACGAACCCAACCACCACGAGCACGGCCGTCGCGACGACCGGCAGCGTCGGCCCCACCGACACGTCGGCCACCGATGCGAGCACCGTGGCCGCGCCGGG
>JAHWKT010000088.1 GCA_019347695.1 Actinomycetota bacterium | reverse complement strand
GGAGCGCGGATCGGGGTAGGGGAACGGCCAGTCGGGTCTGCCGTCGCCGTCGTCGTCGGGCAGCGGGAGGACCGGACCGCGATCCTCGTCCGGCTCAGGAAGCGGCAGTGGGTCGGGCTCCGGCTCGTCGATGCCGAGGCCATCCGACACCGCCAGCTGGACGGTGGAACCCTCCGTCACCGTCTGCCCCCGCGCCGGCGTCTGCGATACCACCGTCTCTGCCGGTTCATCGCCTGGCACCTGCTCGACTGCGGTCAGGAACCCGGCCTCGAGCAGGGTCTGGACCGCGTCGGTGCGGCTCATCCCTACGACCGAGGGCACCGGTCGCTCCGGTGGTGGCGGTGGCGCCGGGAAGTCGGCGGCGGCGAGTCCGAGCTCAGCGGTCGCCTGGGTCGTGAAGCGTTGCCACAGCATCGTCGGCAGGCAGCCACCGGTCACCTCTCCGCACAGCGGGTGCACCAACTGCTCGGGCAGCTCGTGTCCCACCCATGTCGCGACCGACAGCTGCGGGGTGTACCCGACGAACCACGCGTCCTTGCCGTTCGTGGTCGTGCCCGTCTTGCCCGCCGCGGGACGACCGATCTGCCCGTGCCGGCTGGCGGTGCCGTTCTCGATGGGGCCCCGCAGCAGGCTGGTCACCTGCCTCGCCACCGGCGCCTCGACCGCCCGCTCACATCTGCCCTTCCTGCGCCGCACCACCTCGCCGTCGCGGTCGCGGATCTGGCGGATGGCGTGGGGTTCGCAGCGGAGGCCGTCGTTGGCCAGCGTGGCGAACGCGGTGGCCATCTCGGTGGGAAAGACCTCCTCGGAGCCGAGCACCAGCGAGCAGTAGGGGTCCAGCTCGCTGGTGATGCCCATGCGCTGCGCGGTCTCGACCAGTGCGTCGGGACCGCCGGCGATGTCCATCAGATGCAGGAAGTAGGTGTTGCTCGAGGTCGCGGTCGCCTGCGCCATCTGCTGCAGCCCCAGGTCGGCGCCGCCGTAGTTCGACACCGAGTACTGCGGGCACTGGGACGACGTCGACTGCACGCTCGCCGCCGAGTGGAAGCCGTGGCTGACGGGCACGTCGTGCTCGAGGGCCGTGACCAGCTCGAACGCCTTGAACGTCGAACCGGGCTGTCGGCCGGTGCCACCGAGGCCCGGGACCGCTGGGTTGATCGTCGTCCGCTTCGGCCCGTCGCCGTACCGCTTGGGCCCGACGGCCGCCGTCAGCAACTCGCCGTTGGACGCGTCGATCGCAACGATCGAGGCGAGCGGGTCGGTTCGCGGCTCGTCGAGCAGGTCGCGGATGGTGCGCTCGGCGATGCGCTGCAGTCGCAGGTCGAACGTCGTGCGGATGCGCAGCCCCTCGGTGAGGACGGCGTTCCAGCGCTGCTGGGGCGTCTCGCCGAGCCGCGGATCACTCTCGAGCTCGCGGCGGATCACGTCGACGAGGAAGGGTGCGCCGTTGCTCGACCGGTCCTTGATCCGCAGCTTGAGCTTCGCCGAAGCGGCTGTGTCGGCCTGTTCCCGCGTGATCATTCGCTGATCGACCATCTGACCGAGCACGACCTCGCGACGCGCGAGCGCGTTGTCAGGATGGTCGACCGGGTTGTTGCGTTCGGGCGCGCGGATCATGCCCGCCAGCAGCGCCGCCTGTGGCAGGGTCAGCTTGCGGATCGGGGTGCGCCAGTAGTACTCGGCGGCCGTCGCGATCCCGTAGACGCCGTTGCCGAAGTACGTGTCGTTGAGGTACATCTCCAGGATCTCGCGCTTGCTGCGGCTGCGCTCGAGCTGGCTGGCGTAGACGGCCTCGGTGAGCTTGCGCTTCAGTGAGCGTTCGTCGCCGACGACGCGGTTCTTGACGAGCTGCTGGGTGACGGTCGACCCGCCGCCGCTGATCTCACCGCTGCTGGCGTTGCGGGCGGCGGCCCGCATGACGGCCGACCAGTTGACGCCGTCGTGCTCCCAGAAGGTCTGGTCCTCGGTCGCGAGCACCGCGTCGACGACGTGATCGGGCACCCGGTCGAGATCGACGGACTTGCGGTTCTCCACCTGCAACGTCGCGAGACGCCGACCTTCGCGATCCAGCACCACGCTTCGCTCGGGTGGGTCCGCGAGCCCGTCGGCCAGTGGCGGGATGGCATCGAGCCGGGCATCCGCCGTGCGGACGGCGAGCGCAAGAGCGATCAGGAAGGGCAGCGTGAGCAGGAAGGCGAGGGCGACGCCGGCACCCAGCACAGCGGCGTACGGCCGCACCGCGCGGGCACGACGGGGCGGCCGGCGCCGCGACGGCGGGGCCGGCGACACTGGCGGGGCCGGCTGCTCCGGCGCCTGCCAGCGCACTGCCGGTGGCTCGAACGTCTGTAGTCCCATGAAGAAGGCGATCGTCCGGTGGGCGCACGACCGTCGCGGGATCATATCGCCGGTGCGGTGCGACGCGGACGTGGCGGGATGGCCAGGATCGGCGCGGTCGCGCGCACCGCGTCGTCCGGCCTGCGCGCGTCGCCGACACCTGCCGCGAGGTGCTCCTACCGCACCTGGGTCACGGTCGTCCGGCACCCACGTAGTTCGATCGGTCCGTCGAGACCACCCGCACGTTGAGCCCGGTCCGCGGCGCATCGACCATCTGCCCGTTGCCGATGTACATCCCGACATGGTGGATCGGGCTGCCGAAGAACAGGAGATCGCCCGGCTGCAGCTGATCTCGGGAGACCCTTCGCGTGGCGCTGTACTGCATGCCGGAGTTGTGGGGCAGCGACACGCCAGCCCATGCCGCCATCATGAGGCCGGAGCAGTTGGGGCCCTCGCCGCCCCAGGCGTACGGTTTGCCGACCTGGGCGAGCGCGAATGCACCGCGGCGCCGGCGTTGCCCGACACCGCCGGCGCCGCGACCGGCGCGGGGGGCGTGGCCGCCTGCCCAGAGGTCGACGAGGTGGTGTCCTGGCTGGCGGTCCGTCGTCGGGCCGCCCGCCGTCGGGCTGCCGCGGCCTGGAGACGTTCGACCTCCGCCGCCAGCGCGGCGATCCGGTCCTTCTCGGCCGCGACCCGGCGACGGGTCTCGTCGACCCTGCGCTCGTCGGCGACCGCACCAGTGGCCGATGTCGCCGATACAGGTGCAACCCTTGACCAGATCGCTTGCGCCGGCACCTGTCCGCGTGGTGTCCAGCCGGGAACCTCGGCAGGGTGCGCGCCCGCCCGGCGGGCACGTCTGTCGACCGTCAGGCAGCGGTGGCTCCGGTGAGGTGATCCGCGATCCAGCGCAACCCGTCGACGTCGTGGACGTCCCCGCCGGCGAGCGGGACCTCCACCAGGCGCGGCGGCGTCAGGCCATGGAACGCCGCTTCGATCGCCTGCTGCTGGCGGCCCACGATGGCGCGCGCCTCGATCGCCAGTTCAAGCAGCACCGCCGTCGCCCGCTCGATGTCGTCGTCGGGGTTCAGCGCAGCCGCAGCCTCCATCAGCTCGGCGGTCGGCGCCGCGCCGACGTGCCCGCCGGGCGCCACCGTCACCCGGTTGACCACGACGCCGGCGGTGGGCATGCCGTCGCGGGCCAGGCGCCGCAGGAAGTAGCTGGCCTCGCGCAGCGAGGGCGGTTCGGGTGAGCTGACGACCACGAAGGCGGAGTCGGGCCGTTGCAGCAGGTGGTACACGGCCTGGGCCCGCTGCTTGAAGCCCTCGTACATCCCCTCGAACGACTGGAAGAACTCGGCCAGGTCGTCGAGCACCACCGCACCCGTCACGCGTGATGCGGCGCGCATGAACAGCCCGGTGCCCACACCGACCGCACGGGTCGCGAACCGTCCGGCGGCGATGCCCGGTGACAGGAACATCTTGAGGAAGCGTCCCTCGAGGAAGTCGGTCAGCCGCTTGGGGGCGTCGAGGAAGTCCAGTGCGTTGCGGGTCGGGGGGGTGTCGATGACGATGCAGTCGTAGCGACCCGTCTGGTCCAGGTCGTACAGCTTTTCCATCGCCATGTACTCCTGCGTGCCGGCCAGCGATGCCGACAGCTGCTGGTAGAAGCGGTTGTCGAGGATCCGCTGGACGCGGTCGGGACTGGTCGCGTGGCGTTCGACGATCTCGTCGAAGGTGCGCTTCATGTCGAGCATCATCGCGTCGAGGCCGTCGACGCCGGGCACGGGCCGCGGTGCGGTGTCCAACCGCGACAGGCCAAGCGACTGTGCGAGGCGGCGCGCCGGGTCGATGGTGAGCACGATCGTGCGTCGCCCGCGCCGTGCCGCCTCGATCGCCAGTGCGGCAGCGGTCGTGGTCTTGCCAACACCGCCGGCGCCGGTGCACACGATCACATGCCGGCGCGCGACCACATCGTCCAACGACCGGCTCCTGGCCTGCACCAGCCCACTGACCACCGCGCCACCACCGTTGGCGTCACTCACGACACCGCCGCCGAGATGACGTCGGCCAGCAGCGACACCTCATTCTCCGCGAAGGAGCGGGTGGCCAGGTAGGGCAGTTCGAACACCGGCACGTCGACGCCTTCGTGCAGCGCTGCGCGCATCTCGTCCTGCAGTCCGAGACGCCGCAGGTGTTGTTCACCGAGGTGCCGGAGCGCGTGCGCCGACGCGGGGTCGTCGAATCCGGATCCCGCAAGGACGGTCTGCAGCGTGTCGGCGGCGATCCCGTCGGCCAGGACCTTCATGGTCGCGGCGTCCGCCTGGGGTCGCAGGACGCGGTTGGCGATGATCGGGTTCAGCTGCACGCCGAGCTCTGTCAGCGCCTGCGCACTCTCGGCGGTCTCGGCCACCGGCATCTCCTCGAGCAGCGTGACCAGCTGCAGCCGAAGCCGGTTGGGGTCGAGCAGCAGATCGATGAGCGACTGCGCCTGCTCGCGGATCGGCCCGACCCGCACGAGCTCGGTCGTGGCTTCCGGTGCGCGCAGGAAGTTGAGGATCCGCCCGGTGGGCGGCGCGTCGACGACGATCATGTCGTACACGAAGCGGCCGTCGGGATCGCGCCGCCGCTCCATCTCCTTGACCTTGCCGATCAGCAGCACATCTTTGATCCCGGGCGCCGCCGTGGTCGCGAACTCCACGGCGGTCGAGTTGACGACGAGGCGTGACAGCCGACGCGCGCCGTAGAACATGGCCAGGTACTCGGCCAGCGACGCCTCCGGGTCGATCGACAGACCGAACAGGTCCTGGCGCACCTCGCGCTCGTCGAAGTCCCAGGGTTCGGTGTTGAACAGCGCGCGCATGGTCTGCCGCCCCTCGACCTCGACGAGGCACGTTCGGCGGCCCGTCCGCACACTGGCGATGGCGAGCGCGGCGGCGGCCGTCGACTTGCCGACCCCTCCTTTGCCCGTGACGAGCAGCACCCGTGGATCCAGCAGGGTGCGAGCATCCACGAGGTGGGTGACCTTTCGTTCGGCGGCGAGGTGCGGTCTCCAGTGTCGCGCGCCGGTCGTCATCGCGCGTCGTGGCGGCGTCGCGCCACCATCGGGCCGGCCCGGACCGTGGCCATGAGGGTTCCGGTGGCGGCCTATAGTTGGCCGGGTGACTGGCATCCGTACGTTGAGGCGCGGCCGGTTGCGGGCCCTGCTGACGCTCACACTGCTGCTGATGTTGGGGCACGCGGCCGCCGCCGCGCAGGACACAGAACCCAAGATCGACATCCTGCAGGTCAGTGGTGCGCTCGACGGCACCGTGGCCGCCTACCTCGACGACGCGCTGCGCACGGCGGCCGACGAGGGCATCGAGGTCGTCGTCCTGCAGCTGTCGACACTGGGCAGCCTGGGCGTACCCAGCGCGCGGTTCGTCGATGCGATCGTCGACAGTGAGGTTCCCGTGGCGGTGTGGGTGGGCCCGCCCGGCGCCAGAGTCACCGGTGCCGGGGTCGAGGTGGCGCTGGCCGCCGATGTGCTGGTCATGGCACCGGGCGCGGTGCTCGGTGGCGCGGTGCCCAGCGACCTCGGGTCGGTGGCGTCCGCCGCGGCGCGCACCGACGCGGCAGCACGCCTCGAACGGCTCGCGCAGCTGCGTGGGCGGAACGCCGACCTGATCCGGACGTTCGCGACCGATGACGCGGCGGTCGTGGCCGCACCGGACGGTCCGCTGGCGCTGAGTGCCGACGCTGCGCTGCCGCCGGCGGTCGACCGCGCCAACGTGTCGGTCCTCGATGCGCAGGGCATGGTGGAGGCCGGCGTCGCGGAACTCGTCGCGGCCGGGCTGCCGGAGGTCCTGCAGCAGCTGAACGGGTTCGAGGTCGCCCGGGCGGACGGAGTGTCCGAGCGGCTGACCGTCGATCCGGTGACCGCCACGATCCGCTTCAACAACCAGGGCCTGCTGGGACGGCTGCTGCACACGGTGTCGACGCCGACGCTCGCGTACCTGCTGATCGTCGGCGGCATCGTGGCTCTGCTGTTCGAGTGGTTCCAGCCGGGGTTCGGTGTCGCGGGCATCTGCGGTGGGGTGCTGGCGGGCCTCGGTGTCTACGGCCTGACCGTGCTGCCGACGCAGTGGTGGGCGTTCGGCCTGGTGGCCGTCGGGCTGGCGTTGCTGGCACTCGACCTGGCGCTGGCCAGCCTGGGTGCGGTCACCGCGGTCGGCGCGGTCGCGCTCGCCATCGGATCCTGGTGGCTGTACCGCGGGCCCGAGGCGGTGCAGCTCGCCCCGTGGCTCATTGCGCTGGTGGTCGTGTCCTCGGTCGTGTTCTTCGTGTTCATCATGACGCCGGTGCTGCGTGCCCAGGGCGTGCAGACCCGCGCGCGCATGGACGCGGTCGTCGGCAGCACCGGCGTCGTCAGATCCGTCCTGAACCCTCAGGGCCACGTGTTCGTCGACGGGGCGTTGTGGCGCGCTCAGGCCTCCGACGACGTGCGGCAGGTGCGGACCGGCACCGCGGTGCGCGTCACCGGCGCCGCCGACGAACTGACGCTGCTCGTGGAGCCGGTCGATGCGCCAGACATCGAGACCTCACACGACGTGAACCACGTTCCGTAGACCCGAGGGGCGCACCGGGGCGTCGCTGGCGTGAATTCGCCGTGACACCTGGCCACCTGTGCAGTCGCCGTGTTGCGGGGCAGCATCTAGCATCCTAGCGTAGTTTTGCGACTACAAAGAGTCATACACAGGATGGTGCGGCGTGGGTGCGACGAGCGTCAGTTGGCAGGACCGTGGGCGCTGCCGCGATCTCGATCCGGATCTGTTCTTTCCGCCGGTCGAGGCCGAGTCGACGGAGCAGCGCCACGCGCGGGAGGGTGCGGCCAAGGCCGTGTGCGCCTCATGCCCCGTCCAGCAGGAGTGCCTGAGCTGGGCGCTCAGCAACCGCGAGCGCCTGGGCGTGTGGGGCGGACTCACCGAGCGCGAGCGGCAGCTGCTAACCGCCAACCGCCGCCGGGCCACCCGGGTCATGGCCGCCGGCTGACGGGTCGCGGCCTGCCGACGTGCGCTGTCATGTGACCTACCGCTTCGCTACATGAGGTCTGGCCATGTGCGGCCGACCGCGATGGTGCGCTACGGTCGCGCTGATCCGCCGGACGACCAAAGGCACGCACGATGCAGCAGTGGGAGTACGCGACAGCACCGCTGATCACTCACGCTCTCCAGGAGATCCTCAACAACTGGGGGGACGAAGGCTACGAGCTGGTCACGGTCGTCGACAACGTCGCCTACTTCAAACGGCCGAAGCAGTGAGCGCGGCAGCCCGCACAGTCTCCGCGGAGGCCCTGGCGTGAACGCGGAGTACGAGAGGGCCCGCGAACTCGACGACATGGATCCGTCCGAGCGGCTCGCCGCGCTCGGCATCACGGTCCCCGAGGCTCCGCGACCCGCCGCCGCCTACGTCGGGCACGTGCTCAGCGACGGGCACCTCTACACGGCCGGTCAGCTCCCTCTCGTCGACGGCGAGTTGCTCGCCGAGGGCCGCGTCGGCGATGCGGTCGACCTGACCAGGGCCACGCAGTGCGCTCGCCAGTGCGCGATCAACGTGCTGGCGCAGGTGCAGGCGGCCGGCTACGCCATGGAGGACGTGCGTCGCATCGTCAAGCTGACGGTCTTCGTCGCCAGCGCCGAGGGGTTCACCGAGCAGCATCTGGTCGCCAACGGGGCGTCGGAGTTCCTCGGCAAAGTCTTCGGCGAGGCCGGCAGCCACGTCCGGTCGGCGGTCGGCGTGGCCATGCTGCCGCTCAACAGCCCGGTCGAGATCGAGGCCCTCATCGACGTCGGCCCGCGCTGACCCGACCGGTGGGCGTCACCCGTCGCGCGCGGCTACGTGGTGAGGACGACGAACGGATGCCTGAAGATGCGGTGCCTCGGCTGTCGGGGTCCCGCAGTGACCGCAGCTCGGCGACGGCCGGAACGACGCCACGCTGCGGCCTTGACAGGCAAGTATCCACTTACGTACGATCATCCGTCGTGGGTGACGTGTTCAAGGCCTTGGCGGACCCGACGAGACGAGCGGTCCTCGATGAGCTGACCGACCGCAACGGCCAGACGCTGTTCGAGCTCTGCGCGCGGCTGACCACCAGGCACGGGGTGGGCTCCACGCGTCAAGCCATCTCACAGCACCTCGACTTGCTCGAACAGGCGGGGCTCGTGACCACGAGCAGGGACGGCAGATACAAGTTCCACTTCATCGACACATCGCCGCTGCGGGCCGTCACCGACCGGTGGCCAGTCCAGGACTGACAGGAGGCACTGCATGAGGATCACCATCACGAGCGTCTTCGTGGACGACCAGGACAAGGCGCTGGCGTTCTACACCGACGTGCTCGGCTTCGTGAAGAAGGAGGATGTTCCGCTGGGCGAGGCGAAGTGGTTGACGGTGGTGTCACCCGAGGAGCCCGACGGTACGGAACTGCTCCTGGAGCCCGACACCCACCCCGCAGCTGGACCGTTCAAGGAGGCGCTGGTCGAGGATGGCATCCCGTTCACGTCGTTCGCGGTCGACGATGTCCACGCCGAGTTCAAGCGGCTCAGGGAGCTTGGCGTCCGGTTCACCCAAGAGCCCGCCGACATGGGTGATGTCACCACGGCGGTGTTCGACGACACCTGCGGCAATCTCATCCAGATCGCAGGCAGGTAGAGGGGTCGTGCAGGCCGGTCAGCCGTGGCGAGCGGTACGGCTCCTCGCCGGTGGCGCCATCGATCGCCTCGCGTAGCAGGTCGGCGTGGCCTGCGTGGCGGGCGGTCTCCTCGATCATGTGCGGCAGGACCCATCGCAGGTTGAACCGCTGCGTTCCACCACGCCCAGGCCACTTGTGACGTGAGGTCATCAAGCGAGGCAACCGACGCGACAGCGTCGCGGCTGCGCTCGCACGTGTCCTCGTACAGGGCCACCAGATCCGCGGGGTCGTCGTCGACCGCGGTTCGGAAGTCCCAGTCGGGATCATCCACGAGGTCGCGGTACCACGGTGCCGGTGACTCGCCGAGCAGCACCCGGCGAAACCAGCCGTCTTCGACGACGGCGAGGTGCTTGAGCAAGCCCGCCAACGTCAGGTCGGAGGCCGCCGTGGTCATGTGCATCTGATCGCGATCGAGGCCGTCGACCTTGAGGAGCACCGTCGCACGCTGGTAGTCGAGGAACTGCGTCAGTTGGGTGCGCTTCGTCACCGACGTCCACCGGGTCGCGCCGTTCCATCACCGCAGCATACGCAATGCGTCCACCTGTCCTCGACGAGTGCCGCGTGACGCCGACATCCCGACATCCCGACATCCCCGGTACTCGGGCGGCGCTGGCCGGCTTTCCGACGAATCCGTCCCCGCAGGTCCGACGACCCCGTGGATCGCGCTGCTCCGCGGCCACATCCACCCGCCACGAAGCATCGTGGCTCGACGTCGTGAGCCGATGCGAGATCCCGATGGTCGCGAGCCGAACGTCGACCGCCCTACAACTCGACACCGTCGTACCTGAAGACCTCGAACGGCCAGGCGGCCCGCAACCACTCGGCAACCCACGTGCGGAGCACGGCATCAAGCTCGGCACGATCGGCGCGGACCCATGAACGGACGTGCGCATCAGCGACACCGTCGTCTGGATAGATGTAGACACAGCCGATGACATCATCATCGCCGTCGAGCACCGTGTAGGTGAACCCGCGGCGCGCTGCGAAGTCCTCGGCGTGGGCAGCCAGGTCGCTGGCGTTCTCGTCGAGCGCCATCATGTGCGGCCATCGCCGTCCGGTGAATCCCGGGCTCCTGCGGATGTGGTCGATGCTTGACATCCAGGCCCGGTGATCCCGTTCGTTGTGCCCGACCCCCAGCGGTTCGAGGCGGAACACCTCACCGGTCGCCGACGTGCCCGTCAACGATGTGGGCGGCGCGAACCCGTCCGGTACGAACACCGTGAACCTCCAGGCGACTGCGCATCGATCGCAGCGACGTGACCGATCGTGTGGACAGCCGCGCTCGAGCAACCGCCGACGCAGCCGTCCGATGATCTCCCAGCATGAAGCCTACGAAGCCGAACGCCGCGTACGCCACCCAACGGCAACGGGAAGGCGAGTACCCTCGGCCGCGAACGTCGGGAGGCCGTGGATCCGGTCTCGACTACCCTGTGTCGCCGCAACGAGGGTGTCGCGCTGACCGTCGGACGCGTACCGTGCACTACGCACGGTAGGCGTCCGAACAACGGCGGCCGATCGGCACAGGAGGCGGATGCTGGGCACCGAGCGTGACTGCTGCATGGGCCTGGCTGCCGTGGAGTCCCGCCGGTGCAGGAGGCGTCGAGGGGCCGTCCGGGTGCTCGACCGTCTACGACCGGATGACGAACGGGCCAGCGGTGCTGCTGCATCTGGGGCCAGGGCTCGGCAACGGTCTGGCCAGGCGCTGTGGACGCAGGCACGCGAAGGCCTCGACGTCACGACGGTGATCTACAACAACGGCGCCTGCGACATCCTCGCGATCGAGATGGACCGCGTGGGCGTCGACGGCACGGGCCGCGGGCCGAGGCGCTGTTCGACCTCACCGGCCCGCGACTGGACTTCGTGGCACTCGCGAGCGGCATGGGCGTGCCCGCGACACGCGCCGAGACCGCCGACGAGTTCTCCCGCCAGCTCGAGGCGGCGCGGGCGGCGGATGGACCGGCGCTGGTGGAGCTGATGGTGCCGCGCAGCAGCTGAATCACCGGCGGCCCGGAGACCGGTACCCGACCCCGGACGTGGGCCGGGTACGCGAAATATGCGCCTTTCGCTCACCCGGCGAGCGGCCTACGATCGCCCCACGCCGGTCGAAAGGTGCGCGGATGGCCCATGTGAACGCACCGCGACGCTCTCCAACGTGGCAGCTCGTGCTGCTCGCCGTCGGCATCGGTGTGCTGGTGCTGGCGTACGCCGGCGCCGCACATGCCCAGCCCGATGAGGCCGCATACACCGTCGCGGTGCCAGATCAGCTGCTGACCGGCGTCGAGACCGACATCGAGGTGACCGCCCTCGGCGAGGGGGCGGGGCGGGACAACGTCGCGCTCGCGGTCAACGGCGAGACACAGGCGCTCGAGTTCAGCGACGGGGTGGCGACGGCCACGGTGACCGCTGGGAGCGGCCAACCGACCATCCAGGTGCTCGAGCAGAGCCAGGCCGTCGCCTTCTCGACGTCGCCGGATGGCTCGGATCCGGTCACCGAGGCGACCGCGGGCACCATCCCCGGGTGGACGTCGCTGCTACCACCGTTCCTCGCGATCGCGATCGCACTGGCGTTCCGTCAGGTCATCCCGGCGTTGTTGGTGGGCGTGTGGATCGGGGCGTGGGCGACGTACGGCTTCTCCATCCAGGGGTTGTGGAACGGGCTGCTCGACGTCCCCAACGTCTGGGTGCTCGAGGCCCTGGTGCCACCCAGTGGTGACACCGGGCACATGTCGATCGCCGTGTTCACCATGCTCATCGGCGGCATGGTCGGCATCATCTCCCGCAACGGCGGGACCGCGGGCATCGTCGACTCGGTCACGTCGTGGGCCGACAACCGGCAGCGCGGCCAGGTCGCCACCTCGGCGCTCGGCATGGTCATCTTCTTCGACGACTACGCCAACACGCTGGTGATCGGCAACGCGATGCGGCCGGTGACCGACAAGCTGCAGATCTCGCGGGAGAAGCTGGCGTACCTCGTCGACTCGACCGCGGCGCCCGTCGCGTCGATCGCGCTGATCTCCACCTGGATCGGGTTCGAGGTCGGGCTGATCAGCGAAGCGGTCGGCAGCATCGGGCTCGACGAGTCGGGCTACTCGGTCTTCCTGAACTCGCTGCCGTACCGCTTCTACCCGCTGCTCGCGATCCTGCTGGTGTTCGCCATCTCGTTCAGCGGCCGCGACTACGGGCCGATGCTGGCCGCCGAGAAGCGCGCGGTCGAGCAGGGCAAGCTGGTGCGTGACGACTCGACGATCGACCCCGAGGACATCGACGAGGAGCTGCAGCCCAAGCCCGACGTGCCCCACCGGCTGGCCAACGCGGTCGTGCCGATCCTCGTGCTGGTCGGCGTGGCGATGGGCGCGCTGTTCGTCACGGGCGAGGGTGACACGCTGCGCGACATCGTCGGCAGCGCTGACGCGTACGGCGCGCTGATGTACGGGTCGCTGCTCGGCGTTCTGGCCGCTGCGGCGATGAGCCTCGCGCAGCGGCTGCTGGGGCTGCGCGAGGTCGTCGACGCCTGGTTCGCCGGCGTCAAGAGCGTGCTGTTCGTGCTCATCATCCTGACGCTCGCCTGGGCGCTGTCGGCGATCACCGAGGCGTTGAACACCGCCGGGTTCCTGGCCAACACGCTCGGCGACACGCTGCCGCCCTTCAGCGTGCCCGCGCTGCTGTTCATCCTGGCAGCGGTGACGTCGTTCGCCACCGGCACGAGCTGGGGGACGATGGGCATCCTGATGCCGCTCACGATCCCGCTGACCTGGGCCATCCTCGGCAACAACGACATGGCAGGCGAGGCCGGGCTGCCGATCCTGTACGCGGCCGTGTCGACGATCCTGGCGGGTGCCGTGTGGGGTGACCACTGCTCACCGATCTCCGACACGACGGTGCTGTCCTCGCTCGCCTCGCAGTGCGATCACGTCGACCACGTGCGCACGCAGGTGCCGTATGCCCTCACGGCCGGTGCGGTGTCGATCGTGCTCGGCCTGCTGCCCGTCGGGTTCGGCGTGCCGTGGTGGATCGCGTTGCCGGCGTCCGCCGCCGTGCTCGTGGGGACGCTGGTGTGGTTCGGCACGGAGGTCCGCGAGGTCGTCGATGAACGTGCGCAACCTGCCGCTGCCTCAGCGTGAGGCTCCTCGCGTCGGTGGGCGGATGGACACCGGCCGCCAGTGCTGGTAGGACCACAATCCGATCCGTGATCACCCAACGCAGCACGAGGAAGGACGACGTGCAATGGACATCCTGGTAGGCATCGACGGCTCCGCACACGCTGACCGCGCGCTGGCGTGGGCGCTGCGCGAGGCGGCGCTGCGCTCGGCGCCGTTGCGGGTGCTCAACGCTTTCCGCGTCCACGAGCTCGCCGGTGCGTTCGGCCGGAAGGTCTCGGTCGAGGACGAACGGGCCGAGGCGACGCAGATGGTCGAAGAGGCGCTGGCGCGGGTCACCGGCGACGCGGCGACCGAGAGCGTGGAGATCGAGACCACGGCGGTCACCGGTCGTGGCGCCGCCGACGCCATCCTGCGCCATCGCGGAGAAGCCGATCTGATCGTGGTCGGCAGCCGGGGTCTGGGCGGGTTCCCCGGCCTGCTCCTGGGCTCGGTCGGCCAGCAGGTCGCCGCGCACGCGGACGTGCCGGTCGCGGTGATCCCCACCGCCGAGGATGCCGGGCGTCCCGATCACCACGGCACCCGGCCGATCGTCGTCGGTGTCGACGGCTCGGACGCATCGGTCCGCGCGCTGCGGTGGGCACTCGACGAGGCGCGCCTGCGCAGGGTCAAGGTGACCGCCGTCTACGCCTACCGTACGTTGCGCGACGGCGCGCCGTTCGACGCGTTCGCCAGCATCGAGCAGGCGCAGCTCGACGAGCTGCAGCAGCATGCGAACGACACGGCGCTGCGCAAGCTCGACACGCTGCTCGAGGATGCCGGCAACACCGACGGCGGCGTTGAGGTCGACCGACGGGTCGAGCCCGGCTCGCCGGCCAAGGTGCTGATCTCCGACGCCGCCGACGAGGACACTATGCTCGTCGTCGGCAGCCGTGGACGTGGCGGTTTCAAGGGGCTGCTGCTCGGGTCGGTCAGCCAGCAGTGCCTGCACCACGCCCGCGGTCCCGTGGTTGTCACCCCCGCCACCGACTGATCCCGCGTTGCGGTCGCGAGCCATCACATTCGATGGCCAGCGGCCACCGCCAACGAGCTTGAAAGACAGGCGAGGGTGGCCGCCGATCGAACCACGGCTGGGCGGCTCGAGCTGTGCCGCGAGCACCGTGTCGGCCATCTGACGGAACACGGCGAGCAGCGCCGGACGCACCGGCGCGACCCGCAGGGCTTCGAGCACGCGTTGCTCGGCTGTCGTCGGGTCCAACGCGTGGTGCTCGAGCGGCGGTTCGGCCTGGGTCGGGGTCATGATGACGTCGAGCCTGCGGTTGCTCATCGTCGCGGCGACGGACCGGCCGACCCCGCGCAGATGGGTCAAACGCCGCGGCCGCCTGCTGTCCGGTGAGCTTGCGACCGACCAGGCGTAGCATCCAGGTCGTCAACTCATACTCGTCCGCCGCGGGTGCGCGCTGCCCTTTCAGGTAGGCCACGTCATCGATCGACGCCGCGATCGACGACGCGACCAGCGTGAGGAACGCGTCGATCGTGGCTGTGCGGTCGATGTCGAGCCGCAGCGGCTGCACGTCGTGCCCGAGGTGCTCAAGCAGCGACGTCGCGCGCATGACCGCTGCGCGACACTCGCGGTGGACCTCGTCGTGGAAGATGCCCGTCGGCGATCGCCTGGCGTGCGCGGTAGAAGGTCGTCGTCACCACCGCACTCGAGCGCGGGGTTGCGCCGTTCGATGCGCTCGATGGCGGCGTCGAGGACCCGGCTCCGTGTGATCTCGCCGCTGCGGATCAGATGGGCGAGTCCACCGTGTCGTGCTGCTCGTACTCGCCGAACGCGTCGCTCATTGGGGCTCCACGCTATCGGGCGGAGGTCTCGACGCGACGTCAGCGAAACGTTCGAGTGTCACCGCGACGTACCGTCACGTTGCGCCGATCGAGCTCCTCGAGCAGCGGCAGCACGTACTTGCGGCTGGTAGCGAGGACCTGACGGGCGCGTGACGCCGTCAGCGGCCCCTCGGCCGTCGCCGCCTGCCGCAACACCGCGGTCGCGTCGTCGAAGGCCGTCGCGGTCATCGCGATGTCGGCGCCAAGTCGCACCAGCTGGCCGGCGGCCTCCATCTCACGCAGCAGTGCGGGCGACACCCCTGCCGTGGCCGCCGTGGCGGTCAGCCCCGGCGGTGCGAACGGGGTAGCGTCCAGGGCTGCCAGCAGCGCGTCGCGTGCCTGCCGCTGACCGGTGTCGAGCGCGACGCGGTGATCGGGCAGTCGCACCCCGGCGCCCTCGCGGATGATCAGCTGCCGGCCCTCGCACCACGCGACCAGCTCGTCGATCACGGTGTCGGGGCACCCAGCGGCGTGTGCGGCCTGGTCGACGACGGCGCGCGGGACCGTGCGGGCCAACGGGTGCGC
>JAHWKT010000211.1 GCA_019347695.1 Actinomycetota bacterium | reverse complement strand
CCGGTGCGACACCGTGCACCACGCTGGCTTTCGCCACGCGGGCGCCGTTTCGGTACCGGGGACCTGCGGCCAGGTTCACGAGCGGGATGTCCGCGGCGTCGAGCTCGTCGGTGAACGCCTGCGGTGTCAGGATCGACATGACGCCAACGTCGTGCCCGAGACGCTTCAGCTCGATGGCCAGGCGCACCATCTGGGTTTCGGCGCCGGCGCGCGCGACGCAGTTGGTCATCATGGCGATGCTGGTCATGTGGTTGCCCGACTCTTCACGCCCGTCGCTGCCGATGGCGCCGAACGAATCGGCCGACGCCGGCGCAGGTACCGTCGGACGCGATCAGTGACCAGCCGGCGTGCCAGACTCCGTGACGCCGACGTCAGATGCTCACGCTTGTCGAGATCCCGAGCCGTGATGCCGTAGTCGTTGACGTAGCCCAGGTAGCGGAGCAACTCACCCGTGCGCGCCTCGAAGATCTCGACGTCTCGCGGTGTGAGTGCCGTTCGCCACGCGGTGCTCCGCAGGGGATCTGGCGGCCGCGCCACGAGCTCATGCTGATCGGCGGTGTAGCTCTGGACCCGGTAGTCACGCCGATGGAGCATGCCGTCGTCGAACGCAACGCCCAGGTGGTCGCAGAGCGCTGTGAGGATTGCTCGCGGACGCTGCACGAGATCCTCGAAGCGGACGGTTGCAGCGCGTTCGTCGCCGACGTGCGCTGTCGCCGCGAGTCCCATCGATACCTGCGACGACCAGTAGTCAGCGGCCTCTGCCACCGTGTTGGGCCCGAAGTCCAGCGGAATGACCGATGATGCGACCCCTCGGCCATCGCGCACGATGTGCACGAACCTGCCGGCCGGAAACATCTCGGCGAGCGTGCTGACGTAGCGGATGTTGCCTGGCGTGTGGTCGACCCACATGGTCGCCTCGGGCTTGCCCGCTGCGTGAGCATGCGATGCCGCCAAATGCGACAGGACGGCGGCGAACGGGACCTGCTCATCGCGCTCACCGGACACCAGCCGAGGCAGTGCCACGTCCCAGTAGGCGAACTTGGGATCGGCTGCCAGGAAGTCCAACAACCGCCCGAGCCGCACTTGGCCGTCGAACACAGAGCCGTCCTTGAGGGCGTCCCACTTGAACTCCGCCTCGGGCACCGTGACGATGTCAGGGCTCGATCCGAGCATGGCCGCGAGCAGCGTCGTGCCACTGCGTGAGCAGCCACCGATGAACACCGGGCGGACGTTCACGCGCAGTGACCGGAGCTGGTCGACCCACCGAGTCACTGCCGGTAGGCCTTCAGCCAGCTGACGAAACGGGCAAGGCCTTCTTCGAGCTCCACGTGTGGCGTGTAGCCGATGTGCGCCTCGAGATCCCGGACATCGGCGTGGGTGACGGGAACGTCGCCGGGCTGATCGGGCGCGTGCACGCGCGTGGCGGTCATGCCCGTCACATCCTCCAGGACGTCGATCAAGCGGGACACGGTCGCTTGATACCCGTGCCCGACGTTGAAGACGCGCCACGGCCACCGGCTCGACCCCGGATCCGGAGCGTTGAGGTCCCATGCCGGGTTGGGTTCGGCGGGACGGTGGGCGACCCGCACGACCGACTCGACGATGTCGTCGATGTAGGTGAAGTCGCGCAGCGCCTGGCCCGTCCCGAAGATCGTGATCGGCTCCTCGTCGAGGATGGCCTCGGCGAACCGGTAGTACGCCATGTCGGGCCGGCCCCAGGGACCGAACACCGTGAAGAACCGCAGACCGGTCGTCGGGAGGTCGAACAGGTGGCTGTAGGTGTGCGCGAGCAGCTCGTCGGCCCGCTTGGTGGCGGCGTAGACGCTGACCGGGTGGTTCGCCGGATCGTGCTCGGAGAACGGCGTCCGCGACGTGCTGCCGTAGATCGAGCTGGAGGACGCATACACGAGGTGTTCGACGTCGAAGTGTCGGCAGCGCTCCAGGATGTTGGTGAAGCCGACCACGTTCGTGCGCACGTATGCCATCGGATCGATGAGCGAGTACCGGACACCGGCCTGCGCCGCGAGGTTGACGACGACCTTCGGGCGATGCCGTTCGAACACCTGCTCGAGTGCAGACTCGTCGCTGAGGTCGGCTTTGACGAACTCGAATCCGCTCGTGGCCGACAGCTGTTCGAGCCGCGTCTGTTTCAGCAGAGGATCGTAGTAGTCGGTGAGGTTGTCGAGGCCGACGACCGTTTCGCCCTCGGCGAGCAGCCTCGCGCTGACGTGGAAGCCGATGAAGCCTGCGGCACCAGTGATGAGCCAAGGGGTCATGTGGGACGGTGCTCCAAGTGCGCTAGGCGAGGCCGGCGAGTTGCCTGTACAGACTGGCGACCTGTTCGACCATTCGGTCGTGAGAGAAGGCTTCAGTGTAGCGGCGGCGCGCCGCGGCTCCGAGCTGCGCGCGCGCGTCGGGGCGCTCGATCAGGTACCGCAACGCCGTGCGCAAGGCGACGTGGTCATCGTTAGGGACGAGCAGTCCGTCGGCGTCGTCTGCGAGGATCTCGGGTATGCCGCCGACCCCGGTGGCCACGACCGGCAGTCCGGCCCGCATGGCTTCCAGCAGCGTCAGGGGAAGGCTCTCCGCCCGTGTCACCAGGGCGAAGATCTGACTCGACGCGAGCCGACGCTCGACGTCGGTGCGATACCCGTGGAAGCGCACGCGGCCGCTCATCCCGAGCTGCTCGACCAGCCGCTGCGTCGCCGGGAGTCGCGGACCGTCGCCGACGAGGTCGAGGCGCCACGACTGATCCTGCAGCTCTGACAGGGCCCGGATCAGCAGGTCCTGGTGCTTGGGCGGCTCGAAGCGCGCGACGGAGACGATCGTGGCGGGCTGCCGCGCAGGTTGTGCCCGCAGCGCCGGCGGGACGTCGGGAACACCGTTCGGGATGACCACGCCTCGGCGTGAGATGCCGAGCCGGTTGCGCTGCGCGAGTTGGCGTTCGTGTTCGCTGACGTGCAGGATGGTCGCGGGCAGCCGCCCCAGGCCTCGCTCGAGCCAGCGGTACGCGTGCACCTTTGCGCCGCGCTCGCCGTTGTTGAACGACCATCCGTGCGGCGTGTAGACGACGGGGGCGCCGATCGACCGCCCAGCCATGCGGATGAGCGCTCCGGCCTTGGCGGTGTGGGCCGCGACGAGGTCCGGTTGCCACGCGCGGACGGCGACGCGCAGCGCACGGTACGCGCGGACGTCGGCGGTCGGGTCGAGCGTGCGCGCCATGGTCGGGATGACGGTGTGCGGCACGCCATGGCGCAGCAGGTCGTCGACGAAGGGGCCGGTCCCGCCCACGAACACCTGGGTCTTGATGCCGTGGGGCACCAGTGCCAGCGCGAGGTCTCGAACGTAGATGTTGGCGCCGCCGACCCTGTCGGACCGCGCGATGACCGCGGCGACCCTCATGGGGCCGTCCGATGCGTGACCCGGCGTGAGTGTGTCGCCACGTCGGTGATGAGCCGCCGGTACATGTTGACCGCGTTGTCGACGGTATACGGTTCCCATGATGCAGGGTCGTTCGGACGACGCGGTTCCTCAAGCGCTGTCAGCACCGCGCGTGCCACGTCGTCGACGTCGTCGGAGCGCACGAGGCGACCGTGGGCGCCGTGGCCCAGAACGTCGGCCGACCCGCCCGGGCAGTCGGTGGCGACCACCTTGGCGTCGCACGCCAACGCCTGGATGAGCACGGCGGGCAACCCCTCGTACCGCGACGTCGACACCACGACCTCGGCGCGGGCCATGTGGCGCAGGGGATTGCGCTCGAAGCCGGGCATCCGGACGTGGTCGGGAAGGCCGAGCGCGGCGACGCGCTGGGTCAACCTGTCCCGCTCGGGCCCTTCGCCAAGGATCATGAGGCGTGCATCGGCGCGCTCGCGAACCCGATGGAACGCATCGATCAACAACTCGAAGCGCTTCTGACGTACCAGTCTGCCGACGCCAAGCACCACCGGTGGTCGCTCGGGCCCGAACCACGGGTCGTCGAGCGCCTGGGACCGGAGGGCGCCGCGGTCCCCATCCCGTTCGC
>JAHWKT010000087.1 GCA_019347695.1 Actinomycetota bacterium | reverse complement strand
CCCGGCTATGGCGCCAGTGGGGGCTGCAGCCGTGGCGGCTGACGACGTTCAAGCGCTCCGGACGGGCGACCTTCACGTGACGAAGGTCTCCAGCGCCGCCCGCTCGGCCTCGAGCTCGTCGCGGAACGGCGCAGGAATCCCGTCGAACGGTTCCACGACCACGCCGTCCTGCTCGATTGTCCAGGTGCCGGCGACCTGCCCGTCGACGAGCCGTGTTGACCGAGTGCGGCCGCCGGATCGAGAACACCTCGTCGCGGTAGTCCTCCGGGAGGATCTGCGTGCGACGGGCGTGGACGAGCAGCGTGGCGTCCCAGGTGCCCAGGAACCGCACCGGCGCGGGAGTCGACGCGTCGGGCAGCGGTCGGCGGGGCAGGTCGATCAACTCGACGCCCTGCTCGTCGACGAACCGTCGCAGCGTCATCCGAGCCAGCGTGTCGCCGAGGTCGCCCGCGTTCGCCGGCCCACGAGGCGAGGTCACGTTGTCCACAGCCCGTCACCACCCCAGCTCGCGGAATCCGCGGCCGTCCTGCACCGTGCGGCGAGACGACCCCTACCGGGAGCAGGACACGATGGCCGACAGACAGGCACCGATCACCGAGTGGAACGACGTCGAGCGGTGGTTGCGGCAGGAGGCACGCGAGTGCGTGCGTGACAGAACACTGCCACCGTCGATCGCGTTCGCGTTCCACGGTGGTGAGCTGAGCGCGTTGATCGAGACGCCGATGTTCTGCGAGGAGGACGCGGACCTGATCACCGACGAGCTGTGCCGGTTCCTCCCGCAGCTGCAGGCCGACCAGCTGCTCGTGATCTGGCCGGGCGCCTACCCCGACCGGATCGACGACTCGCGCCTGCTGTGCGTGCTCAAAGCGCACCTCGGCGAACGCGACCGCGGATGGCGGACCCTGCTGCACCCGCTGCCGTTCGACGACCCCGATCTCATGCTCGATCCCGTCGAGATCGACCCGCCCGACCCCTGGTCGCAACGGATCCGCGAGCTGTTCGAGGTTCCGGTTCCCTCGATCCACGACCACGCCATCGCCACACCGGCCGACACCAGGTTCACCGTCGCGATCGCACCTGACGGCATCTACCGCGGTGCGACCACGCTCTTCAGCTACAACTGACAGCCGCGCGCCAACGACTGGGTCAGCCCACTGACGACGAATCCCTTCACACCGTCGTTGAGCCAGTCAGCCGGGAGGTCGAGCCGGTGGCGACTCGCGGATCGCCACCGCGTCGTAGGCGGAGTTGTCCACCGGGAACCACCACGCCGTGAGGAAGCGGTCGGCGGCGGCCGCCCACGACGGGCGCACGAGCTCACGTCGCATCGCGATGTGTTCCGCGAGCGCCCCGAGGAACGCGTGCTGACCCTGGTGACCCAGGCCCTGCGGCTCCACCTCGATCATCTCGGCGAGATCTGCAGGTCGGACGGCGGCGGCCTGGTTGACATCGTCGAGGAACTCGCGGAGCACGAAGCGGAAGTCGTCGCCGTCGATGACGCTGGCGGCAAACGCGTGTAGCGCCATCGTACGACCGGGACGCAGCCGAACCGTGATGACCGCCCGTCACGTCGTCGCCCGCACGTACCGCGGGGGGACCTCGTCGGTCAGCCACATGCCCGCCGCAGCGTGGAAGAACCGGTGCCCGTCGTCGGCCATGCGCCCGGCCGCGACCTCGAGCACGGCGGGCCGGCCGTGGCGCGCGCCGACCTGCGACGCCGTCTCGACCGACTGCGACAGGTGTACGTAGCGGCGGCGCTGGCGACGGATGCCGTCGGCCAGCAACACCGCGACCGTGGTTGCCGCAGTGCCGTGGTACAGCACGTGCGGTGGCCGGGCGGGCACGTAGCCCAGGTCGACATCGCGGCTATGGCCGTACCGCGCCCTGATCAGTTCGCCATCGTCCGACAACTCGAATCGCGGCTTGTCACCCGCCGCCACCACCGCCGCGACCTCGGCGCGTGACGGTCGGGACCGAAGGACGCGACACAGGTCGTCGAGCCGCGCCCACCCACCCGGCAGCAGCGCGACTTCGTCGCCGTGGCGCAGATGGAAGGCGATCGCCTTCGACAGTCGCCGGTCCATGCGCTCACCCTCGCCACCGTCGTCCGTCCCGACACGTCGCCGACGTCCAACCGACTCCGGGCATGGCATGGTCGGAGTCAAACGCCTCGAGAAGCGGCACCATTGGACCCTGACGCGACCGCACTCGTCGACCGCGCACTCACCGGCGACGGACTCGTGACCGTACTCACGGGTGCCGGCATCTCCGCGGCGAGCGGCATCCCCACGTTCCGCGGACCCGAGGGATACTGGACGGTCGGCGCGCGCGAGCACACACCGCAGCAGCTCGCCACCCGCGCGATGTTCACCCGCGCGCCCGCCGACGTGTGGGCGTGGTACCTGTACCGGCTCGGTGTGTGCCGCGCGGCTCAGCCCAACCCCGCCCACGCAGCTGTCGTCGCGCTCGAGCGGGCCCTCGGCGACCGGTTCCTGCTGATCACCCAGAACGTTGACGGGCTACACCTTCGGGCGGGCAGTACGCCAGAGCGCACCTACGCGGTCCACGGCGAGATCGAGTGGGTGCGCTGCGCCGAGGAGTGCACACCGCAGCGCCACCGCATGCCCGACGAGGTCGGCCCGAAGGCGCGCGGCGAGGCGCTGACCGCCGACGACCGCGCGGCGTTGCGGTGCGCGCGGTGCGGCGGCTGGCTGCGACCGCACGTGCTGTGGTTCGACGAGACCTACGACGAGCCACGGTTCCGGTTCGACAGCGCGCTGCGCGCCGCCCGACGCACCGCGCTGCTGCTGACGGTCGGCACGTCGGGCGCCACGACGTTACCCATGCTGGTCGCCCAGCGTGCCGCGGCGACTGGAGCGACGCTGATCGACATCAACACCGACGACAACCCGTTCGGCGCGCTGGCCAGGCGGACCGGCGGCGCGCTGCTGCGTCGTCCGGCGACCGATGCGCTGCCCGGCCTCGTCGACACGATCGTCCGTCGCACAAGCTGAGGTGCGCCGGCGATTCGCCGCAGCCGGCGCGGAGTCAGGCGTCCTGCCAGCGCTCCAGCAGGGCGATGTTGTCGACCTCGTCGTCGTCGACGCCCGTCTCGGCCAGGAACGCGTCGACGATCTCGACGGCCACGTCCGGCGCGGTGCGTTTGAGGCTCATCGCCAGCACGTTCGCGTCGTTCCAGCGCCGGGCGTTGGTGGCGATCCACGGCTCCCACGCCAGGGCGGCCCGAACGCCGGGCACCTTGTTCGCCGCGATGCTGGTCCCGGTGCCCGTCCAGCACATGACGATGCCGGCGTCGGCCTCGCCGTCGGCGACCGCCGTGGCGATCCGGTGCGCGATCGTCGGCCATGGCAGCGCGTCGTCGACGACGGCGACGTCGTGGTCGTGGTCGCGCAGGTGGTCGAGCACGGCGGCGACCGTCGGGGCGCCGTCGTCGGCGCCGAAGGCGATCTTCACGTGACATCCTTTCCCAGGCGGTGACCCAACGTAGTGGCGCGGCACCGGGCCCGGCACCCTGGGCGCGATCGTGAGGCACCGCGGCCGTCGACCCGTCGACGCGGTACAACTGCGACATGCTCTCGGTGCTGTCCCCTGCCAAGTCGCTCGACTACACCTCGCCGCTGCCGACCCGCAAGCACTCCCAGCCGGGGATGCTCGACCGCTCCGAGCAGCTCGTCGACATCATGGTGCGCAAGTCGCCCGGCGAGCTGTCGGAGCTGATGGACATCTCCGACGAGCTCGCCGAGCTCAACGCGCAGCGTTTCGCCGACGTCACCACGCCGTTCGACCGGCGCAACGCGCGCCCGGCCGTGCTCGCGTTCGATGGCGACGTCTACCGCGGCATGGACGTGCGGACCCAGTTCGACGAGCGCGACTTCACCGAGGCGCAGAAGACGGTGCGGATCCTGTCAGGACTGTACGGGGTGCTGCGTCCGCTGGACCTCATGCAGCCCTACCGTCTCGAGATGGGCACCAAGCTCGAGACCGATCGGGGCGGGTCGCTGTACGACTTCTGGGGCGACGAGATCACGGATGTGCTCAGCGCCGACCTGGCGGCGTCGCCCGGACCCGACGCGCTGATCAACCTGGCGTCCGAGGAGTACTTCACCGCGGTGCGGGCCGACGCGATCGACGGTCGGGTGATCAGCCCGCGGTTCCTGGACGCGCGCGACGGCGACTACCGGGTGATCTCGTTCTTCGCCAAGCGCGCCCGCGGCGCGATGGCGGGGTGGCTGGTCCGCAACCGGGTGCGCACGCTCAAGGGCATCCGCGACTTCGACGGTCTGGGCTACCGTTTCGATCCGGAACGATCGACGGCCGACGAGCCGGTGTTCCTCCGCGACGAGTGATCTGATCGCCGGGTACGCGGTTCAGGCACGCAGTGCCTCGGCGACGGCGGCCAGGCGATCCCGGCGCAGCCGGAACCACGCCCACTTGCCGCGCTGCTCACGTTCGAGGATGCCGGCAGCGACCAGCTGCGACAGATGGTGGCTGGCCGTCGACTGCGACCGGTCGAGCAGCTCCGGGAAGTCGCAGGCGCACACTTCCCCGTCGGCCGCGGTCGCGATGATCGACAGCAGCTGCAGGCGGGTGGGGTCGGCCAACGCCTTCAGGGTGCCGGCCAACTCCTCGGCACGTTCGCGGTTCATCGCCGCGGTCAGCGGTGGGCAGCAGTCGACTGCAACAGGTTCCATACACTCATATTGGCAGCCGTCGATACGAATGGCTATCATTTCGACTGACATCGATTCGACTATGATCGAAATGAGGATCTGACCATGCGACTCCAGCTTGCGCTCAACGTCGACGACCTCGACCGCGCCGTCGACTTCTACTCGCGGATGTTCGACACGACGCCGGTCAAGCGCCGGCCCGGCTATGCGAACTTCGCGATCGACGAGCCTCCGCTCAAGCTGGTGCTGTTCGAGGGCTCCGGCTCCAGCGGCTCGATCAACCACCTCGGTGTGGAGACCGAGACCTCCGGCGAGGTGATCGGCGCCGAGCAGCGGCTCAAGGCTTCCGGGCTGGCGACCAGCGGGATCGACGAGACCGAGTGCTGCTACGCCCAGAAGACCGAGACGTGGGTCGAGGGACCGGACGGCACCCGGTGGGAGTGGTACGTCCGCCACGGCGACAGCGAACAGCTCGCCAACGTCGTCGTGGCCAGCCACGACGTCGAGGCGACGATCGAGGGCTGCGCGTCGGGATCCTGCTGCTGACCTCGGCTGGCCACGGCCGCCGGCGGTCAGCCGTCCGCCGGTTCCCCTTCGAACCGCCACGTCGCGTTGGGCGCGTCGGAAACGGTGACCGCCCACGCGTACCGCACAGGCGGCTCGCACACGATCTCGCACTCGATCACGTGGCGGTGTCGGGACGCGACGACGTCGCTCAGGCGGGCTGGGTGACTCCCATGTGCTCATAGACAGCGGCCTCGAACTCAAGGTAGCCGCCGACCGACGTCGGGTCGGCGAACGGGAAGATCTGCGTCGCCCAGAACCCGCCGATCCCGTTGCTGCGGTCGATCCAGTAGTACAGGTTGGCCAACCCCGCCCACGCCAGCGCACCGGCGGGCCGCCCGGTCGGCGCCTGCTCTTCGTTGACCATGAACGTCAGCGCCCACGTCTTGGGCATGCCGGGGAAGAACTCGGCGTCGTTGGACAGCTCCGGGATGACACCCGGCAACTCCTTGATCGTCATGTCGCCGGGCAGGTGGTTGCGTGCGGCCATGTCGACGGTCTCGGGCTGCAGGATCGGCCCGTCGGGTCCCATGCCGTCGTTGAGCCACATGCGGATGAAGTGCATGTAGTCCTCGGCGGTCGAGTACAGGCCGTGGCCGGCCATGTGCACCTCCGGATCGGCCGGCAGCTCGAAGTCGGTCAGCGGCGTGAGCGACCCGTCGTCCTCGCGCTGGTGGATGCGTGCCATGCGAGCGCGCATCTCGTCGGTCATCGAGAACGCGGTGCTGGTCATGCCGAGCGGACCCAGGATGCGCTCCTGCATGACCTGCCCGAGCCGCTTGCCGGTGATGCACTCGACGACCTGGCCGGCCCAGTCGAGGTTCGACCCGTACTCCCACCGCTCGCCTGGATCGAACAGCAACGGTGTGGTGAGCGCCTCCTTCGACGCGGTGATCACGCTGGGCTGTCCGTGCTCCTGCGCAAGACGGTTGTAGCGCTCGTTGAAGAAGTCGTAGCCGAAACCCGCGGTGTGCAGCAGCAGCATCCGCGTGGTGATGTCGCGTCTGGGCGGGCGCAGCACTGGGTCGCCGTTGTCGTCGAACCCATCGAGCACCTGCAGCTCACCGAGCTCGGGAACGTACTCCTTGGCCGGCGCGTCGAGGTCGAGCTCGCCGTCCTCGACCAGCTGCAGGCAGGCCGTACCACCGATCGCCTTGGTGGTCGAGAAGACCGCGCACACCGTGTCGGTCGTCATCAGCGTGTCCTCGCCCAGGACCCGGACCCCGGCGCTGCCCTCGTACACGTTGCCGTCGCGGTCGGTGGCGATCGCGACCACACCGGGCACGCGCGGGCTGCCCGACACGACCCCCTCGAGGATGCCATTGACCGCGGACGTCAGATCACTCATCTGCTCCTCCTCCACTGCGCCCGGTCATCGGGCCCGTGACCCAATCATTCCCCAGCTCGCCGCACGACAAAGACGCGGCGGGGCGAGCCGCACGATCCGGCCCCGACGAGCGGTCGCACCGGGCTGGCAAGGGCATGTCGCGCAGGAACCCGGCAGCGCTACCCGGATCCGTCGCCGGCGCCGGATGCCCGCACGCCATCCGTGGTCGTGCCCTCGCCGTCGTCGGGCATCCGCAGGTGGTCGCGCTCGATCGCCGGGAGCTCGTCGGCGGCCCGCGACTCCAGCAGCCGGCGCTGGATGCGCAACGGCTCGGCACGGCCGTCGTCGACCACGATGAGCAGGTCGTCGATCAACAGCCGCAGCCGCCGGTTGATCTGCAGTGATCCGGCGCCCCAGTGCCGGACCTCGTCGAGCGCAAGCGACACGTAGTCGTCCCACGACCACACGGGAATCTGCGCGCGCAGGACGCCGTCGTCGTCGGCGTAGCGACCGTCGTGGATCGGGCGGGTGGCGAGGCGGCGCAGCAGATCGTGGATCTGGTCGAGTGCCTGCACCGCCGTCGTCGGGTCGTTGACGCCCGGCGACAGCGCGCGCTCGGCGATGTCCACGAGCTGGCGCAGGCCGAAGGCCACGTCCTGCGTCAATGTGCGCGTCACCGTCAGGCCGACCGGCGCGAGGAACGTACGGTGATCGACCTCATCCGGGCCCACGACCGTCAGCAGCGGGGCGCCACCCGGGACGAACCGTCCCACGCCGTGGTGCAGCACAACGAGCGCGTCGGCGGAGTGCGCGCGCGAGACCAGGGTGTCGGCGTCGATCGACGAGACCACCCGAGGATCGGGGGCGAAGATCTGGTGCGACCGGTCGTCACCGGCGAGCGGATCATCGACCATCGCCGCGGTCACGGTCCGAGGTGTCGCGGTCACGGATGCCGACCGATCGTCGCGGTCGGCCGGATAGACGTCGTCGATCACCGCCCGGGTGTCGGCGGCGATGCCGCCGATGATGCGCTCGATCCTGATGGACTGCACGACGTGGTCGATGAACAGCGCGAACACCGCAATGGCGAGGAGCGCGAGCACGAACGCCACCGTCAGCGTGACGCCGGGAACGAACGCGCCGCGTCCATCCGACTCGGCGGCGGTGCGCACGGCACGCAACGCCACGAGCGCGTACGTGTAGGTGCCGAGGAACACCCCCAGCGTGAGCTTGGTCTGCTGGTCGGTGAGAAACGACCGAAGTATCCGGGGAGAGTACTGGCTGCTGGCCAGGGTCAGCACGACCAGGGTCACCGAGAACACCAGGCCGGCCAGCGTCAGCGTCGACGACGCAATGACCGACAGCAGGCCACGCGCGGCGTCGGGTCCGCCCGCGAACCCGAACTCGATCCCGGCGTTGCGGAGTGCGGCATCGGTCCAGTTCAGCACGCCGGCGAGGGCGCCGAGAGCCAGTGTGAGCCCCGCCGGCAGCACCCAGAACGAGCCGGCCGCCCGATCCCGCAGACTCCCCATCACTGCTGTCCTTCGGTCGGCGGGCTCGCCGCCCGTGCCCCACGCGGCGCAGGCACGCGACGCCGGTCGCCGTGCGCTGCCAAGGGCCTAACCGTACCGCCGGTGATGGAGCGGCCGCACAGCCACCGTCGACGGGCGGTACGCCGACGCGTTCGGGGAGCAGCGGTACGGCTGACAGGGACCGGTACTCCGACCTGTCCGGCATGTCCTGATGACCAAGCGCGCGGCGCCGCAGAATGGTCACAGTGAACATCACGTAGTGCACTCGAGAAATTTCGGAGAGTAGCTACCGCTCGTGCGGCGGCGAAAGGTGGTGCGACGTGGGTCTGACGGTTGCGCAGGACATCGCACTGGTCGAGCAGCTCGGCTACACGCGCAACGACGCGCTCGACCTCGTCATCCGGCGGGCGCTCGTCGGCGAGCGCGACGCCGACGACGACCGCACGGGTCAGACGACCGCACGGCGTCGGGCCTACCTGGCCGAGCTGCGCGAGCTCTGCCTGGCTCGAACCGCCTGACCGGGCGTCGCCGCCACCGCGTCGCCACGTCGCCGCTAGGATCGCGGCCGTCGTCGACCGCAAGGAGCAGGACGTGCAGACGGACGCAGACAGGCAGGTCGCGGCGTCATCGGACGGGCCGCGGCTGTTGCCGTACGGCGCCGACGAGCCCACGATCGCCGACGATGCGTTCGTGGCGCCCAGCGCCACCGTGATCGGCCGCGTGCGGCTCGGGGCCGGCTCGTCGGTGTGGTACGGCAGCGTGCTGCGTGGCGATTCCTCCACGATCACCATCGGCGCCCACACCAACATCCAGGACGGCTGCGTCGGTCACGCCGACGAGGGGTTCCCGCTGGAGATCGGCCACCGCGTGACAGTCGGCCACCGCGTGGTGATCCACGGTTGCCAGGTCGCCGACGACGTGCTCATCGGCATGGCGCGGTGCTCATGAACGGTGCCAGGGTGGGCAGCGGTTCGCTGATCGCCGCCGGCGCGGTCGTGACCCAGGGCACCGAGATCCCCGCCGGCTCGCTGGCCGCCGGCGTCCCCGCGAAGGTCGTCCGCGAGGTCCGCGACGCCGAACGCGAGCTGATCACCACCAGCGCACAGCACTACGTGGAGCTCGCCCGCCACCACCGCTCGGGCACCGCGAGCTGACCGACGCCGACGAGCCGGGTCACACGGTCGCTGGCCGCGGGACGACACCGCGCTCGCCGTCCGGCGACCCTGCGCGGGTGCGGCCCGGCGCGGCGGTGCGCGCGAGCTGGGCGATCACGACGCCGAGCGCCCGCGTGCGGACAACGTCGGACGCCGACTCGTCGGCGAGCACCGACACGGCGGGCGACGTGATGCGCGCCTCGCGGGCGAGGTCGAGGATCTGTGCGAGATCCGACTCGACGGCAGACGTGCCGTAGCGGTCGATGTCGACGGCGATGCGGTGCAGGTACTGGGTGTTGATGCGCATTTGGGTGCCACCTCCTGACCGCCACGCTACGATCGCTTTGCCATCATGACTAGCGATAGTCTCTTGCCTTGTTGATAAGTGGAGCTGATGCCTGATGTCGCTCGCGCGGGACCTGGAACTCCGACATCTGACGGCACTCACCGCGGTCGCCGAGACCGGCACCTTCGGCCGTGCCGCGCAGCGACTCGGGTACACCCAGTCGGCCGTCAGCCAGCAGATCGCCGCACTCGAGCGCACCGTGGGTGCACCGCTGTTCGACCGTCCTGGAGGGCCACGGCCGGTCACCCTGACGCCACTGGGAAAGATCCTGGTCGACCATGCCGGTGCGGTGCTCGAACGCGTCGACGCGGCCGCCACCGACATCGAACGGTTCCAGGCCGGCACCATCGGCCGCATCGACATCGGCACGTTCCAGAGCGTGTCGACCGCACTGCTGCCGTCGCTGCTCGCCCGACTCCGCGCCGAGCGCCCGAACATCGAGGCCCGGCTGGTCGAGGACGACGATCATGAGGAGCTGGTCCGTCAGACGATCGACGGACATCTCGATGTCAGCTTCCTCGTGGGCGACACCCCCGCCGACATCGAGACGATCGATCTGATCGTCGATCCCTTCGTCGTCCTCGCCCTGCCCGACGTCGTGGGTGACGACGCCGTGCCTGCCCCACTGCTCAACGACACGCCCTTGATCGGCGAGCAGGACAGCCCCTGTCAGCGGACGGTCGACCAGGGCCTGTACGCGATCGGCGTGACCCCCGACTACGTCTTCCGCACCAGCGACAACTCCGCCATCGCCGCGATGGTTCGCGCGGGCATGGGGATGGCGGTCGTGCCGCTGCTCTCGGTGGAGCTGGAGGATCCACGGATCGCGGTGCGCCACCTGGACCCGCCGATCCCACCCCGCCGCATCGCGATCGGCTGGCGGCGTGACCGCACGTTGTCGCCCGCCGCCGAGCGGTTCATCGAGATCACCCGCGAGATGACCGCCGAGCTCCGCGACCGCCAGCTGGCCAGCATCGCCTGATGCCGGCGGTCGGGGAGCCACCCCGACACGTCGGGGAGCCACCCGTCCGCACTCGACCACGTCGCTCCCCAATGGGTGAAGGCCCGTCGGGTCGGGGAGCGACGCCCCCGTAGTCGACCGCCTCGCTCCCCAACAGGTGGACACCCGTTTCGACGCATCGCGGGCGGGGCCGCAACGGAGCACTCGGGGTTGCAACCGCGGTGGGACGTGCTTGGCTGGTGGGAAGGGATCGCCGTCGAAGGGGATGCCGTGACCCGCAACCGGCTCCGCACCGACCTCAACCACCTGATCAGCTGGGTGCTGCTGGGCAGCGCCGCCACCACGATCGTCACCGGGATCATCGCCGACGCGTGGGACCTCAACGGCTTTCGCACCCACACCATCGCCGGCTACGTCATGACCGTGGCGGCGCTGGCGCACGTGGCGCTGTCGTGGGGCCGGCTCGTGGCCTACGCCCGGTTCCGAACCCGCCAGCTGCGTCGCTGGCTCGCGGCAACCGTCCAGCGCGGCGCGACGTCGTCGACCACGGCGACTGGGCCACACGCACCCGCCGCCCGCGCCGCACCCGCCGCTGGTGCCGCATCCACGCCCAGCGCACGCGCCGCACGCGCGCGCGGCGCCGTCGCCCACGCCGGCAGCGGCAACGGGGCGGTATCGCGCCGCCGCCTGTTCGGCATCGCCGCCACCGGTGCCGCCGGGTTCGTCGCCGGTCGTGGGCTGCGACCCCCACCGGTGATCCCGCACGGCTCCGACCTCGGCGTCGTGTACCACGAGTGGAGCAAACCCGGCGTCACCGACGCGCTGGGCACGCTGACCAGCTGGGGCGGCAAGCCACCGCTGTACAAACGCTACGACGGGGTGCCGCGCCTGACGCTGCCCGACCGCCCGCTGGCGGCCGACATGTCGCTGCCCGACGCGATCCAGCGACGCCACTCGACCCGGGAGTACGACACGGCACCGTTGGCGCTCGAGCAGTTCGCCGCCCTGGCGCGGCATGCCGGGGGGCTACGGGACCAGCGGACCGACCGGCGGACCGCACCGTCGTCCGGGGCGCTGTACCCGATCGAGCTCTACGCGGTGGTCAACGGCGTCGACGGACTCGATCCCGGCGTCTACCACTACGACGTCCGTCGGCACGGCCTGTCGCTGCTGCGTGCCGGCGCGGTCGGCGGCGACGTCATGCGGTACGGGCTCGACCAGGACTTCCTGGCCATCGCCAACGTCGTGTTCGTGCTGACGCTGATCCACCAGCGCATGCGCTTCAAGTACCGCGACCGCAGCTACCGGTACGGCCTGCTCGAGGCCGGCCACCTGGGCCAGAACCTGTACCTGACCGCCACCGCGATGGGGCTCGGGGCGTGCGCGGTCGGCGCGTTCCACGACGACGGCATCAACGAGCTGCTCGGCGTCGACGGCCGCGAGGAGGTCGCCGTGTACCTGCTGGCGGCGGGCAACCGCGCCGCGTGACGCCCACACGCCACATTCGCCCTGGACGGCGACAACAGGCAGCGACGAACGGGCCGGGTCGTGACCGAGGTGCCGGCACCTCGGCCTGGTGCTGGCACGGGCGATCGAGCCGCTGTACGCGCTGTGGCACGGGGCGCGCTCGCGTAGGGTCGGCGGCGACGCTCGTTCGAGGAGCCGACCGTGAGTGACATCACGCTTGCCAGACAGCTGCAGGACACCGGCGCCGAGGCCTTCACGCGGCGCGACGCGCCGGGACTGGCGCTGGCCGACCTGGCCACCGACATCGCCCGGGCCTGCCACGACATGGCCATCCGGTTCCACCGCGGCGGCACGCTGCTGGCGTTCGGCAACGGCGGGCCGTCGACCGACGCACAGCACGTGTCGGTCGAGTTCGTGCACCCCGTGATCGTCGGCAAACGGGCGCTGCCCGCGTTGTCGCTGGTCACCGACGCCGCCACGCTGATGGGCGTCGCCCGCAGATCCGGCCTGGACGAGGTCTTCGCCCACCAGATCGGTGTGCTCGGCTCGGGCGACGACATCGCGCTGGGCATCTCGTCGGACGGACACGACACCAACGTGCTGCGTGGCCTGGAGGCGGCGCACGAGGACGGGTTGCTGACCGTCGCACTGCTCGGCGGCGACGGTGGCACCATCGCCGCGAGTCCGGCCGTCGACCACGCGCTGGTGGTGCCGGCCGCCGACCCCCACGTCGTCAAGGAGGTGCACGTCACCGCCTACCACGTGCTGTGGGAACTGGTCCATGTGTTCTTCGAACAGCCCGGTCTGCTCGACGGTGGCGCGCGCGACAGCGGCGCGCCCACCGGCGGGGTGGAGGGGCTGTACCCGTTCCTGTACGACGGCGGCACCGACCTCGACGCGGTGCTGGCCGACGTCGCCCGGTCGACCGCGCAGAAGGCCCGCGACATCGTCGCGCTGCGTCGCACGGTCGGCCAGGACGAGGTGGGCCGGGTGGCCGCATGCGCCGCCGACCTGGTCGACGCGTTCGCCGGTGGCGGCAAGCTGCTGGCATTCGGCAACGGGGGCAGCAGCTCGGACGCGCAGGAGGTCGCACAGAGCTTCTTGGATCCGGCGCACGACGACGCCGAACCCCTGCCCGCGCTGTGCCTGACCAACGACGTCGCCGTGGTCACCGCACTGTCCAACGACGTCGACTTCGACGTGGTGTTCGCCCGCCAGGTCCGCGCGTTCGGTCGACCCGGCGACGTGGTCATGGGCCTGTCGACAAGCGGCAACTCGCCCAACGTCGTCGCCGCCTTCGACGCGGCGAAGCAGATCGGCATGACCACCGTGGGGCTGGCCGGCAACGAGGGCGGGCAGATGGCGGCATCCGACGCCATCGACCATCTGTTCGTCGTGCCGTCGGCGTCGGTCCATCGCATCCAGGAGGTGCAGACGACGCTGTACCACGTGCTGCGCGAGCTGACCGCCGCCCGCCTGCCATCGACCGGCACGCGCCGGTAGCGGGACCGGACGACGATGGCCGACGACGCCCGCCGCGCGCGCGATCAGCGCAGGCGCGCTGATCTGCTCGCAGGACTCCGCCTGGAAACCCGACTGCAGCACGCGAACCCGCCCAGCCCCGCGCGGGCGGAGCAGGAGCGCCAACGACGATACGACCGCATCGCGCGGATCCTGCGGGACGTCGACGCCGGCGTGCCGGACGCCAGCTACATCGATGCGGAGACCGCCACCATGCTGCGTGCGGAGCTCGTACGGCTCGAGCGCGCCGTCGCACCGTCCCACGTCGGCCCGATCGCGCCGCTGATCGCCGTCGGTCGATCGAACACCATCCTGTACTGCCGCCACTGGCAGCCCACCGTGCGCTTCTACCGCGACGACCTCGGGCTGCCCGTGCTCGCCGAGTACGAGTGGTATGTCGAGTTCCGCGTCACGACCGCGTCGTCGCTGAGTCTGGCCGACTCCGCGAACGCGACGATCGACGACGTCGACGGGCAGGGCATCACGTTGAGCTGGCGCGTCACAGATCTCACGGCGACCAGGAAACGGCTGGTGGACCACGGCCTGACGCCGTCGGAGATCCGCAACGTCGGCGATGCCGTCGCCTTCTACCTGATCGACCCCGAGGGACATCGCCTCGAGGTGTGGTCCGACGCCGAGTGACCCGCCCGGTGAGCAGCTTCGCGCGCACGGCCGGTCGGCCGGTGTGTGCAGCCGTCCATGGGGCAGGGTTTGGGGGTACCTACCCAGGAGGTTTCCATGGCACGGTCCAGCAGAACGAACCTGATCGGCAACATCATGCAGAAGGCGGGGCGCGCGTTGAGCGGCGGTTCGTCGTCGCGCAGGCGCTCCGGCGGGCGGAGCGTCAGCGGCGCGTCGCGTTCGGGCCGCCGCGGGAAACGCCGCAGCAGTAGCAGCGGCGGCGGCGCGTCGAAGCTGCTACGACGCCTGTTCGGCTGAGCCCGCGGCGCGGTGCCGGGCGGCGCGACCGCAACCGCCCCGGCACGCGACCGAATAGTCAAACTTGACGATGTGCGCCCAGCGGACGTGCGCCTATCCTCTGCACCGGTGGGAGAGGTATGGCAGGGAGGACGTCATCTATGCGTCGCTGGACCCTGGCAGCGGTTGCTGCGCTCGTCATTGCGTCCGGCGCGGGTGCTGGACAACACGCCGTCGGCGACACCGGGCAGGTCACCGGACCGAGCGTCGACGCGTCCATGACCTTGCGGGCCGTGGCGCAGCAACAGGGCGACAGCGCTGCGCCGGAGCCCGACGCACTCGCCTCGGAGCTCCAGGCGCTGGTGAGCCATCACGCAACGCTCGCGACCCGGCTCACCCGCGCGACCCTGACCGACGACCCCGGGTTCGTCGACGCCGCGGAGAGTGCGCTGGTACGCAACATCGACGATCTCGAGGCGGCGTTGACCCCGGCGGTCGGCGCGGACGCCGCCCAACAGCTCAGCTCACAGTGGGAGCATCAGACCCAGTCGTTGTTCCAGAGCGCCACAGGGCTCCGCGACGACCAGCCGAGCACGAAGCAGCGGGCGGAGCAACGCCTCGATCGCATCGCCGACGAACAGGCGAGCGCGCTGGCGGCGCTCGGCGACGGACGCGTCGACGAGGACCACGTGGCCGACCTGCTGCAGTCCTACTTCGGCGACCACATGGAGCAGTTGGAGCGCTACGCGGCCGGCGACTACGGACGCGCCTACGAGCTGCAGCGCCAGGCGTTCGCGGCGGCCTTCCCGATCGGGACGGCGACGGCGTCCGCGGGCGTGCGCATCCCCAAGTCGTCACCGACCGATGAGCTGCGGACCGCGTTGTCGCGGTTGCTGGGCGAACATGTCGAGTTGGCGGTTGACACGATGCGCGCCGGCGCGACTGGCAGCGAAGACTTCGAGGCCGCCGCCGACGCACTGGACGCCAACACCCGCGACATGGCCGCGGCGATGGATGCGTTGTTCGGCGCGAAGCAGGCGCAGAAGTTCAACGAGGTCTGGGCCGACCACATCGACCTGTTCGTCGACTACACGGTCGCCGTCGTCGAAGGCGACGAGGCCTCCAAGCGGGCAGTGCGCGAGCAGTTCAAGGCGGTGATGCGCCGCTTCGGGACCACGCTGGAGGAGATCACGGGCGGGCTCGTCGACGCTGACGTCGTGACCGCCGCGATGGGCGAGCACGAGCAACATCTCATCGACCAGATTGAGCAGTACGCCATGGATAACTACAGCGCGGCGCACGAGGTGTCCTACACCGCCTGCCACGCCCGCGACGATCACCGTGGTCAGCAGTCCCGGCCGACGGCGCC
>JAHWKT010000086.1:10270-15854 GCA_019347695.1 Actinomycetota bacterium | reverse complement strand
CCGCCTGCCACGCCCGCGACGATCACCGTGGTCAGCAGTCCCGGCCGACGGCGCCGGCGGCGCACCGTCGGGACCGGTGGGAACACCGACGGCGTCGATCGCGGGGACACGCCGGACGGCGCGTCCGGCCGCCGTACGTCGTCCGGCTCACTCATCGTTGTGGCCCGCTTCCCCCGAGGTCTCGGTCGGTGGGAGACCCTGGCGCGAGGTCGGTGCCCCACAATGGTCGTGCACCGACACCAAGCGTGCCACGGTCGATGGCAGTGGCGCCGACAAGCCTTCGCGGCTGACGGACATGCGCAGGCTACGCTGCGACGACACCGGGCAGCGCGACGCGACGGAGGCCACGTGAACAGCACCGAGGCGACCCTCACCTACACCGATCAGTTCGTGGAGCCGGAGGACGATGCCCAGCGTGCCGCCCGGCACCACAGCGAGGAACAGGGGGTCGAGCCCGTCGACCACGCCGCGGCATCATGGCTGCGCTGGTTCGCCGGTCTGCGTCCCGCGACCGACGTCGTCGAGATCGGCGGGGGTCTCGGCTACAGCGCCCTGTGGCTGCTCGCCGGCATGCACCCCCGTGGGATGCTCACGACGATCGAGGTGGCACCGGAACGTCAGGCACACGCGCAGCGCCAGCTCGCGCAGGCCGGGCACGGCCAGCGCGTCCGCAGCATCCTCGGCGCCGCGCTCACGGTCCTGCCTCGGCTCGCCGACGACGCCTACGACCTGGTGTTCGTCGACGCCGTGCGCACCGAGTACCCCAACTACCTGACGCATGCCCAACGGCTGCTGCGGCCCGGTGGTCTGCTGCTGGTCAACGGCGCCCTCGGTGCGGGCACGGCCGCGGACGCCCGCAGCGACGACGAGACCGCCGCGCTGCGCACGTGCCTGGGCACCATCCGCGACGATCCCACGCTGCGGGCGCAGATCCTCCCGGCCGGCGACGGCCTGCTCGTGGCGACGGCCGCCGGCCGCGAATAGCCCCGAGCCGAGCAACCCTGTCGGCGCGAGCCTTCAGCCGAAGAAGCCGATCTTGCTCGACAGCTCCGCGCTGAACGCCATGATGACGGCCAGGTAGAACATTCCGGTCGCGGCCTGGATCGACCGACCTCCCTCATGCGCCAGCTTCCACACGAACCCGGCGATCAGGGCGCAGATGGCCACGAGCCCGGCGACCAGCAGCACCGAGAACCCCGGTACCGCGAGGAACGGCGAGAAGCCGACCGCTGCGGGCGGCGGGTTCTGCGCCGACACCACCGCACCGATGACCGCCGCACCGACGCCGGCGGCGTAGAGCACGGCGCTGCGGATCATGTAACGGTTCGACAGGCGCCGCTCGACGAGGTACCAGTGCCCGAGCAGCAGTCCGAACAGCGCGGTGCCCAGGAAGAACGCCCCGGCTGCGAGCTCGAGCATCGCCAGCACCGGCCGTCCATCGCGCACGAACGCGACGGTGACGAGCGCTGCCACGCCGACCACCGCCGCGCCGAGGCCCACCACCCGCTCGAACGGGACGCGTGCGAGTACCAGCACCTGCCACAGCGTCAGCAGAACCGCGAACGCCAGGAGCATCCCGACCGTCTGCTGCTGGTTCCCGGTCGGCGCCGCGCCGACCGCCGCGCGCGCGGCCGCCCACGCCGCCCACGCGCAGGCCGCGAGGATCACCCCGGACAGCACGAGAAAGCCGCGACGCACCGCACCGTGGACGCCGCTGGTCAGGGTGACCACCGTGCCACCGACCGCGGTCTCGGCCAGCAGCACCGCCATGACCGCCAACGGACCACTCATGATGTGTGCCTACCGCTGCCGCTACTGAGTGACGGTCCGGAGCAGGAAGCAACGACCGACGCCCTACCGCCGCTGGGATGTGGGGATCGGCGAACGGGGTATAGCTGGCGGTGCAGCAGTCCCGCCCACGAACGAGCGACGGAGAACCCTGTGGTGGCTGAGCCTTCCGATGCGTGTGTTCCCGGTCGCCGTGCGAGCGTCGAGCTGCGCGTCACCGACGACGACACGGCGAGCGCTCTGGGCTCCGGTGACGTACCGGTGCTCGGAACCCCGCGGGTCCTTGCGATCGCGGAGCAGGCGTCGCTCAGCGCACTCGGCGACAGCCTGGGGCCTGAGCTGACCAGCGTCGGATCGTGGGTCGAGATCGAGCACCGGGCGCCGTCGCGGGTCGGCGACAAGGTGCGGGCGGACGCGGTGCTGCTCGGCGTCCACGGTCGACGCCTCGAGTTCTCGGTCACGGTCACCTCGAAAGACACGGAGGTCGCACACATCCGGCACCGACGAACGATCGTCGAACGCGCCAAGTTCGGGTGACGAACGGCCGCGCGGTCCAGGCGGCGTCGGGGTCGCTGAAGCTCACCCCAACGTCTCGAGGTACGCCACGAGCGTGCCGACGCCGAACCCGGTCGCGCCCTTGGAGATCAGCGCGCCGTCGGAGCTGTCGGAGAACGAGGGGCCGGCGATGTCGAGGTGCGCCCACGGCACATCGCCGACGAACTCGCGCAGGAACAGCGCGGCGATGATGGTGCCCGCTTCGCCGCCCTTGCCGATGTTCTTGAGGTCGGCGACCTCGCTGCGCAGCTGCTCACGGTAGTCCGCGGGCAGGGGCAACCGCCACAGCCGTTCGCCCGCCCGGTCGCCCGCCTGCTCGACCGCCTCGACGAGCGCGTCGTCGGTGCCCAGCACCGCCGCGATCCGCTTGCCGAGCGCGGTGATCTGCGCTCCGGTGAGCGTCGCGAGATCGATCATCGCGCTCGGTTCGAGCTCCCGCCCGTACGCCAGCGCATCGGCGAGGACCAGCCGTCCCTCCGCGTCGGTGTTCATGACCTCCACCGTCGTGCCGTCGCGATGCGTCAACACGTCCGACACCCGGGTCGCGTCGCCGCCCGGCATGTTCTCGGCGAGCGCCAGCAGTCCCGTCACACGCGGGGCGAGCTCGAGCTCCGCCGCCGCCAGCATGGCCCCGACGATCGACGCCGCGCCGCTCATGTCGCTCTTCATCGTCGCCATCCCCGACGACGACTTGATCGACAGACCGCCGCTGTCGAACGTGATGCCCTTGCCCACCAGGACCACGTGCTCGTCGGTGGCACCGCTGCCCGGGTACGTCAGCTCGACCAGCCGCGGCTCCGCCGACGAGCCACGCGCGACCCCCACCAGGCCACCGAACCCGCCATCGACGAGCTCATCCTGGCCGAGGACCTTCGCCGTGATCGGCGTCGACGCGACCAGCTCGGTCACGTGGTCGGCCAGCGCCGGTGGCCGCTTGAAGGCCGGCGGCGTGTTGACCAGATCGCGGGTGGTGTTGGTGGCCGCCGCCACGCGCCGACCCCAGGCCGCGCCGCGGGCCACCGCGTCGGCGTCGACGCCGTCGCCGGCCACCACCACGATCCGGTCGAGCTGGGTGACGTCCTCGAGGTCCGTGCGGTACGCGGTGTAGACGTACGCGCCCACGCCGGCGCCGACGGCAACGGCGCGGGCGAGCGTCTCGCCGTCGAGCCCGCCGGGCAGGTCGTCGGGGACCACGACCGCCATCGTCGAGCTCGCACCAGCCTGGCGCGACGCCGCGGCGGCGGCCCGCCGCACGGCGTGCGCGTCGACGTCGTCGGCGTCACCGACGCCGGCGACGAGCAGCAGTACGGTACGGTCGCCCAACCGGATCGGCAGTCGCGCAACGTCACCCGCCTTGCCGGTCATGCGCAGCGCGCCCAGCGCCGCGGTGAGGTCGATCTCCGCGCGCTGCCCGAGGTTGGCCAGGTCCCGCCCCGCGACCGCTCGCTCCCCGTCGGTCGCCACGAACTGTGCGACGGCGTCCACGGATGTCAGCTCGACATCGGTTGCACCGGCCTCGATGATCATCGGATCTGCCTCGTGTGTCGTGATTCCCGGGCGGGCGGCGCCCACGGGTGTGCGGTGGCGGCGAGTGTAGAGCGTGGCGGGCATGGAACAATCGGCCAATGCCACAACCCGTCGCCGTGGATCTGCGAGACTACGTCGTGTTCGACACGGAACGCGCCGTGCGCTCCAGAGTCATCGCGACCGACCTCGTGGCCATCGACATGCTGTGCCTCGAACCCGGCCAGCAGCTCGCGGCGCGCACGCATGACGAATCCGACACGGTCTACGTCGTGATCGGCGGACGGGCGTGGGTCGCGACCTACGACAGCGAGGTCACCCTCGACCCCCTGCAGGCGGTGCTCGTCCCCGCGGGGACCGCGCACGGCGTCCGCAACGAGTCCCCGGATCCCCTGCTGCTGCAGAGCATCAGCAGCCTGCCGATCGCCACTCAGTCGCTGCGTGGCACGACGTCGAACGAACCCGAGACCGACCCCGACGCGAACTCCAGCCGCACCTCGCCGGCGTAGTGCACGAACCGTTGAACCGCCTCGAGCACCATGCTGCCGCCGCGCGCGCGCCGACGGTCGCCCGTGCCCAGCTGCAGGGCGACGACGACGCCGTCGGCCACCGCGTCGCACCGGTCGCCGCAGTCGGGGTCGACGACGGGCAACGTCGCGGGCGCGCGCAGCACATCCGGGTTCTCGATGACCAGCACCACCAGCTGGCCGCCGATGTCGTCAGCGATGACACAGACGTCCTGGTCGCCCGAGACATCGGGGTCGCAGTCGCCCACCACCAGTCGCGGCGCACCATCGCTGAGGGCGAGTTGCCGGCCGCCGACCGTGCCGGCAAGCTGCAGGCCGGCACGACCCTCGCGGGGCTGCTGGCCGTCCGCCGGCGCCGACCAGCAGCCGGACACGAGCACAGCCAGCACGATCACCCCGGCCAGCGCACGGATCCGCGCTGACCCCGAGCACAGGAGCACCGTCGTCATGACCGCTGATCTACCACTGCACGGGGTCGAGCCGACCCACCTGCCGCCGGAGGACCCCGACGCGAGCGCGGCGCTGCTCGAGGCGGTCAGCGACGGCCGCCTGGAGGCGCTGCGCGACATCGTGGCGGACAACCCGGCCTATCTCGATGCCTGGGCCCGCATGGGCACCGCGGCGCTCGACGCCGGGGATGCGGTCGGTGCGTACGCGTGCGCGCGGGTCGGCTACCACCGCGGCCTCGACGCCATCCGTCGCGCCGGGTGGCGTGGACAGGGCCCCGTGCCGTGGGCCCACGAACCGAACCGCGGCTTCCTGCGCAGCGTGTGGCTGCTCGGCAAGGCGGCCGAGGCCATCGGCGAGGACGACGAGGCGCAGCGCTGCGCGGTGTTCCTGCAAGAGCTCGCTCGCGATCATGAGCTGGACTGACGGCGGGAACCCACCGGCAGCATCGGACGTGCCCCGCAGGCTACGGGCGCTGCCGGGTCGTTTCATCCGCGGGCCACGTAGGCGGTCACGCGCAGCCGGGAGGATCCTCGGTGGCCGGTGCGCAGGTGGCGATGATCTCCCCGTCACCGATCGAGTACTCGATCAGGTCATCACCGACGAGCGTGGCGTACCCGAAGATCGTCTCCCGGGCGACCGGCCAGCCGTCCGGGACGGCGTAGCTCCGGCCGCGCTCGGGCTGCTCATCCTCACCCAGCAGGTCGACATCAGCCGCGGGACCCACCTGCTCGGGCTCGGTC
>JAHWKT010000086.1:0-10170 GCA_019347695.1 Actinomycetota bacterium | reverse complement strand
TCCTCCTGCCGCGCACTTCCCACACCACTCACCACCAGCACGTCGCCTCCACAGCGATGTCGTCCAGTGACGCCATCGGTGGTATGCCATCGCGCTCGACGACGCTCCACGACGTTCCGCCGTCGACCGACGACCACATGATCCCGGTGCGGCCGACCCGTCCGACGGCGAGCACCTCACGGTCGGTCGCCGCGACCGCGTGCACCGATCCCTCGGTCGTTGGTCCCGGCAACGGCACGGCCGACCAGCGCTCGCCGTTCTCGCTGTGCCAGGCGGCGGGACGGAAGCCGCCGTCAGCCGGGTCGTCGGCGGTCCGAAACGTGCCGACCGCGACGACGCCGCCGGTCGACCGCGGCGAGGGCCGACACGTCGGCTGCACGATCGAAGCCAGTCACGTCGGCCTGCGACCACGAGCGCCCGTCCGCCGAGCGCAGTACCCGCACCTCGTACGCTTCGCTGTCGCGCTGTCCAAGGCGCCACTGCCGGCGGCCAGCCACTCGTCGGCGCTCCGGACGGGTTCCGCGAGGTACAGGTACGCGATCCCCGTCTCGACCGGTGTGCCAGGGCGAAAACGCCCGTCCCGACCGGTCGCGAACCCACTGACCCGCCCGTCGTCGGCGACCACCAGCACCACGGCCTGGTCGCCCTCGGCGGTGACCTGCAGCGGCACATCGACACCGGAAACGGCGTCCAGCACCTGCGCGGTCCAGCCCAGCTCCGCGGCTGGTGTGGACGAGACCACCGGTTCGGCGTCACCGACTGGTCCGCAGGCGCTGACCATCAGCAGCGCCGCGACTGCCAGCGTGTGGTTCCGGACATCCCGCAGTCGGCGCATGATCATGAGACGCCACGATGCCACGGGTGGCTCCCGCGACACCAGACCCCTGCGTAGGGCTGCCGACGGCAGCGACGAGGAGACGACACCGTGCTGCCCGCCGCGACGGGTCGGCTAGCCTGTCGGTCACCATTCCCACCGTCGGACGCGATCCGGGCCCGTCGAGCCCTGCGATCGCACGGAGCGCTCATGTTCACTCAGGTCAACGGCGTCAAGCATCACTACCACAGCAGCGGCGAGGGACCGCCCGTGGTCCTCATCCACGGTCTCGGCGGCACACTCGACATCTGGCACGGGGTCGCGCAGCTGCTGTCGCTGCACCATCACGTCGTTGCGCTGGATCTTCGCGGGCACGGCCGCACCGGTGCCGGCCGCGCTCAGTTCAGCATCAAGTCGTGGAGCCAGGACGTCGCGGGCCTCATGGCCGAGCTCGAGCTGCCGGCGGCGACGATCGTGGGCCACTCGATGGGATCGCTCATCGCCCAGCACCTGGCGGTCACCGCCCCCGAGCTCGTCGACCAACTGGTCCTCGTGGGTGGCATCAGCTACTTCGAGCCGCCCGACAAGGAGGCCTACGAGCAGCGCGCGAAGATCGTCGACGAGCAGGGGCTCGACGAGATCGTCCACGACTGGCTGGTCGGCGCGCTGTCACCCCGGACGCACGCGCGGCTGCCGCAGGTCACCGGGCTGCTGCGGCACCTGTTCCTGTCCAACGATCCGCGCAGCTACGCCAAAGCGTGCCGCGCCCTGTCGCGGGCGCCGGCGATCGAACGGGAGCAGATCGGTCAGCCCACGCTGCTGCTCGTAGGTGACCACGACCGCTCGACACCCCTGCGGATGAGCGAACAGCTGCACCGTCAGATCCCCGTGTCACGCGTCCAGGTGGTCCCGTCCGCTGCGCACTGGATGACGCTGGAGCACCCCGACGTGCTGGCTGCCGCGATCCTGCAGTTCCTGACGTAGGACCGTCCTCGCCGCTACCCCACCCGCGCACGCCGGGTGGGCACAGTCGCCGGCGTGTGGTCGACCAGACGGTCCGTGGACGGACGACGACCGGACGGACGACCACCATCGGCGACATCCCGAGCGTCCGGACCTCGTCGCGGGCGCGGCAGCTCGACCTGCCTCCGTGGTTCCACCCTCGCGGCGGGCAGCCCGATCTCGAACACGGTGAGGCGGGGGTGGTCGACGAGGTGGATGCTGCCCCCGTAGGCCTCCACGAGCTGTCGGCACACGTGGAGCCCGAGGCCCAGCCCGTCGGCTGTGCGGGTGTCGGTGGTGTCGCCCTGCACGAAGGGGTCGTACAATGCCGAGCGGAGGCCGAGTGGGATCGCGGGGCCTGCGTTGGCGACCCGAATCACCACGTGGCCGTTGCGCACGTGCCCGTCGAGGTAGATCCGGGCCTCCGGGTCACCAAACTTGATCGCGTTGTCGATCAGGTTCGCCAGGATCCGGATGGCCGCCTCCTCGTCGATGCACGCGTCGAGGGAGCCCTCCAGCGCGACCTGCAGGCGTGCGCCGTCGGGGTCGACACCCACGCGGGCGACGGCCTTGGACAGCGCCGTCGACAACTGACAGGTCCCTCCGACGACGACCAGCGGGGTACGCGACGCCACGACGACGTTGTCGATCAACCGGGCCAGTCGGTTCGAGTGCTCGTCGATCGCGTCCACGAACAACCGCAGCGTGTCGTGGTCGAGGGCGTCGAGCCGTCCCGACAGCGTGCGGGAGAAGCCGACTACACCCGTGACCGGTGTCCGCAGCTCGTGGGACACCAGCGCGAGGATCTGCCGCTTGGTGTGCACGAGCTCGCGCTCATGCCGTGCGACGTCGCTACGCAATCGCTGCTCCGCACACCACCGGGCCGCGACGGCGGCCGACAGCGCGGCGGCGGCGACGGCGACCGTGATCAGCGCCCAGCCCGCTGCCGTGACGCCCGTGTACCGGGCGACCAGGCCGACGAGGAGCAGGGGGAGCGGAACGGCGACAAACGTCACGCGGCCCACTTCGCACCGGGTTCTGGAGGGCGGCCGGTGCGACGATGGTGACCCATCGACGGTCCTGCTCTGGCGAGATCGCTCGGACACGGCCCACACTGTACGCATAGCGACCCGCCCTACACGACCGTCATGCGCCCACCGCACTGCGGTTTCGCTCGTTCGGGGGATGTGCGGACCCCCCGAACGAGCGGGATGGCTGTCAGTTCGTGCGTTCGGTGTGCACCGCGACCTGCCACAGTGCGGTGGCGGCAGCCAGGGCCTCGTCGATGTCCGCGTCGGCCACGGTGGCGTCTTCGAGCGCACGGATCCGAGGTGGCGCCGCCGCGGCCGACCTCGATGGCTCCGACGTGACCTCGGCCTGCACGTCCGGCACGGCCGGTCGCACGCAGTCGGTGTCGCCATGATCGGCTATGAACGTTCTCGACATGCGTTGCGCCTCGCGCAGCGAGGCCCACGAGATGAAGGCGAGGACCGCTGCGCCGGCGACGGCCATAACAAGCATCTGGGCAGTATGCACTGCCCAGCGGTCCGCAGCCGGTAGGTGATGTCAGCAACGCGGTCATGGGAGCACCACATGCGGCTGGGACCACGGACCTTCGACTTCTCACGTGAGCTCGCCGTGATGGGCATCGTCAACCGCACGCCCGACTCGTTCTACGACCGCGGGGCGACCTTCGATCTGGAGGCAGCGTTGCAGCTGGCCGACCGCCAGGTGGCCGCCGGCGCGGACATCATCGACGTCGGTGGCGTGAAGGCCGGCCCCGGCACCGCGGTCGCTGTCGCCGAGGAGCTCGACCGCGTCATTCCGTTCGTCGAGGCCTTCCGGGAGCGGTCGACGGCACCGGTATCGGTCGACACCTTCCGACCTGAGGTGGCGTCTGCCGCGCTGGAGGCCGGCGTCGACCTGATCAACGACGTCACCGGACTCAACGATCCAGCCATCGCCGATGTGGTCGCCGACCATCCACGGGCGGGACTGGTCCTCACCCACCACGGCGGTCGGCCGCGCTCGCGGCCGTTCCGACCCGACTACGACCCGGACGTGACGACCGCGGTGCGCCGCCGCTGCGCTGAGCTGGTCGACGTCGCGGTAGGACGCGGTGTGGCCCGTGCGCAGCTGATGGTCGATCCCGGCCACGACATGTGCAAGACGACAGCCCAGTCGCTGGAGGTGACGCGCCGCTTGGGTGAGCTTGCCGAGCTCGGACTGCCCGTGCTCGTCGCGTTGTCGAACAAGGACTTCATCGGTGAGGCGCTCGGCGTGGAGCTGCACGAACGGCGGGAGGCGTCGCTCGCCGCGGCGGTGTTCGCGGTGCTGCACGGCGCGCGCATCGTTCGGGTCCACGATGTCGCCGGCTCCGTGCGGGGACTGCGGATGGTGGAGGTCCTGCTCGGCTGGCGATCGCCGTCGACGCTGCTGCGTGGCCTCGAGTGAGGGTCGGGCAGACAGCCGTGCGCCGGATCGGCGCCGCTCGACTCCCCTCCCGGCACCGAAGTACCGTGGCGCGCGAGCCGACGAAAGCGCTGACCATGCCAAAACCCCGCTCGTTCGCGTTCGTGTGCATCAACCAGCGCGACCCATCGCATCCGCGCCCGAGCTGCGCCGGCAACGGGGGCGCCGAGGTGTTCAACGCCCTGCGGGAGGAGCAGGGCCGACGGCTCGCGACCGACGTCAAGATCGTCGCCGCCGGCTGCCTCGAAGCCTGCATGGTGGGTCCCGTGGTCGCCGTGTTTCCCGACGACGTGATCTACGGTGGCGTCATCCCGGACGACGTGCCGGCGGTGATGGACACTCTGCAGGGCGGACCGGTGGTGACACAGCTGCAGATCGGCGACGCCGAGTTCGACCTGCGACCGCCCGAGATGAGCGGACCGTGACCGTCCGTGGCGGATGACTCCGCGATCGACCTGACGCGACACCGCCGGGACTACGACAACGCACCCCTCGACCCGGCGGAGCTGGACGACGACCCGCTGGTCGAACTGCGGCGCTGGGTCGACCTGGCTGCTGCGGCCGGCGTCACGGAGCCCAACGCCATGACGCTGGCCACCGTCGACGCGCACGCGCACCCCAGCGCGCGGGTCGTGCTGCTGCGCGGGCTCGACCATGGGCTGGTGTTCTTCACCAACTACGACAGCCGCAAGGGCCGTGAGCTGGCCACGAACCCGCATGCGGCGGCGGTGCTGTGCTGGCTCGACCTGGCACGCCAGATCCGGGTCACCGGCACCTGCGCTCGTCTGCCCGGCGACGACAGCGACCGCTACTGGCACAGCCGACCGGTTGGCAGTCGGCTGGTGTCGGCGGCGAGCCCCCAGAGCAGCGTGCTCACCGACGCCGCCGAGCTCGACCGACGGATCGAGCAGCTGGGGCGTCACCACCCCGACGGTGAGGTGCCCCGGCCGGCGCACTGGGGCGGGTACCGCCTGCTGCCCGACACGGTGGAGTTCTGGCTGGGGCGACCCGACCGACGACACGAACGGCTGCGCTATCGGCGCCGCGGCGGGCCCGGGTGGATCGTGGAGCGCCTCGCCCCGTAGCTGACCCTATGGCAGCGAACCACCAGATACGGACCCCAGCGGCCACACCGGTCAGGCGACAGCGGCCCCCCGCGCCGTCAGCAGCGGCACCAGCATCTCGCTGGACGTCACGCTGCCGTGCATCGTCTTCAGCAGCGCCTGACGTCGGTCCGACGGATCCACCAGCGTGGCGTCACCGCGGGCAGCCAGGACCACATCACCCACGCGGCCGGCGACCACGGCACTGACGCGGGGCCCCAACCAGCCCGACGCCATCAGACCGGCGCGGTCGTGCACCCAGGCGCGGTCGCCGACAAGCTCGACCGCCGCAGTGTGCAGCTCCGCGGCGGCGCCCGGGCGGGCATGCAGGTAGCGCAGACGGGTGTTGCCTGCCATCGCGCTGACCATCGGACCGAGCGGATCGAGATCGATGCGTCCCGAGGCCGGCGTCGTCACGTGGCCGTGGTCGGACGTCACCAGTAGCGCCGCATACGGCGGCAGGCTGCGGTGGATGCCGGCGACCACGGCGTCGGCGAGCGCGAGCGACGCGCCGAACGCGTCGTGGTCGAACCCCGCCTCGTGCGCGGCCCTGTCGACGTCGGGAAGGTAGGCGTACACCACCGGTGCGCCGTCGCGCACCGCGCCCGCAACCTGCGCGACGAGCTCCTGCGGCGTGTCGTAGCCGCGGAACGGGGCACCCCGCAGATGGGCCCGGCTGAACCCGGAGCCCGCGAACTTCGCGTTGCTGACCACCACCGGCGGGCCGCCGGGAAACGGCTGGTGGGGCTGCACCTGCGCGGGCGCCGGCGGGCTGCCGTCGGCCACCGTCCACGACAGCACGCCGAGCAGCCTGCCGCCGACCCGGATCCGATCGCCGAGCATGCCGTGGACGGCCGGGGAGCAGCCGGTCGTCAGCGAGGGCAGCGCCGTCGCGGTCGTCGACGGGACCACCGACGTGATCACCGTGCTGTCGAAGGGCCGCAGTGCGGGCAGCTGGGCGCCGAAGCGCTGGTACATCTCCCAGCCGAGCCCGTCGATCAGCAACAGCACCTGCGGACGTGCGGCGGCAACCCATCCCGGTGCACCGTGCGGCGCCCGTCCCGCCAGCAACGCCGGGAGCACACCGCCGATCCAACCCCCGCCGTAGTCGGCGCGCACGACATCGCCGGCCGGCGTCGCGACCGCCGGCGGTGACGTGGGCTCGTCGGGCGGCACCGTTGCTCCTAGGCTCGTGGGTGGACGAGCCTACCGACCACAGGATCACCACCGATGCGACGACATCCGCGCGCGCCGCGGGCCGGCCACCGCGAGGCGCGCTCCGGCATCCTGATCCTCGGCGGCGGATTCGCGGGGGCCACGGTGGCGCGCCGGCTGGGGCGCGTCGGCGCGACGCTGGTGTCCGACGAGAACGCGCTGTTGTTCACGCCGATGCTGCCGGAGGTGGCCTCCGGCAGCATCGAGCCACGCCACGTGGTGATACCGCTGCGACAGACGTGTCCGCACGTCGATCTGGTGCTGGGCGAGGTCACCGCGATCAACCTTGGTCGCCGCATCGTCACCGTGCGCAACGAGGTCGGTGAACTGCACTACCGCTACGAGCAGCTCGTCATCGCGCTGGGCGCCGTGCCACGGACGTTGCCGATCCCGGGGCTGGCCGAGTACGGGGTCGGCTTCAAGTCGTTCTATGACGCCGTCTACCTGCGCGACCATGTGCTGCGCGAGCTCGAGCTGGCGGACAACGAGCTGACGCCGGAGCGGACCGCTGCGCACCTCGGGTTCGTGTTCGTGGGCGCCGGCTACGCCGGCGTCGAGGCGCTCGCCGAGCTGCACGATCTGGTGCGGGACGCGCTGCGCCACTATCCGCGCCTGCGCGACGTGCCGCAGCGCTGGGTGCTCGTCGAGGCGCAGGACCGCATCCTGCCGGCGATCCCGTCCCGCCTCGGCGAGTACGCCTCGGAGCTCCTCGCGCGCAGGGGCATCGAGATCCACACCGGCACGCGGCTCGACGCGGTGCACGCCGACCGCGTCGAGCTGGCCGGCGGCCGACAGATCGCCACGCACACGCTGGTGTGGAGCGCCGGGGTCGCACCACACCCGCTGGTCGCCCGTCTCGATCTGCCGACCGACGACCGTGGCCACATCAGGGTCGACGTCACGCTGCGCGTCGAGGGACACGACAACGTGTGGGCGCTGGGCGACATCGCGCGGGTGACCAACGAGGCGACGCCCGGCCGGACCGATCCACCAACCTCGCAGCACGCCATCCGGCAGGCCCGGCGCCTCGCCGGCAACCTGCGGGCGACGCTCGAGGGTCGACCATTGCAGCCGTACCGCTACCGCGCGCTGGGGCAGGTGGCGACGTTGGGACGGTATCGCGGGATCGCCGAGGTGCTGGGCCTGCGGGTGTCGGGCATGCTCGGCTGGCTGATCACGCGGACCTATCACCTGTACGCGATGCCGCTGCTGACCCGGCGCATCCGGGTGCTGTCGGACTGGACGCTGTCGCTGTTCTTCCGCCGCGACGTGGTGTCCTACGGCGGCTCCGAGGCGGCGCCGGCGCTGGGCGCCGAGCCGCCGACCGGTATGGACGACACGGCGACGTCGAGGTGATGGGCGACGACGAACCGGCCGCCGAGCTGGGCTGGGACCAGCAGTGGGCGGAGTGGTTCGCCGACGTGCCGGGAGTCCCGGCCCGGGTCGCCCGCGTCGACCGGGGCTGGGTGCGGGTGCTGCGCGACGGCGGCGAACTGTCCGTCGCCGCCCCGACCGACGGCACCACACCCGTCACGGGCGACTGGGTCGCCTGTCGTGTCGACGCGCCGACGCCCGGCCTCGTGTCCGTCGCCGAACGGCGGACGGCGCTCACACGGCGCGCTCCCGCCGACGTGGCCGAGCCGCACGACCGTACGGCGCACCGCGGCGGTGGCGGTCCGCGGTCCCAGACGCTGGCGGCGAACATGGACCAGGTCTGGATCGTCCACTCCGTGGACCAGCCACTGCGCGCCGGCTGGCTCGATCGCGCGCTGGTCATCGCGTTCGGCAGCGGCGCCCGACCCGGGGTCGTGGTCGCCAAGACCGACCTGGGCGGCGACCAAGACCACCGCGACCACGCCGCCCGCGTCGCCGAGTTGGCCCCCACGATGCAGGTCGTCTCGACGAGCAGCGTCACCGGCAACGGAATCGACCGGTTGGTCACGCAGCTGGCGAACGGCCGCTGCGCTGCGCTCCTCGGACGCTCCGGCTCTGGCAAGTCGTCGCTGATCAACGCGCTCGTCGGACGAACAGCGCAGCGCACCGCCACAGTGCGCGCGGGCGACGCCAGAGGCCGGCACACCACGACCCGCAGATCGCTCACGTTGGTGGCGGGAGGTACGGTGATCGACACGCCTGGCGTGCGGGCGCTGGGTCTGTGGGAACCGGCCACCGGTCTCGCGCGCACGTTCCCACGGATCACCGAGCTGGCCGACGAGTGCCGCTTCACCGACTGCACGCACCGCCACGAACCTGGGTGTGCCGTACGTGCTGCGGTCGACGACGGGCGGGTCGATCCCGAACGCTTCCAGCGGTACATAACTCTCAGTGACTCATAATTAACAATTGGTGTAGTTGCTGACTAGTCTTATCGCGTGTCGGGTTGAAATCATCATCTTTGAGGGTTCGCGACGCGCTTCGGTCCGTCACGCTGGGTATTGCTGTTGCGCGCACTCCGCGCGCGATGCTGTGTAGTACAGGCGGGTGGGTCCTTGACGGATGACCGACGGCTCCGCGGAAACGGAGCCGGTGTACGACGGACGGCGGCGGCCGTCGTCGTGCTCGTCGGTCTGCTGTCGTGGTGGCTGGTGCCCCCAGCGACAGCCGCCAGTCTGCCGCTGCTCGACGTCGACCCACTCGACGAGCTCGAGATCCTCGCGGTCCGGGCCGACGACCGTGCACAGGTGCTGTTCGCGGCGCCGGCCAGGCTGATGACCCAGACACTGACCAGCGACGACGTGGTCGTCACAGTCGATGGCGCCCAGCAGCCCGTCCGGTTGCAACGGTTGTCGGCCACTGACCTCGAGCTGGCGGTCGTCGTCGACACGACCGTCTCCGAGGAGGATCTGCGCGCGCTGCAGAGTGCCGTGGTCGAGCTCGCGCTCGACCTGCCGCCGGGTGCGACCATGCGCGTGATCGACGCCACGGGCACCGTGAGCGAACCGGCACCTGTCCCCGGACCCGCGATCGCCCAGGTCCAGCAGCTGCAGGTGGGAAGTGACGACAACATCCAGCGCGCCGTCGATCGCGCGACGACCCTGCTCGGGCAATCGCCCCAGGACCGGACCGCGCTGCTGGTCGTTGGCCGCGATCTCGCCGACCGGCTCGAGCCGATCGAAGACACACCGTTGGAGTCCACGGTTGCGTACGTCGTCACCGTGGGAACCGGCGGGGACGAACTGCTGGGACCGACCGCCAGCGGCACCGTGCTACCCGTCGACCAGGTGGCCCGCGTGCTGCCGGCGGTCGACGAGATGTCGGTCGACCTGCGCAACCTGTACCGCGCCGAGGTGCCCCTGCCCGGTCCGGACGCCGCCACACTGACGCTGGCGATCCCCGCCGCCGGGCAGGACGCTGCAGACCGCACGGTCGCGCTCGACGCCGACACCCTGCGTCCCGTCGACGCCGATCCCGTGCAACCACCTGCGCCTGACGACGCGGCGGGCACCGTGCCGGGGGAGCATGCGGTCGAGCGGACGGAGATCAACCTGGGCCGCGTGCTGGCGCCACTGCTGCTGGCTGGCGCGGCCCTCGCGGTCGTCGCAGTGCTGTGGCTCCTCGCGCAAC
>JAHWKT010000085.1 GCA_019347695.1 Actinomycetota bacterium | reverse complement strand
CGACTGCCTCGAGATGGTCCGCATCGTCCGGCAGGTCGACGACGACACGCTCGATCGCCAGCCGTCGATCCACACCGTGATCAACGCCAGCTCACCCCTGCGCTACGACCAGCCGATGCTCGACGGCATCCTGGAGTACTCCGCGCGCAACCAGGCCGTCATCGTCACCCCCTTCACGCTCGCCGGCGCGATGGCGCCCGTGACGCTGGCGGGCGCGCTCGTGCAGCAGCACGCCGAGGCCCTGGCCGGCATCGCCTTCGCCCAGCTCGTGCGCGCCGGCGCCCCCGTCGTGTACGGCGGGTTCACGTCCAACGTCGACATGCGGTCCGGCTCGCCGGCGTTCGGCACCCCCGAGTTCATGAAGGCCGCCCTGGTCGGGGGCCAGCTCGCCCGTCGCACCGGCGTGCCGTACCGGTCGTCGAACGTGTGCACCGCCAACGCCGTCGACGCCTAGGCCGCGTACGAGAGCGTCTTCTCGCTGTGGGGCGCCGTGATGGGTGGCGCCAACATCGTCATGCACGGCGCCGGGTGGATGGAGGGCGGGCTGCGCGCCTCGTTCGAGAAGATGGTCATCGACGCCGACCTGCTGCACATGATCGCCGCGTTCCTGGAACCGATGACCGTCGACGACGCGACGCTGGCGGTCGACGCGATCGCCGAGGTCGGGCCGGGCGGCCACTTCTTCGGCGTCGCCCACACCCAGGACCGCTTCCGCGACGCGTTCTTCCACCCGGCGATCTCGGACTGGCGCAACTTCGAGGCCTGGCAGGAGGCCGGCAGCCCCACCGCGCTCGATCATGCGCGCCGGCGGGTGCGTGCACTGCTCGACGCCTACGAACCGCCGGCGGTGGACCCGGCGGTCGTCGCCGAGCTCGACGAGTTCGTTGCGCGGCGTGTCGCCGAGGGCGGCGTCGAGACCGATTTCTGATGCGGCGTCGAGGAGGCGACCGATGAAGAGCAGTGCCCAGGTCGTCGTGATCGGCGGTGGCGTCGTCGGCGCGAGCGTGCTGTACCACCTGACGAAGGTCGGCCTCACCGACGTCATGCTGGTCGAACGCTCCGAGCTGACGTCGGGCTCGACGTGGCACGCCGCCGGCGGCATGCACACGTTCAACGGCGATCCGAACGTCGCGGCACTACAGCAGTACACGGTGGCGCTGTACGAGGAGATCGAGCGGATCTCCGGGCACGACTGCGGCATCCACCTGACGGGTGGGTTGATGCTGGCCGACACCGAGGAGCGGATGGACTGGCTGCGCATGGCCCACGCGCGCGGACGGTACCTCGGAATGGACACCGAGCTGCTCGGTGTGGCCGAGGCGAAAAAGATCCTGCCGATCATGGACGAGCGCCACTTCGTCGGCGCGCTGTACGACGCGATGGAGGGCCACGTCGACCCGTCCGGGGTCACGTGGGCGTACGCGCGGGCGGCGCAGCTGGCCGGCGCCGAGGTGGTGCAGCACACCCGCGTCGAGGCGATCCGCCAGCGGCCCGACGGGCTGTGGGACCTGGACTGCGGCGAGGCGGGGACCACCACCTGCGAGCACTTCGTCAACGCCGGCGGACTCTGGGCGCGTGAGGTGGGTCGCATGTGCGGCATCGAGCTGCCGGTGCTCGCGATGGAGCACATGTACCTGCTGACCGAGTCGGTGCCAGAGCTCGAGGACTGGACGGCGACCGGACCCGGCAGCGGCCTGCACACCATGGACTTCGCCGGCGAGGTCTACCTGCGCAAGGAGGGGACCGGGCTGCTGCTGGGCACCTACGAGCCCGACGGCGTGCCCTGGTCGCCGCACACCACGCCGTGGGAGTTCGGCCACCAGCTGCTGCCCCCCGACCTCGACCGCATCGCCGACAACCTGCAGGTCGCCTTCGAGCACTTCCCGATCTTCTACGACATCGGCATCAAGACGGTGATCAACGGGCCGTTCAGCTTCGCGCCCGACGGCAACCCGTTGATCGGCCCGATCCGGGGGCAGCGTGGCCACTGGGTGGCGTGCGGGGTGATGGCTGGCCTGAGCCAGGGCGGTGGCGTCGGACTGGCGCTGTCGAACTGGATCGCCGAGGGCGACCCGGGGTTCGACGTCTGGGCCATGGACGTCGCCCGCTTCGGCGACTTCGCCACGCCCGCCTACACCAACGCCAAGGTGCGGGAGAACTACGCCCGCCGGTTCCGGATCCCCTACCCAAACGAGGAGCTGCCGGCCGGACGGCCACTGATGACCTCGCCGATCCACGAACGGCTCCACCGGGCCAACGCCGTGTGGGGCGCCGCCTACGGCCTCGAGTACGCGCTGTGGTTCCAGCGCGACGGGCTCGAGGCGTACGAGATGCCCACGTTGCGCCGCTCCAACGCGTGGGACATGGCGGCCGAGGAGAGTCGCGCCGTCCGCGAGGGCGTCGGGCTCTACGAGACCACCGGGTTCGCGAAGTTCGTGTTCACCGGGCCGGGCGCGCGTGTCTTCCTCGACAGCATCATGGGCAACCGCATCCCCCCGGTCGGGCGCATCGCGCTGACGCCGATGCTCAACGAGCACGGTCGCCTGATCGGCGACCTGACCGTGGCGACGCTGCCGCCGACCCCCGGGGATGTGGCCGAGCGCAGCTCCGAGCGCTTCATGGTGTTCGGCACAGGTGCCGCCGAGCGCTACTACGAGCGCTGGTTCGACGCGCACCTGCCCGCCGACGGCTCGGTGCGCTACGCCAGCATGGGCCCGAACCTGTGCGGGCTGTCGATCGCCGGGCCGGCGTCGCGCGCGCTGCTCGCCGACGTCACCGACGCCGACGTGTCGGCCGAGTCGGTCCGGTTCCTCGACTTCCGCCGGATCGAGGTCGGCGCGGTGCCGGTGGTACTCGGACGGATCTCGTTCACAGGCGACCTCGGGTACGAGCTGTGGGTCGAGCCGGCCTACCAGCCGCAGCTGTTCGATGTGCTCACCGCGGCCGGCGCGCGCTACGGGCTGCGCCTGTTCGGGCTGCGGGCCCTCGACTCGCTGCGCTTCGACAAGTCCTTCGGCGCGTGGGCGTTCGAGTACCGGCCGATCTACGACCCGTACGAGGCGGGCCTGGGCATGTTCGTCAAGCTCGACAAGGGCGCGTTCGTCGGTCGCGACGCCGCGGCCCGGCGCCGCGCCGAGGGTCCCGAGCGTCGCCTGACGGCGTTCACCATCGACGCCGACGACGCCGACGCGACCGCCGACGAGCCGATCTGGCACGACGACGAGGTGGTCGGGTGGGTCACCTCGGGCGGGTACGCCCACTGGTCGCAGGCGTCCGTCGCGCTCGGCTACGTACCGGCCGGGCTGGCCGATGCCACCGACGGGTTCGAGATCGAGGTCGTTGGCGATCGCCGCCCGGCAACCCGGCTCGACGAGTGCCTGTTCGATCCGACAGGCTCCCGGATGCGCGCCTGATCAGCGGTCCCGCAGCCAGTTGGCGACGGCGGTGGGGAGATCGCGCTGCACCCGGCCACTGACGTACATGCCGATGTGGCCGACGTCGAACGACCGCGCGGTGTAATCGTCGGTGCCCACGTGGTCGCCGAGCGGCCTGCTCGAGGCCGGCGGGATCAGGTCGTCGCGCTCGGCGTAGATGTTGAGCACCGGCATGGTGACGTTGTGCAGGTCCACGCGACGGCCGCCGATGTGCATCTCACCGGCGATGAGCTTGTTGCCGCGGTAGCAGTCGGTCATCCATTGCCGGTAGGTCTCGCCGGGCACGTCGGGGGTGTCGAAGATCCACTTCTCCATGCGCAGGAACGACAGCAGCCGCTCGCGGTCGTCGAGCACGTCGAGCATGCCCAGGTACTTGACGAGGTTGCGCTCGAACGGGCTGCGCATGAGGAACCCGAGGCTGACCAGCTCGCCGGGGATCATGCCCAGCGCGTCGACGGCGACGTCGGGATCGGCGGACCTGCCCCACTGCGCGACGATCTCGGTTCCCTGTGCGAAGTCGACCGGGGTGACCATCGTGATGAGGTTGCGCACGTCGTGGGGGTACAGCGCCGCGTAGCACAGGCTGGTCACCCCGCCCTGGCATACGCCGATCATGTTCACCGGCTCGTCGCCGTGGCGGTCGCGCAGCACGTCGACCGCGTCGCGCACGTAGCCGTCGATGTAGTCCGACAGCTGCAGGTAGCGGTCGCCGCGGTCGGGGTGGCCCCAGTCGAGCAGGTAGACGTCCAGGCCCTGGTCGAGCAGCCCGCGGATGAGCGACCGGTCCTCCGCGATGTCCATCATCCACCAGCGGTTGAACACCGCGTAGACGATGAGCACCGGCACCGGGTGACGTTCGTCCTCGCCGATCCTGGGGTCGAAGCGGTACAGCGCCACCTTGCCGTCGCGGTGCACCACGGTCTTCGGGCTCACGCCGGTGTCGAGATCGTCGCGGTCGATCCCCGCGAACTGCTCGACGCCGGCGCGCAGCTGGCGGACGATCTCACGCTGCGACGACAGCGCCTCGGCGACGCCGGCCGGAACGGATCGTGGCTGCCCGCTCATGTGCCGCCACCGTCGTCGGTGTCGTCCGCCGGCGTGGTCGCGGCCCGTTCGGCGGCGACCTGGCGCTCGAGCGCCCGCACCCGCCGTCGAAGCTCGCGCATGGTCCTGTTGAGGTCCGCGACGTTGCGGTGCGCGGCGTCGACGTCGGTAAGGCTGGCCGCGTGCAGGAGGTGCAGCAGCCGCTGCGCGATCGGCTGCTCGACGACGCGGTAGGTCAACGCGGATGTGCCGAGGTCGGCCTGTGCGGCGATGTAGTCTTGGCTGGCGAACGCCTCGGCGAAGTGCTCCTCGGCGACCTCGTAGAAATGGGCGAGGAGCTTGCGTGGATCGAGCGCCGTCGCGGGGTCGGTCGAGATGCTCGGCGCATCCGTGAGCAGGTGCGCCGCGACCTCACCCCAGATGCGGGCGACGATCGTGGCGTAGCGGATCCCCGCGACGCCGACGTCCCAGCCCGCCTCGAGCAATGCGGCCACCGATGCCTGCAGCTCCCGCGTCGGCCCCAGCCCCGGCGTCCGCAGCACCTGCCGCACCATCGGCGTGGCCAGCTCCAACAGCCGCGCGGGCGTATCAAGCGCGCCGCCGCCATTGGTCGTGGCGTCGCGTGTAGTCGGCATGATCGGGGGCACTCCTGCGGGCGCCAGCATGATCAGTTTGAGATCTCAAGCAAGCGTAGCGCGGACCGCTGCGCGGCCGGGTTCGTTGTTGCTACGCCACACCGATACGGTTGCGCGGCCACCGACGCCGAGCCAGCCGAGGACGCCGTGACCGACGAACAGACCGCAGCGAACGCGCGCAGCGCGGGGTTCGCCCTTCCCGGGGTGTTACGGATCGCCGCGGACGACGCCCTCGGCCTGCTGGAGCAGATGGCCGACGTGGGGTTCGACCCGATCATGCTGACCGAGGTCTGCGGGTTCCACGCGCCGGCGCTGGCCGCCGCGCTGGCAGCGCGGCGGCCAGGCATCCGTCTGGGCACGTCGATCCTGCCGCTGGGAGCGCGCACCGGACCGACGATGGCCATGGCGGCCACCACGATCGCCCAGCTCTCCGGTGCGCCGTTCCTGCTCGGCGTCGGCACGTCGTCGCCGCAGATCGTCGGCGACTGGCACGGACAGGAACACGATCCGGGCCTCGACACGACCCGCGCACGCCTGACAGAGCTGCGCGCGGTCCTCGACGGGCAGCGCCGCGGGTCGTTCCGGCTGCCGCTTCCGGCGGGCGCCGACGTCCGCGTGCTGCTCGGTGCGCTGGGCCCCAACATGACTGCGCTGGCGCTGGAGGCGGCCGACGGCGTGATCCTCAACCACACTCCGCCCGGCGACGTCGGCCCGGCGCCGGTCGACACCGACGTGCTCGCGTTCGTGTGGACACCGGCGGCCCCGGACGGCGACGCGCGGGTGCGTCGCGAGCTGATCTCGTACATGATGGCCGAGCCGTACGCGCGGCACTACCGCCGGCTGGGATTCGGCGACGTGGTCGATCGGGTGCACGCCCTGCACGCCGACGGCCGGCTCCGCGACGCCCCCACCGTGGTGCCCGGCGACATGGTCGACACCCTCTACGTCGACCCGGACGCCCTGGCGGCGCGGTGCGCCGCCTACCGGCAGGCCGGTGCGCTGCCGGTGATCGTGCCCGTGACGGGCGACGACCCGGCTGCCGACATCGCCCGCCTGGTCGCCGCGCGCCGCTGGGAGCAGTGAGCGCGGCGTGTGGCGGTGAGGGCCCGGATGTGGGTGCTGGCGGCCACACGGCAGGCAGTGGTCCGCCGTACGGTCACCAGGGTTGCCGTCACGCGCCCTGGGTGAGCGCGACGCTATCCTCGCGCTGTGCGACGGCTGCTGACGCTCATGGTCGTCGGCGTGTTCCTCGCTGGCTGTGGTGGCACCGCGGCGGAGAGTGCCGCCGACGGAACCGCCGACGTGGCCGCGGATGACGCGGCCCCGGCGGCGCCCGCCGAGAGCGACGGCGGTGAGACGACCGACGAGCCCGCGTCCGACGAGGCCGACGATGACCCCGACGAGCTCGTGCCGTTCGGCACGGTCGAGACGGTGGCCGGCGACCAGATCGACGGCGGACAGTATGCGGGCAGCAACCTGGCGCTGTGGTTCTGGGCACCCTGGTGAAGCACCTGCAATCGGGAGGCTCCCGAGGTTGCACAGGTGGTGCAGCAGTTCGACGGCAAGATCGACATCATCGGCGTGGCGAGTCGCGACGAACGACCCGCGATGCAGGAGTTCGTGGCACGCCACGGTCTCGAGGACATGATCAACATCGCTGACGTCGGCGGCGAGATCTGGCAGCGGTTCGGGGTGGTCGGTCAGCCGGCGTGGGTGTTCCTCGACGCCGAGGCCGGCTCATGGGAGCGGGTGCTCGGAGCGATACCGCAGCCCGACCTGGAGGCTCGTCTGCAGGAGCTCTCGGGCTGACGATCCCACTCAGCGGGCCAGTCGGTCCATGAGGTCCAGCAGCTCCTGGGGCGTGCGGTCGATGTGCGTCCACGTCTGCTCCAGCGGGGTCCGGACGACGCCGCGGTTGATCTCACCCACCATGATGCGGTCCTCGCCGTCGAGCAGCGCGGTCACCGCCGCGTCGCCGAGCCGCGCGGCGAGGATGCGATCACGCATCGACGGCGCGCCGCCGCGCTGCACGTGTCCGAGCGTGGTCACCCGATGGCTCACACCCGCCAACCCGACGCCGCAGCGGTCGGCGACCGAGAACGCGCCGCCCGCGTCGTCGCCCTCGGCGACGACCACCAGGCAGTACTGCTTGCCCATGGCGAAGGCCTCGTGGATGCGACGCTGCAACTCCTCGATGTCGGTCGGTCGCTCCGGCACCAACACCTCGGTCGCGCCACCGGCGATGGCGGAGTAGAGGCCGATCCAGCCGGACGAGCGACCCATCACCTCGATGAAGAACGCCCGCTGGTGGCTGGCCGCCGTGTCGCGGATGCGATCGATCGCCTCGAGGGCCGTGTTGACTGCGGTGTCGAAGCCCAGCGTGTAGTCGCAGCCCGACAGATCGTTGTCGATCGTGCCGGGGACGCCGACCACGGCGACGTCGCTCTCGCGGGACAACGCGTCGGCGCCGCGGAACGAGCCATCCCCTCCGATCACGACGAGCCCCTCGATCTCGTGCTCCACGAGTTCGCGGATCGCCTCCTTGCGGCCCTCGGTCGAGCGGAACCGCTTGGATCGTGCGGAGCCGAGCATGGTGCCGCCCTGGTGCAGGATGCCCGACACCGTGCGGGCGCTCATGTGCGACAGGCGCCCGTCGATCAGCCCCTCGTACCCGCGGTACACGCCGTACACATCGACGCCGCGCGCGTCGGCCGAGCGCACGACGGCCCGGATGGCGGCGTTCATCCCCGGCGCATCGCCGCCGCTGGTCAGCACTGCGATTCGCTGCACGATTCGTCCCATCTGCCGGGGGTCGTCGAGCGGCGCCACTGCGCGGCGACGCCCACCGACAGCGTTGCGAAGGGGGCCAGGAGACAAACGTCATCATCACCCGTCGGCCCGGCGCACGTTGAGCCACTCGGCCGCCTCCTGGAGCGACAGCAGCCTGCTCGGCCCGGGCTGTTCGCCGTCCGCGGTGTCGGGCACCCCATCGGTCATGGTCGTCGCCGACCCCTCAGGTCGCGTGCCGGTGACGCCGCGACGACGTGTCGAGAACCGGGAGCGTGGACCGGGACCTTCTCGGGCCACCGGGACTAGCGTTTGCTAAAGGGCTGGTCGTGCCCCATACTTCCATCGTCCGCCTCGGCGGACCAGCCGCAGGCGATGCCAACGAACGACCCCTCCGCCGCATCGCCTGCGGCTATTTCCTCGCCCGTTGCACCCTGCATATGCGTCGTTCCGGAAGATCGCGGATCCTGCTGTCGGGTTCGTCGATCACGAGCGGCCCGCCACACCCGTCCTGCGCGACCGCGAGCGCCAACGACAGCACGTTGGACAACCGGCGTGCCGCGGCGATGTCCGCCGCGCCGTCCAGGTCGTTGACGAGGACGGCCAGATGGTGGTCGTCACCGTCGCGACCGGGGATCGTACCGGCCAGTGCGCGGACATCGCGGAGCGTGCCGGTCTTGGCATGCACTCGTCCCTGCGCCGGTGTGTCGCGCAGTCGACCGGCCAACGTGCCGGAACGGCCGGCGACCGGCAGGAGGCGAAGCCACCGATCGCGCTGCGGCCCGTCGGCCATCGCGTCGAGCAGGCGGACGAGCGCGTCGGCGGTCAGACGGTTGCCGCGCGACAGGCCGGAGCCGTCGGCCAGGCGGAGCTCGTTCCACCGCACGTCGAGATCGACGAGGGTCGCTCGTACGGCGCGGGCGCTGCCACGCCACGTCGGCTCGCCGGTTGCGGCGCCCAGCATGCGGAACACGGCGTCGGCCAGATGGTTGTCGCTGAACCGCAGCATGTGGGCGAGCAGCGTGTCCAGCGGTGGGCTGGTGATGCGGGCGATCTCCACGCCGGCCGGTGGCGTGCTGGTCGAGCCGGCGGCGCCGTCGATGCGGACGTCGCGGCGCCTGAGCAGTCGGCGCCGCTCCCGCGCGGTCCGCTGCGCCGGATCAGCAGCGGCGGCGGCGCGCAGCGTGCCGGACCGTCGGAACAGGCGCAGCCCGGCATCGACCGTCAACCCGGAGCTGCGCGTGGTGTCGAGCGTCTCGAGGTAGGTGGGCGGCCAGCCTGCGGCGAGCGGTTGGTCCGCGAGGAGGGACGGATCGCCGAGCACGCGGCCGGTGACGTGGGTGACGCCACGCCGCGCGATCCGTCCGGCGAGACCGGACAGCGGTGTCGCCGGGCGGGTCGAGTACACCCGCTGGCGGAAGGTGGGTGTCGCGAGCACGGGGTCGCCGCCGCCCACGATCACCAGATCGCCGTCGATGACGCCGGCGGGGTCGGGTTCGACGGTCGCGTAGACGCGGGTCACGAAGCGGTGGTCCGCGCCGAACAGCCGGAGCGCCGCCGCGGCGGTCACCAGCTTCATCGTCGATGCCGGCAGCAGGCTGCGGTGTGCGCCGCGTGCGGTCAGGGTCGTCCCCGCATCGTCGATGGCCGTCACGCCGACGGTCGCCCGGGGCCGCGTCTGCGGGTAGCGCTGCAATGCGTCGAGCAGGCCGACCAGATCCTGCGGGACCGGCGTCGGTGATGGCGGCGGTGCCGGCGGCGTCGCGGGTGGGGACGGCAGGTCGAGCGGACCGGACAGCGGCGTGTCGGCGCCGGCCGGGTGCGCACTCAGCACCAGCACCGCAGCGAGCAGCGCCGCGCCGAGCCGGACAGGGGTCCGCTGGATCATTGGGGGTGCCGCTCGAACCCGGCGACCAGCTCGACGTGGCGGGTGTGGGTGAACTGGTCGATCCCCACGATGCGCGCCAGCCGGTAGCCGGCCGCGACCAGCATCGCGGCGTCGCGCGCGAACGTGGCGGGGTCGCACGAGATGTAGGTCACCCGGACCGGCCCGAGGGCGGCGATCCACGACATGACCTCGGCGCCCGCGCCGATGCGGGGCGGGTCGAGCACCACGGCGTCGACCGGATGGTCGATCTCGGGCGGCGACGCCAGGTCGCGACGCACCACCGTCACGGGCAGCCTGCGGCAGTTGGTCCGCGCATCGGCGCAGGCCGTGGCGCTCGCCTCGATCGCGGTCACGTGCGCGCCGTCGGCAGCCAGCGCGACCGAGAACAGTCCGACCCCCGCGTAGCAGTCGATGACCCGCGCGTCCGGCTGGACGGCGGTGAACCGCCGGACCAGATCGACGAGCAGCTCCGCCGCGGGCACGCTGGCCTGGAAGAAGCTGGTGGCATCCGCGACGAACCGTCGACCATCCACCTCGTAGCGCACATGGGTGTCGCGGTCGCGGTGGGCGGGACGGTTGCGTGCCTGCACGACCGTCGGCACGTCGGTCGGTGGGGGTGCGGGTCGCCCGTTGGTGCGCACGGCCAGCGTGCCCGTGCCGTCGGTGCCGACCTGCAGCGCCACCTGGGTGACACGCCGCCAACCGGCCGCGACACGGGCGAGCAGGTCATGGGCCGCAGGGACGAGCAGCGGGCAGTCGTCGATCACGATCGGGTCGTGGCTGCGCGCCTTGCGGAACGCCAGACGACCCGACCGGGTCACCGTGAAGCGGGCGCGGCTGCGGTAGCCGAGGCCATCTGCGGGGTTGGGCCGCAACACCTCGACCGTGCCATCGCCTGGCACCTCGATGTGGCCGATGCGACGCAGCTGATCGGCGATCACCCCGCCGAGCAGCTGCGCCTGGCGGGCCGGTGCGATGTGCTGGAGGGTGCACCCGCCGCAGCGGTCGGGGCCGAACAGCGGGCACGGTGGCGTCACCCGGTCCGGCGAGGCCTCGAGCACGTCGACGAGTGTCGCGCGTGCCCAGCGGCGCCGGTCGTCGGTGATCCGAACGCGGACCCGCTCACCGGGGATGGCGTACGCCACGAAGCAGGCGCGCCGGTCGGGCAGGCGGCCGACAGCCGCGCCGCCGTGGGCGAAGCCGTCGAGGGTCAGCTCGACGATGTCGCCGCCGGACGTCACTGAGGTCATCCGTCGGTCCGACGGGCGCGCAGCAGGCTCCACTCGTGGCCCGTGGACACCTCCACGCTCAGCCCCACGGCGGTCAGCGCCCCGGCGACCTCGTCGCTGCGGGGGTTGCTGACGCCACTGGCGACCAGGACCCCGTCGGGGGCGACCACGCGCGCCAGCCCCCCGGCGGCGGCGATCAGCATCGCGCTGTCCAGGTTGGCGACGACGACGTCGAAGGTGCGGCCGGCGACACGGTCGAGCGTGCCGGTCACCACGGCGATCGACACCCGGTTGCGTCGGGCGTTGTCGCTGGCGGCGGTGGTGGCGAGCGGATCGACGTCGACCGCGGTCGCCACCGCGCCCGCACGCGCGGCGGCTATCGCCAGGACGCCGGTCCCGGTGCCGACATCCAGCACCGTGCGCCCCCGCAGCGACAGCGCGTCGAGCGCCTCGAGGCAGCCCACGGTGGTCTCGTGGTGGCCGGTGCCGAACGCCTGCCCCGGATCGATGAGCAGCTCGTCGGTGCCGCCGGTCGCCAGCCAGGACGGGGTGACGGTCCACCGGCCGGCGCGGATCGGGGTGAGGCCGTCGCGCCAGCGTTCGTGCCAGTCGCGGTCGGCGATGTGCTCCAGGCGACCGTCCAGGGGCGGGTCATCCGGCCGCCGTGCGAAGTAGATGATCGCCGTGTCGTCGACCTCGGCGGCGGCGAGCATGCCGGCCGCGTCGAGCGCGGCCCAGTGCCGGTTCACCTCATCGAGGTCGGCGTCGACGTGCAGCGCCCATGTCGGCATCGTCAGCGACGGTCGCTCTGCGCCTCGCTGCGTTCGGCGACCTCGAACGTCAGCAGCTGCGCGCCGCTGGCTGCGGGGCCGTCGGCCGACTGCTGGGTGTGACCCCGCCCGAAGGCCTGTGACTCCGTCCAGGCGGTGAAGGCCTCGCGGGAGTCCCAGCGCGTGTACACGAAGTAGCGGTCCTGGTCATCGGCGGGCCGGAGCAGCTCGAACGCCTGGAACCCGGGCGTCGTGTCGACCTCCCCCGCGCGGGAGGCGAACCGCTGTTCCAGCATCTCCCGCCGCTCGGCCGGGACGGTCAACACGTTGATCGCGACGAACGCCATCGCAGCTCCTGTGGTCGTTTGGTGCAGGTCGTACGATCGTGCCACGTTGCTGCGAGGTCGCGCCGGCAGGGTTCGCGTGGAGCGGTGGCCGCCGCACGGACGGCGATGCATGGCGCCCCGACGCGACGGGCACAACGGACCCGATGCCACCCACCGATTCTTTGCTCGCGAGCGCGACCCGCTGTCAGATCGCCTACCGGGTGTCGGACGGCCCGGCGATGACCCCGATGGCATGCTGGTCGGACGGCGGCGGCGTGTGGATGACCACCTCGCGCACGGCGGCGAAGGTCACCGCGCTGCGCCGAGATCCGCGGTGCGCGTTGTGGATCGCTCCGCCCGATCCAACCGAGCCTGGTGTCGCGGTCGACGGCACCGCGCGCATCTACGACCTGTCCGACCCGCTCGGCCTGGCGCTGCACGCCCCGACGATCTCGGCAGCGCTCGCGGCGCTGGCGGTCGTCCACCGCTCGTCGGTCGGGGGGTACGTGCGCGATCTGCCGCGGTTGCCGGTCGACTGGATGCCGCAGCGCAGGGTGCTGATCCGGGTGCGGGTCGACCGGGCACGCAGCCGACTGTCGCCGCAACGCGCCACTGGCGTCGGTCCGGTGCTTCCGGCCGAGCTGCCCGCCGCCGTGCGACGGGCCGTGACCGGCACGAGGTTCGTCGCGCTGGCGCTGCAGCACGGCGATGTGCTGACGGTGCAGCCCGCGGTCTGGGGCGCCGGGTTCCGGCTGGACGTGGGCGCCGGCGCGGTGCCCGAGGCGCAGACGCCGGCGTGCGTCGTGGTGGACGCGGATGTGGAGCCGCGACCCTCGGGCAGACTCGGCGTGCTGCTGCGTGGCCATATCGACCGCGGGTTCGTGTTCCATCCGCACCGTGCGGTGTGGTGGGACGGGTTCACGTCGGAAGCGCTGCCCGTGCGTGCGCCGACATCTGCCAGCGGCATCACCCTGCCCGACTAGAGAGGTCCGCACCGGTAGGGTCGAGCTGCTTCCGGCGGAGCTCCACATGCGTCCGCCGATAGGCGGTCCCTGGGCCGTTGGGAATGCAGCGAGCTTGCGAGCTGCGTGACTAAGCTTCAGCGTGCGCGCCCGTGGACGGCGCGGCGGACGACCCTCGCCCGATGTGGGTGGCCCGAAGGAGGTGGCGTGGTCACGCAACTCGCGCTCGTCAACGGCGTCGCGTCACCTCTCGACCAGGCAGGCCTCGCGCTCACCGATGCGGGCGTCACACGCGGCGACGGCGCGTTCGAGACGGTGGGGGTGTGGGACGGCGCACCGTTCCGGCTCGACGACCATCTCGAGCGGCTGGACCGCTCGCTGTCTGCCATCGGTCTGCCCGCCACGCCGCGCGATGATCTCCGTGCCGACATCGAGCGTGTGCTGACCGACCAGGCAGCTGACGGCGCCCTGCGGATCTTCGTGACGGCCACCGGTACCCGCATCGTCATGCTGACGCTGCCTCCTGCCCGTGCGCCGCTGCGGCACCTGGTCAGCCAGCCGGCGCCGTGGATCCGGCCGGTGGGCACCTACGCACCCGCATCGGCGAAGACGATGTCGTACGGTCCGAACATGGCCGCCTCCCGCGCCGCACAGCGCGCGGGAGGTGACGACGCGCTGTTGCTGTCACTGGAGGGCCTCGTGCTCGAGGGCCCCACCTTCACGGTCATGTGGCTGCGCGACGGCGTGCTGTTCGCGCCGGACGTCGCGCTCGGTCTCGTGGACTCGATCAGCCGGCGCGCGCTGACCGAGATCGCCGAGGCCGAGCAGCTGGAGTGCCGCAGCGGCCACTACACGGTCGCCGACGTGCTGGCCGCCGACGAGGTGCTGACGTGTTCGTCGGTGCGACCGGTGTGCCCGCTGTCCCGCCTGGACGACCACGAGCTGCCGGTCGACACCCCGCTCACCGATCGGCTGGGCACCGCACTGGACCGCCGCCGTCGCTCCGCCGTGGGTGTCGACCCATGACCAGGCACATCGTCGCGGACATCGCCGCAAGTGTCGTGCGGGTCGAGGTGACGACGGGGGACCGGGTGACCGCCGATCAGGCGCTGGTCGTGCTCGAGTCGATGAAGATGGAGATCCCGGTGCTGGCAGGGGTCACCGGGCGGGTGGTCGCCGTGAACGTGGCGGTCGGCGACACCGTGCTCGAGGGCGACCTGCTGGTGGCCGTCGAGAACGCGGCATGATACGAGCCGCCGGGCCGCGCGCGAGCGATCGCACGGACGAGCAACGCAGGACGATCCAAGGAGACGACGCATGTCCACCGTAACCGTGCTCGGGCGCCGCAAGGTGCTCGCTGATCTCGTTCCCGGCGCGGTCGCCCGCGATGTGGGGCTGGTGCTCGCCGTCGCCGGGTTGACGGCGCTGGCGGCGCAGATCCGGATCCCGCTGCCGGGGTCGCCGGTGCCGATCACCGGCTCGACGTTCGCGGTCCTGTTGGGTGCCGCCGCACTCGGGCCACTGCGGGGGAGCATCGCGCAGGCCGTGTACGTGGCGCTCGGCCTGGCCGGCCTGCCGGTGTTCACCAACGCCGAGTCGGGCGTCGCGTACTTCACCGGCGCGACGGGTGGATACCTGGTCGGCTTCGTGGTCGCCAGCGTCGTGGTCGGGGCGCTCGCCCGGCGCGGCGCCGGCCGGCGCATGCTCGGTGCCGCGCTGGCGTTCGCGGCCGGGTCGCTGGTGATCTACGCGCTCGGCGTGCCGTGGCTCGTGCGGGTGACGGGCATGCCACTCGGCGAGGCGCTGTGGCTCGGTGCAGGCGTGTTCCTCGCCGGCGACGCGATCAAGGCGCTGGCCGCCGGTGCGCTGCTGCCAGCTGCGTGGCGGGTGGCGCGTCGGGACGACGGGTGACCTCCGGGCGCCGCGCCCGCTGGTCCACCGCTGCGGTCGCCGCACCGGCGGAGCGCGGCGCCGCCTGGCTGATCGACACCGCGATCTTCTGGGTCGTGTGGGTCGCCGGCACCATCCTGCTCGTCGAGACGGGCGAGCTGGGTGACCCGCCACGGTGGACGGCGCCGCGTGCGCTGGTGTGGCTGGCGGTCGTGTGGGTGCTGTCACGGGGCTACGACGCGCTCAGCGTCGCGTCGTGGGGCAGCACGGCCGGTCGTGCGGTGCTCGGCATCGAGGTCCGCGACCGCGGTGGCGGGCTGCCCACGCGGCCGGCGGCCTTCACGCGCTCCATGCTCCGGACGCTGGCGGTGCTGCCGCTGGGGGCCGGCCTGGTGCCGCTGTGGACGGACCCGCAGCGCCGGGGTGTGCACGACCGCGTCGCGGGCACCGTGGTGGTGCGTGCAGCGGCGATCGAGGTCGCCGACGCGGCGGGTGGGCTGCCCGACCCCGACGAGCCGACGGAGCCGACGGAGCTCGCGATCCGCGGGGCCGGGACCGATCCGACGACGTCCGGCTGGCTGCGTGCCGTCGCGGAGCAGACAACCGTCCGCCTGGACGTCGCCGCGCCCTCGTGGCGTCGGGGCGAGGATCCGGCGGTGACCGCGCAGCGGGCGTTCTGTCTGCTGGTCGCGGCGCTGGGTGTCCGCTACCCCAACCACCGTCCGGTGCTCCGGCGGGTGCTCGACCGCCACGCCGCACTCGACGACGTCGACGGCGACCGCGAGCGCTACCTGCGGTCGCTGCTCGACGATCCCGACCGGGCCCGCGCGTGGCTCGGTCTGCCCGACACCGCCGGTCTGCACCTGCTCGTCGACGCGCCGGTGGACGCCGGCGGATCCCGTCACCCGGCGGGGCGTGACCGCAGATAG
>JAHWKT010000084.1 GCA_019347695.1 Actinomycetota bacterium | reverse complement strand
GGCCCCGTAGTCGATCGGACGGTCGTAGGCGACGACGATGGGCACGTTGCGCTGCCAGTTGGGGTCGCGCCCCTTGGTCAGTAGGCGCTGCGTGCCCCAGATCGCGGCGGGCAGCAGCGGCGCCTCGGCGCGCATGGCGATGCGCACTGCCCCGGTCTTGGCGCGGGCCGGGACGAACGATCGGCTGATCGTGCCCTCCGGGAACAGGCCGACGACCTCGCCGGACCGCAGCGCGTCGACGGCGGTGTCGATGGCGGCGACGGCACCACCGAACCGGTCGACGGGCAGATGGTGCATGCCCCGCATCAGTGGTCCCGACAACGGGTGGTCGAACACCTCCTGCTTGGCCATGAACCGGACCAGCCGCCCGCGTTCGAGCGCGGCGCGACCCAGGAACGCGAAGTCCAGGTACCCCACGTGGTTCGACGCCAGCACCGCGGGGCCCTCGGCCGGCAGATGCGCGATGCCGGAGGTGTGGACACGCCAGCTCATCAGCGCGAACGCGGTTCGTGCCAACGCGATGACCGGGTGATAGACCAGTTCCATCGTGCTGCGACCTTCCATCGGCCCCTCGCCGGCGTCCCACCGTAGTATGCGCCGCGTGGAGAAGATCAACGACAGGCTGCTGTCGTGGGCCGTCAACCTCGACGCCAGGGCGCGCGCGCAGGCGATCACCACCGGGCGTGGTCGGTCTCGAACGCGAAGGTCGGGTCGTAGGTGACGACCGTCGGGTGGTGATGCGCGGGTGACGGGTACGCGGCCGGCGGAGCCGATCCTGCACGTGGACATGGACGCCTTCTACGCGGCCGTCGAGGCGCGTGACGATCCCCGCCTGCGTCGACGTCCGGTCGTGGTCGGTGGCACCGGCGGACGTGGCGTCGTCGCGAGTGCCTCGTACGCGGCGCGGCGGTTCGGCATCACGTCGGCGATGCCGATGGCGCAGGCGCTGCGGCGCTGTCCGTCCGCGGTCGTCGTCGAGCCCCGCTTCGACGCCTACCGGGCCGTGTCGGCGGACCTGCACGACATCTTTCGCAGCGTGACGCCGCTGGTGGAGCCGCTCGCGCTCGATGAGGCGTTCCTCGACGTGGGAGGCAGTGTGCGGCTGCTCGGCGCTCCCGTCGACATCGCGGTGGATCTGCGCGCCCGCATCGCCGCCGAGCTCGGCCTGCCGGCCAGCGTCGGTGTGGCGTCCAACAAGTTCCTGGCGAAGCTGTGCAGCCGGAAGGCGAAGCCGGACGGGTTGTTGCACCTGCCGGCCGACCGTGCCGAGGCGTTCCTGGCCGGCCTGTCGGTCGGTGAGCTGTGGGGCGTGGGCCAGCAGACCGGTCAGCGGCTGGCCGACGTGGGCGTGCGCACGGTCGCCGACGTTCGCGCGATCGACGTGGCGGCGCTCACGCGCCTGGTCGGCGCAGCGGCGGCGCACAAGCTGCACGCGCTGGCCCGGGGTCGCGACGACCGCTGCGTCGACGCCGCCGTCGACGCCAAGGGGCTCAGCGCGGAGCAGACGTTCTCGACCGACCTTGTGCGTGCCGACGAGGTGCGTGACACGCTGCTCGCGCTGTGCGACCGGGTCGCGCGACGGCTGCGCGCCGCCGGTGTGCGGGCGCGGACGCTCACGATCAAGGTGCGTGACCGCGACTTCACCACCCGTACGCGCGCGCGGACCGTCGCCGTGGCCACCAATGAGACGCCGGTGATCCAGGCCGTCGTCGACGAACTGCTGCCGACGGCGTGGTCGCCACCGACGCCGGTGCGGTTGCTCGGCGTCGGCGCCTCGCAGCTGATACCGGCCGACGCCGGTGTGCAGCTCGACATGTTCGCGTCGCCACGCTGGCAGGACGTGGAGCGCGTGGCCGACCGGGTCCGCGACCAGTTCGGGGACGCGGCGATGACACGTGGCGTTCTGCTCGGGCGCGACCGACCTGTCAACCGGGCCTCGTCCCACGACGACCTGTCGTCCGCCCCCGACGGGTGAACATCGCGTCGGATGGCCAGCCGTCCGGACGCGTCGACGCCTGGCGGTCGCGAATTTTGCATCATGGCTGCGTTTTGTGCTGCACGTGGCAGCGTGGTGAGGAAGAATACTCATAACGGGTTGGACTTATCGATGGAGGCGCGGATGGCCCTCTCGGATCGTGAGCGGCAGATCCTCAGCGACATCGAGGCGCAGTTGCGTGAGGACGATCCCCGGCTCGTCGAGGCCGTGGGAACCAAGACCGTGTCCTCCGAGGCGCGTCGGCGGGTCAAGTTCGCGGCCGTGGGATTCGTGCTCGGGTTCGTGGTCATGTTGTTCTTCGCGGTCAACCTGTGGTTCGGCGTCGCCGGGTTCGCGATCATGCTGACGACGGCCGTGTACGGCGGACAGACCCTCAAGCAGCTCGGCCAGCAGCAGACGAACAAGCTCGGCGGACAGCTGCGGGAAGGGTTCGACCGCTACTTCCAGGACCGTCGTCGCCGCGGCGAGCTCGACCGCTAGGAGAACGTTCCCACCCCGGCCGCTCGACCGGGTGTCGGCTACGAGCGACGCAGCGCTGACCGCACGCGCCGCACGCCCGCCGCGGCGTCCCCGCGGGTCCTGATGAGCGCCCGTCGCCACGCCGAGCGACCCTGCAGCAGTTCGACCGCCAGCGCGTCGCCGGCCCGCTCGGCGCGCTGCGCGACGGCGTCGGAGACGGTCGGCGCATACCGCGCGGTGGTCACTGCCGAGGCGAGCTCGGCGCCGTGGTCGCTGCCTTGCGCGAGCCGCTCCAGATACTCGCGGTCGGTCTCCCAGGAGGGTGCGGGCGCGCCCAGGCCGTGGCCCAGCCGCCCGATCCGCTCGCGCACCTCCAGCACCCGCTCGGCCGGCGTCGCGGCCGGCGTCGCACGCCGTCCGAGTAGGACCAGCAGCAGCAGCACCGCGGCCGCCAGCAGCGCCGTCGTCGACACGACCGTCGGATCCGACAACCGGCGCGACACCTCGGTCGCCGACGTCGACAGCACGGTGCCCGACTCCGAGCCGACCTGATCGGCACGGTTCTGCAGCGCCTCGCGCTCGTCGAAGAGGTCGAACTCGTCCTCGGCGGCGGCCGGCTGCGAGTCGGGCGTGGTCGCGGTCGGTTCCTGGACCGTGCTGGTCGGTGTGATGTCGGTGACGCTCGGCACGAGCACGTTGCCGTCGGAGCGCGGCGTCGGTTCGAATGCGATCCACTCACCGCCGAACCTGACCTCCACCCACGCGTGGGCGTTGGCCCACGACACCGTCCACAGGGTCGGATCCTCCGGATCGACGGTGCCCGGCGTGAAGCCGACCGCCACGCGCGAGGGGATGCCCAAGGTGCGCAGCATCACGGCCATCGTGCCGGCGAACTGCTCGCAGTAGCCGACCCGCTGCTCGAGGAACGTGCGCATCGCCACGCCACTGTGCCCGGGTGGCGGCTGCAGCGAGTACTCCCAGGTCCGAAGTTCGTTCTGGATCGCCAGTGCCTGGAGGAACGGCGTCGTGGCATCCGCCTCGGCGACGATCTCCCGGGCGAGCTCGCCGACCTCAGGGGGCACCTGCTCCGGCAGCGCGGTCAGCCGCGGTGGTGCGGGCGTGTCGACGGCGGCGGCGACCTCGGGATCGAACTGGGAGGCGCTGGCGACGACCGTGTAGCGCTGGTCGGTCTGCAGCCGATCGTCGCCGAAGGTGAACGTCGAGGTCCGCTGGTCGTATCGTGGTGTGACGCCGCGCGGCGCCTCGAAGCGGATCGCGCCGGGTGGTGCGGGCACCAGGACCGCGTTGTCGAGATCCATGACCTGCACACGGACCTGCTTGCGCCGGTTGGTGAACCGACCACCGGGGACGAGCCCGTCGTCGAGTGGCCGCGGTGTGATGCCGGAGGACTCCCAGGTCTCCGTGTCGGAGTACTGGTCGAGGGCCGTGGAGCGCAGATACACCGGCTCCGGCGAGCGCACCCGCAGCACCGCGCCGGTGTCGGATGCCACCAGGTTCGTCCGCAGCTGCACGATCGGGTTGTCGGTCAGCGTGGTCGTGGCACGGCCGCGCAGCTCGTACCAGGGCGGCTCACCGAAGCCCGGCAGGGTGCCCGCGACGATCATGCCGGCCAGCAGGGCACAGATCGACAGCGCTGCGGCGGCCTGATGCCGCGGCGTGCGTTTGGTCGAGAGGCTGCGGCCCGCCGGCGTGATGACCGGTCCCCACCGCACCACGTCGCGCTCGGAGCGCGCCAGCATGACCGCCGCGCTGGCCAGCAGCAGCGGCGCCGCCAGCACCCACGGCGCATCGCCGTGGGGCACGATCGCCAGGGGCACGACCCACAGCGTCGTGGCGCAGATGATGGCCTTGCCCGGCGCATCCAGGCGCAGCGCGAGCACGTCGATGCTGCTCGCGACCCACCAGACGCCCGAGATCGCCAGCAGCAGCAGCGGGATCTCGGGGTAGACGGGTGCGGGCAGCACCGCGATACGTTCGGTCGCGATGACCGCCGCCTGCACGGTGACGCGCGCGGTCGCCGGCGTGGGGACCACGCCGGCCCACAGGGTGGCCGGCAGCAGGGTGATGGCGACGTACCACAGCCAGGCCAGCACCAGCACACCGATTCCGGCCCACCAGGCGACTCGCAGCCGGCGCGTGAGGTACGACAGCGCGACCGGCAGCAGGCCGGCGAACAGCAGTGGCAGGAACCAGGCGCCGGTGACGAACACCCGGCCGAAGGGCAGGATCGCGGCGACCACGAGCGCTGCGACCCGCAGGGTCCCGGGCGGGGCGGCGCGACGCACCTGTGGCGCCCGTCCGGGCCGGGCCCGGTCGCGGCGCTGTTGCTGCGGGCGTTCGAGCAGCGTCGTCATCTGGATGCTCCCACCGTCCGGGCGATGTCCGCACCCACCAGGGCGCGTTTCCACGCGTCGTCGAGTGGCGTACCGACCTGCGCGACGGCGCTGTGCCAGCCGCCCAGTCCGAGGAGACGCGCGAACGTGGCACAGCGGACATCGTCGTCGTGCCCGATGACGAGCGCGATCCGCCCGGTGTAGCTGTGACCGGCCTGCTGCAGCGCGCGCACTTCGATGTGCTCGGCGAGGTCGAGATCGTCCGGCGGCGGCCGCAGCACCGCCACGAGGACGCCGTTGCCCGTCTGCTCCACCGTGCGCAGGGCGGGCAGCGGCGAGTGGTCGGTCGCCGGGCGGAGCTCGGCGAGGCGGGTCATCGCCGTCTCCAGCTGGCTGCCGCCGTCGGGCTGCGCCCCCGGACCGTCGTCGGTGACCAGGCGGACGTCGTAACGCTGCTGCTGCAGGTGTGCCAGCACACTGGCGGCGGCCGAGATCGCCCGCTCGAAGGTCGACGCCCGTCCGGTGCCACGGTGCAGGTGCGCCCTGGCGTCGACATAGACGACGGCGCCGGCCTGCCAGGGCAGCTCGTGTTGGCGCACCATCAACGTGCCGCGATGGGCTGTGGACGGCCAGTGCACGTGGCGCAGATCGTCACCGACGACATAGGTGCGCATCGTGTGGAACTCGTCGCCCCGATGGAACACCCGCCGCGATGCGCTGCTGTCCATGCCGTGGCGGATCCCATGTGTCCCGACGGTCGACAGCTGCTCGATCGCCGGAAACACGACGATCTCGTCGGTGCCCCGGTAGCGACGCGACCGCTCGGCCAGACCGAAGGGATCGCGCAACCGGATGCGCACGGGGCCGACCGTGTAGCGGCCTCGCCGATTGCCGACGGCGTGCCACTCGAGATTGGCCATCTGGTGCGGACGCAGCCCCTGGACGACGACCCGGGCGCCCTCGTCGGCGCCGTCAGCGACGATCGCCGGCGGGCGTCGGTCCTCGACGAGCAGCAGCGACGCCGGCAGCCGGCCGTCGTTGCGCAGCGCGAGCTCTATCGGTATGCGCTCGCCCTGGTGGGCGTACCTGGCCGCGGTGCGGCGGCGCACGGCGATGCGGGTGCTCGACATGCGCGTCGACACGATGGCCAGCACCACGAGGGCGGCCGCCGTCCCACTGACGACGTACAGCTCGTCGACGCCCAGGAACCGACCCAACATCCACGCGACCACGGCGAGGCCGGTCAGCGCGACGCCGCGGGCGGTCAGCATCTGCGGGCTCTCCTCAGCTGCGTGGTATCGGCACGGAGCTCAGCAATTCGCCGAGGACGGCGGCCGCGGTGCGGTCGTGCAGCTGGGCCTCCGCCGACATGATCAGGCGGTGCGCCAGGACGGGGACCGTCAGTCGCTTGACGTCGTCGGTGGTGATGTGGTCGCGTCCCGTCGCCGCCGCGTAGGCCCGCGCGGCGCGCAGCAGGCCGACCGACGCGCGTGGCGACGCGCCCAGCGCCACCTCCTTGTGCTCGCGGGTCGCGCGCACGAGATCGACGATGTAGCGGCGGGCCGCCGGCGCCGCGTGCACCGCGGTGCACGCGGCGATCATCGCGGCGACGGCGCGCGCATCGGTGACCGGCTCGAGCTCGGCGAGGCGGTCGCCACGGCTGTGTTCCTCGAGCACCGCGAGCTCCTCATCGACCGACGGGTAGCCGATCGACACCTGCATGAGGAACCGGTCGCGCTGGGCCTCCGGCAGCGGATAGGTGCCCTCGAGCTCCACGGGGTTCTGGGTGGCGACGACCATGAACGGGACCGCCAACTCGTAGGTCACGCCGTCGACGGTGACCGTGCGCTCCTGCATGGCCTCGAGCAGCGCCGACTGCGTCTTGGGACCGGCGCGGTTGATCTCGTCGCCCAGCACGAGGTTCGCGAACACGGCCCCGGGCTTGAACTCGAAGTCGTCGTGGTGCTGGCTGTAGACGGTGACGCCGGTGATGTCGGACGGCAGCAGATCGGGCGTGAACTGAACGCGACGCACGCTGCACGAGATCGATCGCGCGATCGCCTTGGCCAGCAGTGTCTTACCGACGCCCGGTACGTCCTCGATCAGCAGATGTCCCTCCGCGAGGAGGGCCACCAGTGCGAGGGTGACGATCTCGGCGTCACCTTCGAACACGCGCTCGATGTTGCGCTGGATCACTGCGAAGTCGTGCGCGACGGCGCTCGGCTCGAGCGTCGTTGAACGCTCAGTTGTCAACACTCGTCCTCATGTCCACCGACGCCCCCACGACCATGCCCGGCATACGGCAGTGGTTGCGAGTGTATCGGTCGGGCGGAGGGGTGCCGACCGTCAGTCATCAACATTGCTGAGCTTGGTGGCCCGGTTCCTCGGACCCACGCGTGAGCGCCCGGACCTCGGTCACACCGGTGTCTGTCACCGATCCGTCGTGTGATCGCCGTCCGGGATGGTCGCGCCGATACCATGACAGGCACGATGACCGCATCCACTGAGCAGGACGCCGGCGGCCGGCTCCATCCGGTGTCGACCGCCGACCGCGCCGCCGCCGACGACGCGACCGAGCGCGTCACCGGGCGCGGGTCCGCCCAGACCGCCGTGCGCCTGCGGCAGGCGGCCATCGCGGCGTTCGAGGATCTCGGCTGGCAGGCGACGCGGGTCGCGGACATCACGCGCCAGGCCGGTGTCAGCCACGGGACCTTCTACACGTACTACGAGAACAAGGCCGCGCTCGCCGAGGACCTGATCCGCTCGAGCATGCACGATCTGATGGCGCTGGCCAGCGAGCCGTGGAAGGCCGACGACGTCCGTGGTGCGCTCGAGCGGGTGATCGGAGGGTTCCTCGACGTGTACCAGCGCGACCGGGTGATCCTGCGCACCTGGCTGGAGGCAGCGCGCGAGAACCGCAGGTTCTCGGTGCGGTACCTGGAGGCCCGTGGCGTGTTCGTCGACCGCGTCGCCGACCATGTCGGTGCGGTCGCGGCGGCGTCGGGTCGGGTCGACCAGCCACCGCCGCGCGCGGTCGCGTCGGCGCTGGTCGCGATGGTCGAGCACTTCGCCTACTGCTGGGCCGTGCTGGGCGAGGATCACGACCGCGACGACGCGGTCGCGTCGCTGGTGCTGATCTGGGGCAGCACGCTCAACGAGATCGCCGGCTTCCCGGTCGTGTGAGCTGACCGCGAGTAGCGGCAGCGGCAGATCGCAGCGGCCGGCGGGCGGGTGCCGGTGTTACAGTGGCGCCGCTGATTTTCAGGACCCGGACGCCGAAGGTGCAGGCGGTGGCCGTCTCGGAACTGCAGGCGCAGCAGGTTGCGCTGAACGGCACCAACGGTGCCCATCCATCACCGGAGCGGCATCCGGCCGGTGGGGCAACCGCGCACACCCTGGTGTTGAACGCCAGCATGGAGCCGCTGTGCGTCGTATCGGCCCGTCGTGCCGTGGTGCTCGTCCTGGCGTCGAAGGCTGATCTGCTGCACGTCGGCATCGGCCAGTTCCGGGCGGAACGGACGGCGTTACCCTCGCCGTCGGTCGTACGGCTCCGCCGTTACGTCCACGTTCCCTACCGCCGCCGCGCCGCACTCAGCCGACGCGGCGTCTTCATTCGCGACGACGGACGGTGCCAGTACTGCGGTCGAACGGCGGAGAACGTCGACCACGTGGTGCCGCGCAGCCGTGGCGGCCCGCACGTCTGGGAGAACGTCGTGGCCGCCTGCCAGCGCTGCAACGCGCACAAGAGGGACCACACGCCCGACGAGGCCGGGATGACGCTGGCGCGCCGCCCGTACGCGCCCCGCGCCGCGTTCTGGCTGGTGGTCGCCGTCGGCACCGTCGATCCGGTCTGGCAGCCCTACATCTCCGACGTCATCGCCCCCTGACCCGACCGCCGTGGCCGCTGGTCTTCGGATGTGATGACTGCGGCCACGGCGGCGGGCTGACCGCCGGCGCACCGCTCCACTTCGCACCACCAGGTGCGTACCGGCGGCGCGTACCGGGCCCTGACGCCCCGGCGACCACACATCGTGGGCGTCATGGCGCTCGGCGGCGGCCGCTCAGCAGGCGTGACCATGCCGTGCGGGCGGTGGATGTCACGTTGAGCGCACATGGTCCGACGGACCCCTCCACCTCCCACCACCGGGGCTGAACAGCGCAAACAGGGCGACGGGCGGGTGAATTCACCGCCCGAATGTGTCGTGGGCGTTGACAAGTGGAGGAAAGTGGAGCACTGTGGAGGCTGCAGGAGGACAGGGGCGCGCCGGACGGAGTGGGTAGTCACCGACGACGACCACGACCACGCACACCGTTCGGCGCCACCCCGGCAGCAGGGACACGCAGTGGCCACCGACGGCGGGATCTTTCTCGGCGAGTACCAACACTCGCTCGACCCCAAAGGACGGGTCATCTTCCCCGCTGCCTACCGCGAACAGCTCGGAGAGGGCCTGGTCATGACCGTTGGCGTGGACAACTGCATCACCGTCCACCCGGTCCCCGAGTGGGAGCGCGTCATCGACGGCCTGCGCCGGCTGCGCTCAACCGATCGCCGTGAGCGCATGTTCACGCGGATGATGACCTCGATGGCCCACCCCGATCAGCTCGATCGCCAGGGCCGCGTGACCATCCCGGCCCGCCTGCGCCAGTACGCCAACCTCGATCGCGATGTCACGGTGGTGGGAGCCGACACCAAGATCGAGCTGTGGGACACCGCGCAGTGGGAGCGCTACCGCGACCAGGCCATGGCCGACTTCGCGCAGACCGACCATCCGTTCGATCTTGGCGGGTTCTAGATGTTGCAGCTGTTCGACACGATCACAGGCGGGGAGGTGGCGGCACCGATGCAGGCGGCATCGCACGAACCGGTGCTCGTCGACCGGATCACCCGCCTGTTGGCTGTCACCGACGGCCCGGGCATCGTGGTCGACGCCACGATCGGGATGGGCGGCCACGCGCTGGCGCTGCTGGCCGCCAGCGGTCCCGACGTGGCGCTGGTCGGTTTCGACCGTGATCCCGACGCGCTCGCTCTCGCGGGGCGGCGGCTGGCGGCCTTCCGCAGCCAGCTGCACCTGATCCACGCGGGCTACGACGAGCTGATCGAGCAAGTCGGTCCGCTGCGCGACGAGCTCGGAGCGGTGCGCGCCGTCCTGTACGACCTGGGCGTGTCGTCACTGCAGCTCGACCGCGCCGACCGGGGCTTCTCGTTCCGCCACGACGCGCCACTCGACATGCGGATGGACACGACTGCGGACCGTACCGCCGCCGACCTCGTCAACAGTGCCGCGCCCGACGAGCTGCGCGACCTGTTGCGGACCTACGGCGAGGAGCGGCACGCCGGACGCATCGCGAGGGCGATCGTCGACGCCCGACCGCTGCGCACGACGAGCGAGCTCGCCGACGTCGTGGCCGCCGCCGTGCCGGCCCGCGCCCGTAGCGGCCCGCGGCATCCCGCGACGCGGACCTTTCAAGCACTGCGCATCGCCGTGAACGATGAGCTCAACCGCTTCCGTGCCTCCCTTCCCCAGGCACTGGAGATGGCGGCGCCCACCACATCCGCGGATCGTGGTGGGCGGGTCGCCGTCCTGAGTTACCACTCGCTCGAGGACCGCATCGCCAAGCAGACGTTCGTCGATGCCGCCACCGGCTGCGTGTGCCCGCCGGACCTCCCGGTGTGCGGCTGCGGCCGTCGCCCGTGGGCCCGTGCGCTCACCCGGGGCATCGTGCGCCCCGATGACGCCGAGGTCGCGCGCAACCCCAGAGCACGCAGCGCCAAGCTGCGCGCCATCGAGATGATCGCCCCACGACCCACAGGGGACGACTGATGTCGGCGGCACCGCTCCGGCTGATCCGTGGCCAGGGGTCGTCATCGCGTCCCCGGCTGGAACTGGTCACCACCAACCCACGGTCCTCACGCTTCGCACTGATCCTGTTGATCATCGCGGCGCTGGGCGTGTTCGGCGTGGTCAGCGTCGGCGCGATGACCGCGGAGGCGGCGGTCGACGTGCGCGGGCTCGAGACGGACGTCGACGGGCTCAAGCAACGCTACGAGCTGTTGACCGCCGATGTCGCAGAGCTGGAATCGCCTGATCGCATCCGCATGGTCGCGGTCGAACAGCTCGGCATGGTAGAGGCCGACGACCCGCAGTTCGTGGTCGTCGATGGCAATGGACGGTTCGCGTTGCACGATCCCGTAATGGATGGACAGGTTGACAACGGCTTCACCGACAAGGTGAAGCAGGTGCTGGCCACGCAGCCGTGACCACGCTGGGCACGCGTGGGTCTCGGCGTCGTCGAGCCGGCGGACCGGCTGCGGTGCGTCAACGCCGACGTGCCGCAGCCGGTCGATCGGCCGGCCGCCCGGTGACGCTGACACGAGCACGGTCCACCGCATCCCGGACCTCCATGACCCGCACCCGGGCGCGCGCCGCTCGGCCAACCGTCCGACCCAGCCGCACGGTGGGACGCGCGCGCACCAGCGCGATGTCGGCCGTGCGTGACGCACGCAGCACGCGCCGCCTGCGCGGCGTCCTGGTCGTCTACCTGATCATCACCCTTGCGCTGGGTTGGCGGCTGGTCGACATCCAGGTCCTGTCGGCACCCGGCTACCGTGAGCTCGCCCGCCGGCAGACCGAGCGCGACATCGAGCTGCCGGCAGAGCGCGGGAAGGTGTACGACCGCACGGGCGAGCCGCTCGCGATCTCGCTGCCCACGGCGACCATCGTGGCCAACCCGCGCCAGATCGCCGACCCCGACGTCGACGTCGACGTGAACGACCTCGCCAGGCGCCTGTCGCGGGTGCTGCCGGAGCGGACCGACGAGATCGCGGCGCGGCTCCGCCAGGACCGCGGCTTCGTGTACCTCGCGCGCCAGCAGCCGCACGAGATCGGTGTGCGCATCGCCGAGCTCGACCTGCCCGGCATCCAGGTGCTCGACGAGCCCAAACGGACCTATCCGGCGGGATCGCTCGCCGCGCAGATCATCGGTTTCGCCGGCACCGACAACACCGGGTTGTCGGGCCTGGAACGGCAGTACGACTCGCTGCTCGCCGGTGTGCCCGGCTCCATGGTCGCGCAGCGGGCGCCGCAGGGCCTGGAGATCAGCTCGGCACCCCGGGTCGGTGAGCCGCCGGTGGCCGGGACCGATCTCGTGCTCACGCTCGACAGCGAGGTGCAGGCGACCACCGAGCGGCTGCTCGCCGACGCCGTGAAGCGCTACAAGGCCGAGGGTGCGTCCGCCGTCGTGATCGACGTCGACACGAGCGAGATCCTCGCCATGGCGTCGTTGCCCAGCTACGAGCCGGCGACCATCGGCGAGGCGTCGGGCTACGAGCGGCGCAACCGGGTCGTCACCGACGCCTACGAGCCCGGCAGCGTCAACAAGGCGGTCACCGCGGCCGCCGCGCTCGAAGAGGGTGTGATCACGCCCGGCAAGCGGATCAGGATCGGCTCGTCGCACACGGTCGCGGGCAAGACCTTCACCGACTCACACAGCACCGCGAAGGCCACGCTGGCCGAGATCATCCGCGACTCGTCGAACATCGGCAGCATCAAGCTCGCCGAACGCCTCGGACCGGAGAAGCTGCACGAGTACCTCGTGCGGTTCGGCTACGGCAGCAGCACCGCGCTGGAGTTCCCCGGCGAGACGGGCGGCCTGCTCGCTGACGTCGACGACTGGTCCGGCACCAGCCTTCCAACCATCGCCATCGGTCACGGCGTCGCTGCCAGCCTGCTCCAGGTCGCCCAGGTCTACGCGACCATCGCGCGAGGCGGCGAGTACACCGACCCCGTGCTGGTCCGTGGGACCGTCGGCAGCGACGGGGCGCTGGAGGCCACCGCCGAGGCCCGCAGCCGCCGGGTGGTGTCCGAACACACCGCGTCGTTGTTGGCGGACATGCTCGTCGACGTCGTCGACGACGGCACCGGGGGCAATGCGGCGGTCCACGGCTACCGGGTGGCCGGCAAGACCGGCACCGCCCAGAAGCCCCGCGAGGGCGCACCTGGCTATCAGCCCGGTGCCTACGTGGGCAGCTTCGTGGGCTTCGCACCGGCCGACCGCCCGGAGGTCGTCGTCGCGGTGTCGGTCGACGAGCCGAAGAAGGGCTACTACGGCGGATCGACAGCAGCGCCGTTGTTCAGCGAGCTCATGCGGTTCACCCTCGGACATCGCCGGGTGCCGCCGAGTGACCGCAGGGAACTGGAGGAGACCGCGCCCGACGTGTGACCACATGAGACGACCCGACGGCACGCGAGGCGGTGACAGGAGCACAGGGATGGTGGCGCGCATCGTGATGGCATGCAGCGCGTCGAGCCTGCAACAACCGGTCACGTCGACTGGCGGGCAGCGGGCGGGCATCCGCGTATCCTGCCCATCGTCACCTCCCGTCGACGCTTGTTGGTCCGTGTCTTCCACCCGTCCCTCCGCCGCCGCGCCCGACGGCTCCACCAGCGGGTCGACCGCGCCAGCGATCCCGTTGACCGCGCTTGTCGAGGTCGTCGGCGGCGAGCTCGTCGGTCCCGCGGCCGGGCAGACCACCGCGGTCGACGACGTGACCCACGACAGCAGGGCGGTGCGGTCCGGCGTGCTGTTCGCCTGTCGACCGGGCGCGCTGGCCGACGGCCATGACTTCGCGCCTGATGCGGTCGCGCGCGGCGCGGCGGCGCTGCTCGTCGAGCGCCCGCTGGACCTGACGGTGCCACAGCTGCGTGTCGACTCGGTGGCGCGGCGCCTGGGGCCGGTCGCGGCGACCGTGCACGGTGATCCCAGCGCACGCCTCGACGTCATCGGCGTCACCGGCACGAATGGCAAGACCACCTGCGCCACACTGCTCGAAGGCGTGCTGGCGGCGGCGGGCGCGCGTACCGGTCTCATCGGCACCGTCGCCACGCGCATCGCCGGACGCGACGTGCCGGGCGTGCGCACCACGCCGGAGGCCACCGACCTGCAGCGGCTGTTCCGGCACATGTACGCGCGGCAGGTGACGGCGGTGGCGATGGAGGTGTCCAGCCACGGGCTCGCGCTGGGGCGGGTCAACGGCACCCGCTTCGCGCTGGTGCTGTTCACCAACCTGACCCGCGACCACCTCGACTTCCACGGCACCATGCAGGCCTACTACCGCGCGAAGGCGCAGCTGTTCACGCCGGAGTTCGCGCACCGCGGTGTGGTGGACGTCGACGACCGTTGGGGCCGGCGGCTGGCGCGGGAGGCGGGGATCGCCGTGACCACCGTGTCGGCGCGGGCCGACGCCGACGCCGACGTGGTCGTCACACAGATCTCGCCCGCAGCGGAGGGTTCGACCATCACGGTGCGGATGCACGATGCGGCGCACGAGCTGCAGATCGGCCTGCCGGGCAGGTTCAACGTCAGCAACGCGGTGCTGGTCCTCACCGCCGCGCAGCACCTCGGCGTCGAGCTCGAGACCGTCGCCGCGGCGCTGCGCATGCCGTGGGCGGTCCCCGGCCGCATGGAGCGGATCGACGAGGGACAGCCGTTCACCGTCCTCGTCGACTACGCGCACACGCCCGACTCACTGACCCGCGTGCTCGAGGCGACCCGTGAGCTCGTCGACGGTCGGGTGCTGCTGACGGTCGGCTGCGGTGGCGAACGCGACCGTGGCAAGCGACCGGCCATGGGGGCGGCCGCGGTGACCGGCGCCGATCACGTCGTGTTCACCAGTGACAACCCGCGCGGCGAGGACCCGCACGCCATCCTCGCCGCCATCGTCGAGGGTGCGAGGACGGCGAGCGGCGGGCGGTGGTCGGTCGAGGTCGACCGGCGTGCCGCGATCGCCAGCGTGCTCGCGACCGCACGCCCTGGCGACGCCGTGGTGATCGCCGGCAAGGGACATGAGGTCGGTCAGCAGCTGGCGGAGGAGACGATCGACTTCGACGACCGGGTGGTCGCGCGCGACCTGTTGCGCGCAAGGAACCGCGCATGAGCCGCCGGACATGACCTCAAGTAGCGAAGTGGTAGGTCACCGACCATGATCGAGCTGACGCTCGCGCAGGTCGCCGATGTCGTCGGCGGCGACGTGGCGGTCGAGCGCGCCGCCGGGGCGGTCGTCGGTGGCGTGACCATCGACAGCCGGACGGTTCGCGACGGTGACCTGTTCGTCGCATTGACCGGTACCCGCACCGATGGCCACCGGTTCGTCGGATCGGCGCTCCAAGCCGGCGCTGCCGGCGCCCTGGTCAGGGCGGACCGCCTCGACGACATCCCGGGGGATGCGGCCGCGGTGGTGACCGACGACCCTGGCGACGCCCTGCTCGCGCTGGGCGCGTGGGTCCGCGACACGGTGGACCCGCAGGTGATCGCCGTCACGGGGTCCAACGGCAAGACGACCACCAAGGACATGATCTCGGCGGCCACACGCGAGCGACGGGTGGTCGCCAACCAGGGCTCGTTCAACAACGAGCTGGGTGTGCCGTTGACGTGCTGCCGCCTGGAGCACGGCACGGAGCTGTTGGTCAGCGAGATCGGGATGCGTGGCGCCGGCCAGATCGCCGACCTGGCGGCGCTCCTGCGACCGTCGGTCGGGGTCGTGACCTCGGTCGCGCCGGTGCACCTGGAGCTGCTCGGCAGCCTGGAGGCCATCGCCCAGGCCAAGGGCGAGCTGGTCGAGACGCTCGACGCCGACGCCCTGGCCGTGCTCGTGGCCGACGACCCCCACGTGGCGGCCATGGCGGACCGGACGCGTGCCCGGGTCGTGACCGTCGGCCGCTCCCACGACGCCGACTGGCGGGCCACCGATGTCGAGCTCGACCGGGACGCGCGGGCGCGCTTCGTGCTCGACGGTCCCCATGGCCGCCACGACGTCGCGCTGCCGGTGGCGGGCGAGCACAACGTCGGCAACGCACTCGCCGCGCTGGCGGCGGCCGTCGGGGTGGGTGTCGACCTCGGAGCTGCGGTCGCGGGGCTGGCACAGGCCACGATCTCGCGCTGGCGGCTGCAGCTGCAGGACATCGACGGGCTGCGGGTGCTCAACGACGCGTACAACGCCAACCCCACCTCGGTCGCCGCGGCGCTGCGCACGCTGTGTGCGCTGCCGACCAGCGGGCGCCGCTGGGCGGTGCTGGGCACCATGGCGGAGATCGGCCAGAGCAGTGCGGCCGAGCATCGCGCGACCGGTGCGGTGGTCGCGGACCTCGGCGTGGATGCCCTGGTGACCGTCGGCGAGACCGCTGCGGCGATCCGCGACGGTGCCGACGCCGCCGACCCGTCGAACCGCGCGCGCCGGTGGGCGGTCGACGACGCGGCGGC
>JAHWKT010000083.1 GCA_019347695.1 Actinomycetota bacterium | reverse complement strand
CGACTCCCACGCCGTGCCGTAGATGCGTTGCAGCTGGGCGTTGGACTCGTCTCCCCGCCAGTAGGCGCCGGCGACGCGCTGCAGCGCGAACGCCGGCACCCAGCGCGTCGACGGCAGGTGGGGGCCGCGGCACAGGTCGACCCACTCGCTGCCATCGTCGCGGACGTTGGCGTAGACGGTCACCTCGGAGCCGCCGGCCCCCTCCTCTTCAGGTGACCTACCGCTGCCGCTATCTGAGGTCCGGTCGACGCGCGAGATGATCTCGAGCTTGTACGGCTGGTCGGCGAACAGCTCGACCGCCTCGTCGTGCGACACCGTCCGGCGCTCGAACGCCTGCCCCTCGCGGACGATCTCGCGCATGCGCGCCTCGATGCGCTCGAGATCGGCCGGGGTGAACGGCTCGGGGACGTCGAAGTCGTAGTAGAAGCCGTCCGCGATCGGCGGTCCGATGGCGAACTTGGCGTCGGGGAACAGGTCGGTCACGGCCTGGGCCATGACGTGTGCCACCGAGTGGCGAAGGATCTCCCGGCCGAGCTCGCTGTCCGCGGTCACCGGCTCCACGGTGGCGGATGCCTCCAGGGGCGCCGAAAGGTCGCGCTGCTCGCCGTCGACGAGCGCGGCGATCACCTGCCCACGGCGTGCGCCGAGCGTCTCGAGCGCCTCGGCGACCGTGACCGGTGGCTCAACCGTGCGCTGCTGCCCGTCCGGCTGCGCCACGACGATGCTCGACACTGTGCTCACGACTCCTACGACCGATCCACCCGGCAGCATGTCCAGTCCGGGGACCAGCAGGATAGCCGGGGGCGTCGGCGGTGCGTTGTCGCGCGTCCACAGCTCGACCCGCGGGTCCCGATGAACGCTCGACGACTCCCGCGTTGGGACGTCAGACGGGCGTCTCCAGCTCCGCGAGCAGCTCGAACGCCGGGCGCGCATCATCGGGATGCACGAGCACCCGGGTCGCGTGACCGCCGCTGTTCAGTCCGTAGACGACACCGAGCGCGTCGCGCTCCAGTTCGGCGCGCAGCCCTTCGGCACGTAACGCCCCGCACAGCAGGACGGCGATCGTGTGTGGCAACGCGGTCAGCACCTGCCACTCGGCGGTGGTCACTCGCGCCCCCGGAACCGTCGCAGTGGCAGGCGCAGACCCGATCGCTGCGTCTCGGCGCTGACCAGCGCGAGCCGCTCGTGGGCCTCCTGGTCGAGCGGCTCGAGCTCGAGCACCTTGCGGTAGTGGACCCGCGCCTGTTCGTAGTCGTGAGCAGCGAGGGCGACTGCGCCCAGCGCGCGGTGCGCCTCGATCGATCCCGGTGCCAGCGCATCGAGGCGCGACGCTGCCGCATGTGCCAGCTCGACGTCCGAGACGGCGAGACGCGCCCGGCTCAGCGTGGCGAGCTCGTCGGGATCGTCGGGCATGTCGATGAGCATGTCGTCGCGGAGGTCGTCGTCTGGCGCAGCAACGTCATCGTCGGTGGGCGGCCCCGCCACCATCGGCTCGGCGGTTTCGGTGGACGCTCCGTTGTCCTCGGATGCGCCAGCGCCGTCGGCGGCGGTGGCTGGCGAGGTGTCCGCGCCTTGCACGTCCGCCGGTTCACGGCCGTTCTCGGACACGGCCGGCTCCTCATCGTGCCCGGTTCCCTCAGGTGGTCGACTGTGCACGTCGAGGTCATCGAGGTCGTCGGGTGCGAGCGGGTCGATCGGCGGCTGGGTCGAGCGCGGACCCGGCCGCGTCGGCCGGATCGCGACCCACATCAGGATCACCGCCACGGCACCGATCAGTCCTCGAACGACTCCGAGACCGGGGATCAGCAGTCCCAGCACGATGCCGACGGCGAGGCACGACCCCGCGCCAATCACCGCAACTCGATCGGACCACATCCGCCCGCCACCGGGAGGACGTCGTTGACCGACGGACGCGACGAGCCGTCGCGTCAGCGGCTCGCCGGTCGGTTGGAGCGCGTGACCGAACTCGTCGAGCACCTCCGCGGGATCCCGATCCTGCGCCTCGAGCGCCTCGGCCAACCCGTCGCGCGCATCACGATCGGTCTCATCCAGCGCCAACGCGCTGCGGAACGCTGCCTCCGCATGCGCCCACTCCCCCGCGTCGAGCGCGATCTCCCCCAGCATCAGATGGCCACCGCGGTACCCGGGATCGACCGCCACGGCGCGCTCAGCCGCGACCGCGGCTTCGTAGCTGGCGCCGGTCGCGAGCTGGAGCTGCGCGAGCACCGTCCAGTTCTTCGGTCGGTCCGCGGCCAGGGCGGTGGCCTGCAGCGCCGCGTCGAGCCCCTCGGCATGCCACCGCGATCGGGTCACTGCGGTGCTGGCGAGCGCGAACCACGCGTCCGGTGAGGAGGGTGCCAGCCGGGTCGCCATGCGTGCAGCGTAGATCGCCGCGGCGTAGCGCTCGCGCAGGTAGTCGATCCGGGCGAGCAGCAGCCACACCGCCGGATCGCCCGGGCACGTGCGCTGCACCTCCCACGCGAGGACGCTGGCGGCGTCGTGCACGCCGTCGTCGATGAGGTCGTTGATCTCGGCCAGCGCCCGTCGATCGGCCCGCTGCCCGACCGAGTTCTCAGGCCCGACGACCTTCTTCATTCCTTGTGGATCACGCCCCACGTGCGGCCTGTGCGATCCGCGCACACGGTCAGAGAGAAAGTGTAGTGCGCGCGATGGGCCGTTGACAGCGGTCGCACGCCGCGTCAGCCCACGCCGACCTCGGCCCTCGCCTGCGCCTCCAGCAGAAGGCTCATGCCACGCAGATCGTCCGGTGCCAGCTGTATCGCGATGCCCGCCTCGGCGATCGCCCGGTCGATCTCGCCGGCCGCCAGCTCGAGCTCGGCGAGCAGGAGTCGGATCTCGATGTCGCCGGGACGACGCACCGAGAGCTGCCTGAGGCGCGCGCGAGCCCGCTGCGGGTGTCTTGAAGAGGACAGGCGAACGCCGAGCCGCGTAACAGCCAATCTCCATTGATGCACTGCTGATCGTCCCTGCTCGTACGTCCGCACCCGGACTGCTCGGACCCCCGTCCAGGTGGCACGCCGACCACCGCAGGACACGGTATGGACCTGGCCGGATGGCCACATGGCCAATATTGGGGAACCCCCGAGACTCATCGGTGCGGTGCTACAACCGGAGTCCGGCGCCGCCGTTCGACCACCGGCGCCGCATGCGCCCCGTGCCAATCTCGTAGACTGCTCAGGTGCAGGAACCCTCTTCTTCACAGCGCGACGCCCTCGATAGTGCCTACCGAGGGCGGGACCGTCGTGCCATCATCAACAGCAACCCGGACGTCACCGGCCGACCGTTCTTCATCGCTGGGTTCGGTCTCGTCGTGCTGACAGCTGTCCTGTTCGCGCTCGGACCCGGCGACCCGACCGATCCCGACATCGCCTCCATCGCCGCAAGCTTCGAGCTCAGTGCCGGCGCGCTGGGCGTCGTCGCGGCAACGCTGTGCGTCGTCCGCTGGCGCCTCGCCGGTGATGCCCGAGCGCTGTGGTTGGGCACCGCCGTCGGGATCTACGCCGTGTGCTCGATCGCGCTCGCCCAACTCCTCCCTGCCGTGCTCCCCGAAGGGACCTCGGTCGAGTGGATACGACCGGCCAGTCTCCTGGTATCGCTGGCACTCTTTGCCTACGTGCTGCGCTCGCCCGAGGTTGATGCTCGGTTGACGCCAGCACGGACGTTCGGTCTGGCGATCGTCGCCTTCGTGACGCTGGGCGCGGGCCTCGCGATTCTCAACCGCTTCGGTGAGACCGTGTCGCTCGCGATGCCGGGCGATGGCGACACGGTGTCGAGCCTCATTGCACTCGCCTGGGCCGGCTATGCGACCGTGTACGTCCTGCGCGGGATCCGTGATCGCCGCTTGCTCTTCGCCTGGTACGGCCTCACCATGTTCGGGCTGACGCTCGCCGAGCTGGCGCGTGCACTGCTCCAACCAGCCGAGGTTGTGTGCTACCACTGTGCCGCCGCTGCACAGCTGGCGCAGGCGTCGATGGAAGAACTCGTCGTCGGCTCGGCCATCATCCGGTGCATCGCACTGCTGTACGCCGTTGTGGGCGTGACTCGGGAGCTGCAGACGCTGTTCGCCAGTCAGAGCAGCCGCTTGCTGAAGACGACCGTCGACACACTCTCGACGAGCGCGTCGCTGCGTGCTGCGCAGCAGCAGCAGGAGGAGCTCGCCCATGAGGCACGCAACGCCCTGACGGCAATCGAAGGTGCCACGCAGACCCTCGAGCGCTTCCGGGAGAACCTCGACACCGATACCCGGCAGGCGTTGGCGTTGGCGGTCTCCGACGAGATCGGGCGACTCCAGCGACTGGTCGGCGCGTCGACGAGTACCGATCATCCCGTGTCGTTCCGCCTTTCGGACATCATCAGCCCCCAGCTGGAACTTGCACGTGCGCAGGGCGCACAGGTCGTCGGGGTCGTCCCAGATGATCTGCTGGCGTTCGGTCGCCCGGCCGACTTCGCGGAGGTCTTGCAGAACCTGCTGGTCAATGCGCGTGTCCATGGTCGTGGCACCATCACGGTACGAGCGGTGCACAACGGTGAGTACATCCTGGTCCGCGTGGAGGACCGGGGCCCGGGTGTGCCGATGTCGCTTCGCAGGGCAATCTTCGAACGCGGGCGGCGCGCGTCGGATGTGCCTGGGTCCGGGCTGGGCCTGTACCTGTCCCGTCAACTCGTCCAACGACAGCAGGGCAACCTGTGGGTGGAAGACGCCGCGGGTGGCGGCGCCTCATTCGTGATGGCGATCCCGACAGGACAGCGAACGGCAACGGCGTCATTCACCGACAGCGGTCGGCTCCGGCCCATCAAGCGCGGCGACAATGGCGTCGAGCCCTCCAACGGCCACGGGACGGTCCCCGGCAACGGTTCGCAGCACACCAAGCTCAGGGCTGGGGCTCGGTGCTGGGAGTACCAGGAGCCGATCGACTGACGCCCACTCCGGCAGTTCCTCGGTGGTCGTGATGGCGACGTCGAAGCGCTGGGAAGTAGCGGAACCTGCGTGCCATGTGGCAGGGTCTGCCGTGAGAACCTCGTAGTCGGTGTCCAACGCACGCGCGAGCGTGTCGGCGAGCAGCCGCGGTTCCACCGCGATCAGCAGCCGCTTCGTCGCGCCGTGACGAATCATCAGCCCTTTATAACGGTTCCGCGGATCGGCTACGTACAGGTGAGGGAGACAAGCGGAGGCGTATCCCAAATGCGCGTGATCCTGATCGAAGACCACGACCTGCTGGCACAGACGTTGCAGGTCGCACTCAAAGCTGAAGACGTCGAGGTCGTCCGGGTCTGGGGTGAGGACCGCGTGGACCTCCTCGCACAGTCCCGAGTACTCGCTCCCGGGCTGCTGCTGCTCGACTTCGACCTCGGAGACCAGATCGGCGTGGCGTTCGGGCTGATCGAGCCGCTGACGACCGCTGGCCTCACCGTGGTTATGCTCACCGGGGAGCGCAACCCCTTGGTGCTCGCGCAGTGCCTCGAGGAAGGCGCGGTCGGCGTTATGAACAAGTCGGTCAGCTTCGACGAGCTGGTCGAGCAGATCCATGCTGTGCTCGAAGGCGAGGCGTTGATGACACGCCACGAGCGGGAGGAGCTGCTGTCACGGTTGCGGCTGCACCGCGCCGAGCGTGATCACGAACTGCGGGCCTTCAACGAGCTCACGGCCCGGGAGGGCGAGGTGCTCGGCGAGCTGATGCAGGGCAAGGCGGCGGACACGATCGCCGAGGAGTCGGTCGTCTCCGTGGCCACGATCCGCACGCAGATCCGTTCGATCCTGTCGAAACTCGGCGTGAACTCGCAACTCGCCGCGGTTGCACGTGCCCAACAGGCCAGGTGGGATCCACCTCAGAGCTCATAGGGCACGCGCCTTCATCAGATTTGATGATGCAGCGCCGATGGGGGCTCGCGAGACTGCTCGCACGACAGGCCACCGGTCTTCAGAGTGGCCTCGACACCCACGGGAGACTGCAATGTTCACTCTGCCCTCAATGGTCTCGGCTCTGAGAGATTCACTGCGCACACGCCTGCGCTCCGACGCCGGCATCGAGGCGATCGAGTACGCGCTGATCGCAGCGCTGCTGTCTGCGATCGTGGTCGCCGCCGTCGCTCTGCTGAACCCCGGCGTGAACAACATCTTCACGCAGATCGCCGCGCAGCTGAACGCCGCCGCAACCGCGATCACGCCCAACTAGGCGGTCATACAGTCGACGGCACCAACGTCCGCCGTCGAGCCGATGGCGTTCCAGAAGCGTCGCTGTCCAACAGAGGGGGACAGGCGGCTTGACCCATGGAAATCCGCGGGGACGCCACGCGCCACGTTCCTCGTGGACCCGCACGGTAGTACGATCAGCGCGGTCTCGAAGGTAGCGAGGTCGCGCTGATCAGCGGACTGACCATCATTGCGCTGTTGGTTGGCATCCCTCTCGTGGCCGGCGGTGTGCAAGCAGCGATCGCGGCCGTGGCGAACGCGCTGGCGAACGCTGGCGCCGGGATTCTACTGACAGCTTCGCTCAGCTTGGGATCGCGTCCACCGCGCCACCGCGGATTGTCATGCCGTCGCATGACCGCGCCAGTCGATCGGACCACGAGTAGTGCAGCGGTACGTACGTAAGACAGCAGAACGAGGGTCAGCGACTGTCGAGCTGGCTCTCGTGCTGTTCCCCCTGCTCATGCTCCTCCTCGGCATCGTCGAGTTCAGCCGCGTGTACTCACTGCAGCTGCGCCTCCAACAAGCGGCCCGTGAGGCCGCGCGCGAGATCGCGCTGCACTACGACGATCCGGATGATCCGGACCTCGTCGCCCTCAAGACGGACACGCTGAACAGTCTGCTCAGCCCCGACATCGTCGCCGGTCTCACCGAGTCGATCGTGTATTGCGACACGGCGACTGCCGAGCCCGACGCGGTCGTGACGCTGAGTGACCAGGTGGAGTTGGCGGTCCCACTGTTCGGTGGCAGCACCATCGGCACCGTGGGTGTCGCCGCGAAAGCCCGGATGCCATGCGAAGGCTGAGCGGTGACCCCGGCAGCGTGACGATCATCGTCGCGCTGTCGTTGACGATGCTGCTCGGCATCGCGGCACTCGCCATCGACGTCGGCGGGCTGCTCGCGGAGCAGCGGGCGGTGCAGAACGGCGCCGACGCGGCGGCGATCGCGATCGCCAAGCAATGTGCGGAGCACGCGGTCGACCCGGATGCGCACCCGGCCCCGTGCACCGACGCCCTCGCCTCGACCTACCTCGACGAGAACTCGACCAGTCCCGTCACACCATCCGTCGAGCTCGCGACGTCCTACTCTGGCAAGGTCGGTCGCGTCACGGTGACGGGGCAGGTAGCCAGCCCGTCGATCTTCGCTCGGTTCCTCGGCGTCGAAGGGCCCGTGACCGCGTCGGCCGCCGCAACGGCGCGGTGGGGGCCGCTGACCGCTGTCGACGAGGTCTTTCCACTCGTGGTTTGCAAAGGCGCGTTGCCGCCGGTCGGCGAATCGGTGCGGCTCGTGGTGGATCATGCGTCCGGCGCCGACCCCGAAAAGTGTGACGGCGCGCCCGACGAACAGCCCTTCGGATGGATCACACCCCACGACCCGTCCGCCTGCACGTCCAAGATCACCCTGCTGCCGTCGATCTACCTTGACGTCCTCCCAGCCGACCAAGATCCGGACAACGCGGAGTGTCAGAGCGTATTCAAGGAACTCCACCACGACATCAGGGCACTGGGCAACTGTCACACCACTCCATCACGACCCTACCTTCATTGCCATGGTTCCGGCGACCCCGAAGCCCGCACGCGGGTGCTGGCCGTCTACGACGCGCAGGCGGGCAGCCCGAGTTCCCGGCCGGCGCACTCACTCATAGCGTTCGAGTTCGTTGGGGCTCGCTTCGCAGGCGAGGCCTCCTACTTCAACGGGTCGTGGCCCGAACCATGCACTCCACCCGAGGATCCAGCGGCCATCGACGATATGCAGTGCATCGAAGGTGTCGTGCAGAACTACATCCCGCCAACCGATGGACCGATCTTCGACCCCGCCATCGCAGCGCTGCTGCCGAACATCGACGACACCACGGTGCTTGACGTCCGACTGGTCGACTAGCGTCCATGAACCGACGACGAGTCCTCATCATTCTCACGGCAGTGGTCCTGGCGCTGTTCGGCATGTTTGTGATCGTGGCGTTCGTCGGATCTGCTGAGCGTCGTGCCCTTCAGGGCACTGAGCTGGTCCCAGTGCTTGTTGCCACCACAGAGATCGACGCCAACACCCCCGCATCCGAGCTCGGTGATCTGGTGACCACCGAGGACATGCCGGCCCGGCTGCGGCAGGAAGACGCTGTCCGGGACATCAGCAGTCTCGAGGACCAGGTCGCGACGTCCCCCATCCGTGCAGGCGAGCAGATCGTGCAGCGCCAGTTCGGCGCCGCGGAAGATATGCAGGGCGGACCGGCCGGCGACATCGAGGAGGGCAAAGAGATCGTATCCGTGGCACTCGAGCCACAGCGCGCGGTGGGCGGGCGGCTGTCCAACGGCGATCTGGTCAGCGTGATCGTCTCACTCGGCGAAGCCGAGGTACAGGACGAGGATGATCCCACGCAGACGACATCGACCGGCGGCACCACGGGCGTGGTACTGACCAACGTGCCGGTCACCGCCGTGTCGGGTGGGGTGACCGGGGAGTCAGGCGGCGAAGCCGCAGCCGCGGTGATGGTGTCGCTCGAGGTCGACGGTAGCGATGCCGAACGGATCGTGTTCGGCATGGAGCACGGCACTGTGTGGTTGACGCTGAACGGTGAGAACGTTGGGCGGCCCGACGTGCAGACTCGATCCGCTGACAACATCTATGACGCCCGCGGCGGAGGCTCATGACATGAGCGTGCTGTTGCTGACGCCTGACGAGGGCTTCGGGACCCGGGTCCGGTCGGCGCTGGGACCCGACACGACGGTCGAACTCGCCGACGCGGACGTCATCGACGAGGACCCTCGCTTCGCCATCCCGACCATCATGACGCAACATGCGTCCGCACAGGTCGTTGTTGTCGGTCCCGACATCGGCGTCCAACACGCACTCGACTACGCGCACGAGTTTGATCTTCAGCGACCGGACGTCAGCGTGATCCTGTGCGTACCGGCCAGCGCGGACGTGCTGAGTGAGGCACTGCACGCCGGCGTTCGGGACGTCGTGGATCCGCTTGCTGGAGACGAGCGCATCCTCGAGGCGTACAAGCGCGCGACAGAGGCCGCAGCCCGAGCGCGCAGCAAGTCGACCGTCGAGGAACGCAACGATCGCGGCTCGACGGTCATCGCTGTCGCATCGCCGAAGGGTGGCAGTGGCAAGACAACCATCGCCACGAACCTGGCGGTAGGGCTTGCCGCAGCCGCGCCGGGCCAGGTCGCGATCGTCGATCTCGACCTGCAGTTCGGCGATGTGGCTACTGCGCTGCAGCTGATGCCCGAGCACAGCATCGCCGACGCCGCCCGCACCGTCGCCTCGCTCGACGCGATGAGTCTGAAGGTGCTACTCACCCACCATCCGATTGATCTTTATGCGCTGTGCGCCCCCGACTCGCCGGCAGACGGCGAACGGATCACGGCGGCGCAAACCGCGGAAGTGCTCAGGCTGGTGCAACGCGAGTTCCGCTACGTCGTGATCGATACGACTGCAGGTCTCGGCGAGCAGACGCTCGTCGCGCTCGAAGCCGCGACGGACTTCGTGTTGATCTGTGCCATGGACGTGCCCGGCGTGCGCAGCTTCCGGACGACACTGATCACGCTCGATGAGATCGGGCTGACCGCCGCTCCACGGCACATCGTCCTGACACGCGCCGATGCCAGGGTCGGGCTGAACGTCGAAGACATAGAACGCACCATCGGCCGGCCGATTGACGTCACCGTGCCGAGCACACGTGCTGTGCCGCTGTCGATGAACCAGGGCATGCCGATCCTCCAGACAGAACAGCGACGCAGCGCCGTGCACCAGGCGCTCACCCGGTTGACCGGCAGGTTCGTCGATCTGCCGTCGTCGGGGGCGATCGCACAACCCAGACGATGGCGCAGGAGACGTTGATGCGGCTGAGTGATCGACTCGAGCACCGACAGTCGAGCGCTATTCGAGCGTCGATGTCGAAGGACCGCAAGCGGACGTCCACGGACAGGAACTCTGATCCCCTGGCGACGCTCAAGGCGCGTGTCCAGGCGGCGCTGTTCGCGCGCCTTGGGACCAGGCTGTACGACAGCTCGCTGACCGAAGACAAGCTGTTGGCCTTCGTGCAGCAGGAGTTGGCCGCTGTCGTCGCGCAGGAGGAAGCGCCGCTCAGCAGAGAGGAACGACAGACCCTTGTTCGCGATGTGTCCAACGACGTCATGGGATACGGGCCGATCGCGGAGTTTCTCGACGATGACACCGTGTCGGAGATCATGGTCAACTCGCTCGACGCGATCTATGTCGAGCGGGAGGGGCAACTGCACCAGACGTACGCCCGCTTCCTTTCTGAGGACCATCTACGACGGATCATCGAACGCATCGTCGCGCAGGTCGGTCGTCGCATCGACGAGTCCGCTCCGATGGTCGATGCGCGGCTACCGGACGGCTCGCGCGTGAACGCGGTGATCCCGCCACTCGCGGTTGACGGGCCGGCGTTGACGATCCGCAAGTTCGCGCGCGACGCGTTCCAGGTCGACGACCTGATTGGCTTCGGCACCCTGACCGCCGAGGTCGCCGATCTTCTCCGGGCCTGCGTGGTCGGACGGCTCAACATCCTGGTATCGGGAGGCACTGGCACTGGCAAGACGACGCTGCTCAACGTGCTGTCGTCCTACGTCCCCAACGGGCAGAGGATCGTCACGATCGAGGATGCGGTTGAGCTGCAGTTGCGCCAGGACCACGTCGTGCGGCTCGAGAGCCGGCCAACCAACATCGAAGGCAAGGGCGAGGTCAGCATCCGCGACCTTGTCCGCAACTCGCTGCGGATGCGGCCGGACCGCATCATCGTCGGCGAGGTGCGCAGCGGTGAGACGCTCGACATGCTCCAGGCGATGAACACCGGCCACGAAGGATCGCTGTCGACCGTGCACGCCAACACACCACGCGACGCGATCACGCGCATGGAGACCATGGTGCTCATGGCCGGCATGGAGCTGCCCATCCGCGCGGTCCGCGAGCAGATCGCCGCCGCCATCGACCTGATCGTCCATCTCAACCGGATGCGCGACGGCACGCGGAGGGTCACCACCATCGCCGAGGTCCAGGGTATGCAGGGCGAGGTGGTGACGTTGCAGGACATCTTCACGTTCGACTATGACGCCGGCGTGGACGAGCACGGACGCTACCTCGGTCGTCTCCGGCCGACCGGGCTGCGTCCCGGGTTCGCCGAACGCCTCAGCAGATCGGGGGTCGAGCTCGGGCCGCTGATGTTCGGGGGACTGGCGGGCATCGACCGGGCCACACGGCGATGAGGCGTTCGCTCGCTCTCGCGTTATTGACCACCGCCGCGCTGGCGGTGGCCGGTCCGGTGGTCGCCCAGACCGACGGACTGCAGATCGAGCAGGTGTCAGACGAGGACTATCCAGCGATGGAGCTGACGGTCACCGTGCCCGCTCAGCTGGCGGACGTGGCCCTTCCACCGGATGCGTTCGAGATCAGCGAGAACGGTGAGCCGAGGGGCCGACCCTCACTGGGACGGTCGGGTGCTGTGGCCGAGCCGGCGGCGCCGCGGACCGTGCTGGCGATCGATACGTCCGGCAGCATGCGCGGCCCTCCCATTCAGCGCGCGCTGGCCGCGGCCGCGGATTTTGTCCGCTCATTGCGACCCGGCAGCGAGGTGGCCGTGGTAGCCTTCGGCGACCGCCCGTCGGTGATCACCGACTTCACGTCTGACGTCGGAGTCCTGCTCGACAGCATCGCCTCGATCGAGGTTGACCCAGCGGCGGAGACCGCCCTCTACGACGGCGTGCAGCGCGCGAATCGACTGCTCGCACGCGGCCCTGACGACGTCCCCCGGTCGATCGTCGTGCTGTCCGACGGGGGCGACACCGTGACACCCGGTGCGCTGGACACCACGGTGGCTGACCTCGAGACCGGCGGGGCGACGGTGTGGACCGTGCAGTTGCAGTCGGGTGAGAGCAATCCTGAGGCGCTCGCGGCGCTCGCCGGCAGTCCTGATCGTGTGCTGTCGGCAGCCAACGCCGACGAGCTACAGACGATCTATGTCGCGCTTGCGTCAGACGTGTCGCGCCAGTACCTCCTGCGCTACGACTCCGATAGCAGCGGCAAGACGACCATCACCGTCGACGTCGACTATGGGGTGGTGACCGCGTCGAACTCAGTCGAAGCGGTGATCGACGGCACCGTCACCCAGAAGCCAGCAGAGCCCGTGAGGATCGCTTCGCCGGACCCCTTCACCGTGACAGTGCCGCTGCTAGGAACCAGTCCAGCCTACCGCCTCGGCCTCGTGTCACTGCTGGCGGCTGCACTCCTGTTGACCTGGGTCATCGTGAGCAGACCACCCACGAGCAGCACTCGTGAGCGTCTGCTCATCTCTTCCGCAACACAGCAGGAGCGCGGCCTGACCGTCATCGCCAGCTGGGTGACAGAGCAAGCGGATCGCCGGCTGCGCGAACGCCAGCTCGGCGAAGCGATCGATCGCGCGCTCGAGAACGCCGGGCTCAACGTGCGGACCGGCGAACTTGTCGTCGGTGTCCTGTCGATCATGATGGTCGCATACGCGATCGGACTGACACTGGCCGGTCCGCTCATGGGTGTCGCCCTCGCGCTACTGGTGCCGATCGGGACGCGGTTGCTCCTGTCGATCCGTCGTGAGAAACGTCAGGCGGCGTTCGCCGAACAGTTCATCGACGTGCTGCAGCTGCTCGCCGGCAGCCTTCGTGCAGGCTACGGTCTGCTGCAGGGTATCGACTCGGTGTCGCGCGACGCCCAGGAACCGGCGGCTGGAGAGTTTCGCCGTATCCTCATCGAGCATCGACTCGGGCGCGACATGACCGAGGCCATGAACAACTGTGCGATGCGGATGGGCAACAAGGACTTCGCGTGGGTCGTGCAGGCCATCAGCATCCACCGCGAGGTCGGCGGTGATCTCGCACGGGTCCTCGACAACATCGTCGGCACCGTTCGCGAGCGGGGAGCAGTGCAACGGCAGGTCCGGGCGTTGTCGGCGGAGGGTCGGATGTCATCGGTGGTGCTGACCGCCCTGCCGTTCGTGACCCTCTTTGCGATCTCGGCGGTCAGCCCCGGCTACATCGGTGAGTTGACCTCACGGCCTGTGGGATGGGCCCTGGTCGGGATCGCTGGCACCATGCTGCTCATCGGCACCCTGATCATCCGACGGATGGTCAAGATCCAGTACTAGCGCACGGAGCAACGTCATGGTCGTTCCACCGGTGGTCTACCTCGCGTCGCTGGCACTCGCAGCCAGCATCGCGTTGCTGGTGTACGCACTCGTCGGCCAGCGTGATGGCACCCGTAGCCTGGTGGCTACCAACCTGCAGCGCGGCGAGTTGACAAGTCTCCGCGAGATCCGCCTCGCGCGCCCGACCTCAGAACGCGCGCTCGAACCGACGGTCGCACGCCTCTCACGAATGATGCGACGTGTCACACCGATCGGCTCGGTACGCAACCTCGAGCGCAAGCTCGTGCTCGCCGGCCGACCAACCAACTGGCCGCTCGAGCGCGTGCTCGCGGCGAAGGTCATGCTCGGCGGGACCGGCACGTTGCTCGCAGTACTGCGGATCGGGTCCGGTGGCGGCGTCGGCGTCGCGCTCCTCATGTGTGTCTTCGCACTCCTGCTGTTCTTCACCCCTGACGTCGTGTTATCGGCACGGGCAGCCGAACGCCAGCGAGCCATCCTGCTCGCGCTCCCCGACACGTTGGACCAGATGACGATCTGCATGGAAGCGGGGCTGGCGTTCGAGGCCGCCATGGCACGCGCCAGCCAATCCAACACTGGCCCGCTCGCACAAGAGATCGTACACACCTTGCAGGAGATCCAGGTCGGCGTCGGCCGGCGCCAGGCACTGACGGCGCTGGCGGACCGCAGCAAAGTACAAGATCTGCGCTACTTCGTCACTGCGATCCTCCAGGCGGAGCGCTACGGCATACCGATCGCGCGTGTCCTCAACGATCAAGCCGCCGAGCTCCGGTTGAAGCGGCGCCAACGGGCCGAGGAGGCCGCGCGCAAACTTCCGTTGAAGCTGCTGTTCCCGCTGATCCTGTTCATCTTTCCCCCGCTGTTCATCGTAGTCATCGGGCCGGCGGTCCTGCAGCTCATCGACTCCTTTGCCGGCGTCGGCCTATGAGCATCAGCACCCTGCGGCCACCATCGGGCCCCGCGGTGGCCGACGTACCGCAGCGTTCGGCACCGTGGCCGATGCTGCTGGCGACGGTGCTGATCATCGTCGGCGCCACCGCGTTCGGCATGTCGAACGGCCTTGCCGACGGTCGCTTCGCCGACCCCGACGCATACTCGTGGGGAGCACGCGCCGCCGAGCTGCACACGACCGGCTCGTGGTTCGACGACACGCTCGACGACGTGTTTCCACCCACCGGCCTCAAACAGCATTGGAGCCGTCCATTCGACGTCCTGCTCCTGGTTGGGGGTCTGATGGGTGCACCTGCCGTCGGGTTCGAACGAGCGCTGTTCGGCTGGGCGGTGGTGCTCCCGATCATCCTGGGCGTGACGACCGCATGGGTCCTGTGGTGGGGGTTCGCCGACATCCTCGACGAGGCTGGACGTCACGCGTTCGGACTGCTGCTCGCCCTGCAACCGATGATCCTCAATGGCTTCATGGCAGGACGCTCCGATCATCAGGCACTCGTCGGGGTGGCCACCGTTCTCACCCTCGCTGTCGCGCGGCGCGCGCTGATGCCTTCTGCGGGTGCATATCAGCGGGTGACGCTGGGTGTGCTCTCCGCGTTCGGTCTGTGGGTTGGTATGGAGTTCGCCATAGTGATCGCGGTGATCTATCTGTACCTGGCCGTCGACTGGGTACGGTCAGGTGAGCCAGCGGCGTCACGGGCGATGACCTACAGCATGACGGTCGCCGCGGCGACCATGGTGGCCCTGCTGCTCGAGAACGGTCCCCGCGGGCTCTTTCAACGCCATCTGGACGAGCTGTCGATCGTCTTCGTCGCAGGCGCCGCGAGCATGGGCGTTGCTGCCGCCGGGCTGCGCGTGTTCGCCGCGCGGCTCGTGACCCGGTGGCAGCGCGCCGGGGCGCTCGTGGCTGTCACCGGGCTTGCCGGGACCGTCCTCGTCCTGTGGTTCCCGCATATCCTGAACGGTCCACTTGGAACGGTCGATCCGCTCTACGGATCAACCAGACTCGCGGCGATCGCCGAGCTGCAGCCATTGGTCGGTGGTCAGATGCCAGCGATATCCATGCTCCCACCAGGTCTCAGCCTGCTGCCGTTCGCGGCATACGGCGTGCTGGTGAGGCGGAGACAGCCCCCTGCAACCCGAGATGGGGCGCCATTGCGGCTCTTGTTGATCGCCGCTGCCTTCTATCTCGTGCTGGGCGTGACGCAGCTGCGATGGCTGTTCGCGCTCAACCTCGTCCTTGTGGTGCCCGCAGCACTCGGTGTCCAGCAGCTCATGCGGATCGCCTCGCCGCGTGCCTCAAGCGTGCACCGCGGCATGGTTGGCATTGCCGCAATGGCCGCACTGTGGTGGGTGCCGCCACTATTTCTGACATCTACGAGGTTGCCTCCGACGTGCGACATGAACCACGCAGTCGCCGCCTTGAATGACACAGGTCTCGTCGGTTCGCCCCCAAAGCGGGTCATGGCGCTCGCTGACTTCGGTCCTGAGATTCTCTTTCGGACGCAGCACCACGTGTTCTCGATCCCGAACCATCGGCCGCAAACGGGATACACCGCCACCTACGACGTCATGAAGTCGTCAGATCATTCGGAGGCACGACAGCGACTTGAACGACTTGACGCCGATCTCCTACTCGTCTGCTCGGACGTGAGGACCCAACAGCTCTACGGAGCGGGTCCCGGCTCATTGCACACGGCGCTGGTTCTTGGAGATGCACCCGCATGGTTGACCGAGCTGCCGGTACGCGAGGGACGCCCACAGTTCCGCCTCTACAGGATCGAACGATGATTTGCCCAAGTCAGGCCTTGTGGAGTTTCGCAGTCTTGGTGGGCGTGCCGGGCTGATCGGCGGGTGGTGGTTGG
>JAHWKT010000082.1 GCA_019347695.1 Actinomycetota bacterium | reverse complement strand
ACCAGGCCGAGCTTGGAGATCTCCATCACCCGCGACTTGGTCTTGTCACGTGCCAGCTCGCGCTTGAACCGCTTGAGCACCTCGTCTCGGTTGGCGGGCAGCAGCATGTCGACGAAGTCGATCACGATGATGCCGCCCATGTCACGGAGCCGGAGCTGCCGGGCGATCTCCTCGGCGGCCTCGAGGTTGTTGCGCAGCACCGTCTCCTCGAGGTTGGAGTCGCCGACGAACTTGCCGGTGTTGACGTCGATGACCCACATCGCCTCGGTCTTCTCGACGATGAGGTACCCGCCCGACGCCAGCCAGACCTTCTTCTCGAGCGCCCGGCGGACCTGGTTGGTGATCTCATAGGCCGTGAACAGTGGCTGGTCGCCGTCGTAGCGCCGGAGGGTGTCCACGAGATCCGGGGTCACGTCCTCGAGGTACTCCTGGATCTGGTCGCTGAGCTCGGCGTCGTCACAGATCAGCTCGGTGAACTCCGACCCGTAGACATCGCGGATGACCCGCATCGCCAGCTCGGGCTCCCGATAGACCTCGGTCAGCGGTTTGGCGTCCTCGAGGCGGTGGCGGATCTGCTCCCAGCGCTGGAGCAGGCGGGCGACGTCGGCCTCGAGCTGTTCGTCGGTGGCGCTGCTCGCGGCCGTGCGGACGATCAACCCGTACCCATCGGGCTTGATCGCCTTGAGGGTGTCGCGCAACCGGTCGCGCTCGGCGTCGGTCAGCTTGCGCGAGATGCCGACGGTGCCGTCCTCGATCGCGAGCACGCAGAAGCGGCCTGCGAGCGACAGCTGCTGGGTCAGGCGCGCGCCCTTGGTGCCCATGGGGTCCTTGGTGACCTGGACCACGACGGTCTGGCCGGGCTTGAGCGCCTGCTCGATCCGCGGCGCCTTGGACTCGACGTCCTCGTCGTCGTAGTTGACCTCACCCGCGTACAGCACGCCGTTGCGGCCCTTGCCGATGTCGACGAACGCGGCTTCCATGCCGGGCAGCACGTTCTGAACCCGGCCGAGGTAGATGTTGCCGACGTAGCTCTCGTTCGCCTTGCGGGTCACGTAGTGCTCGACGAGATCGCGTTCCTCGAGCACCGCCACCTCGGTGCGCTGGCTGCCGACCGACACCAGCATCCGCCGCGGTGGCCCCTCGGTGATCGACCGACGGACCTCCTCGCTCAGACCGCCACGCGGGGCGCTGCCCTGCCGGCGGCGCCCCTTGCGGTTGCGCTGGTTGCCCTTGCGACCCGACTCCTTGGCGTCGGCAGTCGACTCATCGGTCCCTGCAGAACGGTCCTGCGGCGCTCGGTCCTCCTCCTTGGAGGTCTTCTGGTCGCCACCCTGCGCGGGCTTTGGCTTGCGGCCGGACCTGGCACCGCCCGAGGTGGCGTCGCGCGACGTCGCACCGCCGGAGCGGCCGCCGCGAGTGCCGGACTGTCTCCGCCGGGCCGTGTCGGGACGGCGCTCGGAGGCGGTCGCGTCGTCCATCGACGGCGCGGCGTCGGCGGTGGGCGTGTCGTCGTCGGCCGCGCCACCGTCGGCGGGTGCGGTCGCGTCGTCGGGGCCCTGGTCGGTGCCACGGTCACGCCCACCACGCATCCTGCGCTTGCGAACCCGGCGCTGTGCCGGTGGGGTCGCATCGGTGGTGGTGGATGTGGTCCTGGGCCGCCCGCCGTCGCCGTCGGTCTCGGCTGCGCCCGGCTCGGGCGATCGCCGGCGTGTGCGCTCGGCACCACCCGACTGATCGTCATTGGCGCGGACACGCACCCTGCGTCTGGTGCGTGTGGTGGTCTCGTCGGTCATGGAGTCCTCTGGTTGGGTCTAGCTCGTCGCCGCGGTGTGGTCGTGTGGCCTGACGGGCAGCGGCTGCCCGGTCAGCGCCTCGCACAGTCCCGACGGTTCGGCGCTGCCCTGTGCGACCCGGATGACGAGTCGCGGTTGCTCGAGCGCCGTGAGGCCGCCGGTCGTGCACAGCGACTGGTGCACCTCGGTCGGACGAAACGGTGGTTCTGTGTGATGCAGGATCACGCGCACGGCGTCCTCGTGTGACGCGATCATGTGCAGCGCCGGCTTGAGATCGAGCCGCGTGGACGTGCCCTTGCGTTCCCGGTCGACCGGGAGATGCTCGGCATGAGCGAGGGCCCGTACGCCGCCATCGAGTACGCCCGCGTGCTGTGTAGGGTAGCGCAGCTCCCACAGCGATGCGCGCAACCAGCGCGCGATCCGCGGCGCGCCGTCGACGACCTCGACGGCCTCGAGGATCCGCAGGCCGGGGGGCGAAGCGGCATTGAACCGGGCGACCGCGGATGCGACGTCGACGGGCGCGGCGAAGGTCAGCTCGACGTACTCTCCCGTCGACGCGTACCCCAGCGCGAGGGCGTCGGGGAAGCTGACCTTGGGATGCGGCGTGAAGCCCTCGCTGTAGGCGATCGGCAGCTCCGCCTTGCGCAGCGCGCGTTCCCACACCCGGCCGAGATCGATCGCCGAGATGAAGCGCAGCCGCCCGTCCTTCGCGTATCTAGCTCTGACCCGCATACAGGGGGAGGTGCGTGCGCCGCGGTGCACCGTCGTGGTTGGTCTGGTGGGCGAGGTCGAGGCCGGGACACACGCCGCAGTCGTAGCACGGGATCCATCGGCAGTCGTCGAGCGGCTTCTCGCGCACGGCGTCCCGTAGGTCCGACCACAGCCAGTCGCGCTCGAGTCCGGAGTCGATGTGGTCCCAGGCCATCACCTCGTCCTCACCGCGTTCGCGGTGGCAGAACCAGTCGACGTCGACACCGGCCTGTTCGCACGCCCGCAGCCAGCGGTCGTGGTCGTAGTGCTCGTCCCAGCCGTCGAACCGCGCACCCGAGCGGAACGCCGCCTCGACCACGTCGGCAACGCGCCGGTCGCCGCGCGCGAGCAGGCCCTCCATCAGGCCCGGCTCCGGATCGTGGTAGCGCAGGTTGAGGTTGCGGTCGCTGGCAACCCGGGCCTTGATCAGACCGAGCTTGCGCTGCAGCTCCTCGGGTCGGTCCTGGGCGCACCACTGGAACGGCGTGTGCGGCTTGGGAACGAACCCGCCGACCGACACGGTCACCTTGTTCTTGCGCCCGTACTCGCGCCCGATGGCCAGCACCTTGAGCCCGAGCTCGGCGATGCCGAGCACGTCCTCGTCGCGCTCGGTGGGCAGCCCGATCATGAAGTACAGCTTGATGTGGCGCCAGCCGTTGGCGAACGCGGTCTCGGCCGTCCGCAGCATGTCGGCCTCGGTGACCATCTTGTTAATGACCCGCCGCATCCGTTCGGTGCCCGCCTCGGGGGCGAACGTCAGGCCGGTGCGCCGCCCGTTGCGCGTGAGCTCGTCGGCGAGCTCGACGTTGAACGCGTCGACGCGGGTCGACGGCAGCGACAAGCTCGTGGCCGTGCCCTCGTACGTGTCCGCCAGCTCCCCACACAGCCCGAGGATCTCGGAGTGATCGGCACTCGACAGCGACAGCAGCCCGACCTCGGACAGGCCGGTGTTGGCAACGCCCTCGGCGACCATCGCCTTGACGGTATCCTTGGACCGCTCCCGCACCGGGCGGGTGATCATGCCGGCCTGGCAGAAGCGACAACCGCGGGTGCAGCCACGGAAGATCTCGACCGCGTAGCGCTCGTGGACCGTCTCGGTGAGCGGCACCAGCTGCTTGCGCGGGTACGGCCACCGGTCGAGGTCGCTGACGGTGCGCTTGGGCACCCGGTACGGCACCCCGCTGCGGCGCGGGAACGTCCCGGCCAGGCGGCCGTCCGCGGTGTAGCGCGGCGCGTAGAACGCGGGCACGTAGGCGCCGTCGATCTCCGCGACCTGGGCCAGCAACGCGGACCGTGACCACGTGCCGCGCGTGCGGGCGTCGGCGATCAGCGCATCGAGCTCGAGCACGAACTCCTCGCCGTCACCGGCGACGGCGACGTCGACGAACGGCGCCAGGGGTTCGGGGTTGAAGGCGGCGTGCCCGCCGATGATGACCAGGGGGTCGTCGTCGGCGCGGTCCTCGGCCCGGAGTGCGAGACCACCCAGATCCAGGCAGTTGAGCAGGTTGGTGTACCCGACCTCGGCGGCCAGCGAGAACCCGACGGCGTCGAAGGACCGCAACGGGAGGTGGTTCTCTAGGCTGAACAGCGGGATGTCGTGCTCCCGCATCAGCTGTTCCATGTCCGGCCACGGCGCGAACGCCCGCTCCGCCACCGTGCGGGCACGCTCGTTGAGGATCTCGTACAGGATCTGGATGCCCTGGTTGGGCTGGCCGATCTCGTACGCGTCGGGGTAGATCAGCAACCAGCGCGCATCGGTGGACGCGTGGTCCTTGACCACGATGTTGTCCTCGCCGCCGACGTACCGGGCAGGCTTGCGCACGTCAGCGAGCAGGGGCTCGAGACGTGGCCAGACCGAGTTCGAAGCGTGGATCTGTGGCATTGTCGAGTCTCGTGGTGGAGCGCCCCGCATCGGTGGACGCCGGTCGCGCGGGTCAACCCTCGGGTGCGGAGTCTAGCTCGCCGACAACGCTTCGCCGGTCTGCTGCGAGACCTCAGCGCGCGGCGCGGTGCACGCTGAGCATGAGGCCGATCATCGCCAGGGATGCGACGAGGCTGGTGCCGCCGTAGGAGACCAGGGGCAGCGGCAGGCCGATCACCGGCACGAGGCCGACGGTCATCCCGACGGCGACGAACACCTGGATCGCGATCACGGCGACCCCACCGGCGGCGAGCAGCGTGCCCAGCATGTCGGGCGCGGCGGCGGCGATCCGCAGCCCACGCCAGACCACCAGGGCGTACAGACCGAGCAGCACCACGGCACCGGCGAAGCCGGTTTCCTCGGCGATCACGGTGAAGATGAAGTCGGTGTGGTGCTCCGGCACGTACCCCAGCGCCGTCTGCTCGCCCGCCAGCAGTCCGCGCCCGAACAGACCGCCGGCGCCGACCGCGATCTGCGCCTGGATGGTGTTGTAGGCGGTGCCCTGTGGGTCGCCGGCGTCGGCGTCGAGGAACACGGCCAGCCGCTCCACCTGGTAGTCCTCCACCAGGTCGAGTTGCCAGGCCAGCCCGGTGGCCACGACGGCGATCACCGCCAGCACCAGCAGATGCCGGACCGCGGCTCCGGCGATCAGCAGCAGCGCCACCGTCAACGCGCCGAACACGAGGAAGGTGCCGAAGTCGGGTTGCAGCAGGATCAGACCCATCGGTGCCGCGGCGACCGCCACGACGGCGGCGATCCCCCGGGGCGTCAGCGCCGGCTCGCGGCGCTCCTGGGTCAGCAGCGCCAGCAACATGAGCACCGCCACCTTGGCCAGCTCGCTGGGTTGGAACTGGACGGGCCCGAGGTGCAGCCAGGCGCGCGCCCCGTTGACCGGCGACCCGACGACCAGGACGAGACCCAGCAGCACGAGCGCGGCGGCGTAGAGCACCGGTGCCAGCAGCGCGCTGCGCCGATGATCGACGGCCGCCAGCGCGCCGGCGATGCCTGCGCCCAGTGCCAGCGCGGCGGTCTGGCGCACCACATGCGGCGCAGACGGATCGAGACGTCCGGTGGTGGCGATCGACACGACACCCATCCCGATCAGCACCAACGCGCCGGTCGCGCCGATCAGCACGGTGTCGCGGCGGCGGGCACGTCCGGTCGACCGGCGCACGGGCACGAGCTCGAAGACCATCAGCGGTCCCCTTCGAGGGGGGCGAGGCCGTCGACGATCCAGCGCACGATGGGTGCCGCGGTGCCGCTGCCGCTGCCGCCCTCCTCGACCACCACGGCGATGGCGTACCGTGGCGCCTCGGCTGGGGCGTACCCGGCGAACCAGGCGTAGGGCTGCGTCGCCGACTCGGCGGTACCCGTCTTGCCCGCGACCGGCAGCGCGGCGCCGGCCAGGGCATCGCCCGCCGTGCCACCGGGCGCGGTGACGCCTTCCAGGCCCTCGCGCAGTACCGTCAGGGCAGCGGCGTCGAGTGGGTTGCGTGCGACCGCCTGCGCCGGGATCTCGTCGACCAGGCCGTCGGGATGGCGCACGGCGGCGGCGACCCGGGGGCGCCACACGGTCCCACCGTTGGCGACTGTCGAGAGGCTCGTGGCCACCTGCAGGGGGGTGGCGAGCAGATCCCCCTGACCGATCGACAGGTTGACCGCGTCGCCACCGCGCCACCGGGCGCCGTCGGGGCCGCACAGCTCCGTGAGCAGGGTGCGGACGTTCGTGTCGGCCGCCTGCTCCGCCCGCGCGCAGTACGTGTCGTGGTGCTCCTGCCAGTACCGCCGACGCCAGCTGCGGCCGGGTACCACCCCGTCGCGCTCGCCCGGCAGGTCGACGCCCAGCGCCGGACCGTAGCCGTACCGCTGCGCCTCCCCGGTCACGTGCCCGTCGACCGTGCCGCCGCGTTCCTCCGCGCGCCACATGCGCTCGGCGAGCTCGTAGTAGACGGTGTCACACGAGTGGGTCAGTGCCTCCGCCAGCGTCATGGCACCCATGTCCGCCGGCGTCCAGTTGCGGAACCGTTGCCCCGATCCGCCCCAGCGCCAGGTGCCGGGACACGCCAACGTGGTGTCCGGTGTCGCGAACCCGTGACGCAGTGCGGCGGTGCTCGTCACGATCTTGAACACCGACCCAGGCGGATAGGCGGCCTGCACCGCACGGTTGAGCAGCGGGGCGTGTCGTTGCGGGTCGATGAGGTTGGCGTAGCGCGCATGGGAGATGCCGCCGACGAAGTCGTCGGGAGCGAACGTGGGCAGCGACGCCATCGCGAGCACGGCGCCATCCGTCGGATCCAGCACCACCGCGGCGCCGGCGGGCGCAGCGAACGCTCCGCCGGCGCGGGCCTCGGGATCGTCGAGCCGCCGGGCCCGCCGCAGTCCGCGGGCGAGCTCCTCCTCGACCAGCCGCTGGATGTCCAGATCGACGGTCAGCTCCAGGTCGGCACCCGGCTCGGGAAGCCGCTCGGACACCTGCCGGACGACGTCGCCCGTCGCGTCGATCTCCAGCCGGCGCGTGCCCGCTGTGCCGCGCAGCGACGCATCGTGGGTCCGCTCGACGCCGGCCATTCCCACCTGGGCGCCCGGTGGCAGATCGCGGTGTTCATCGCGTGCGAGCTGTTCGGCCGTCACCTCACCCGTGTAGCCCGCGATGTGCGCCGCCAGGCGGTCGTGAGGATAGGAGCGTCGGGGAACGAGGTCGGCGTACACGCCAGGAAACCAGGTCGACTGATGCTCCCACACGTACAGCGCCAGCCGTTCCGGCACATCGAACGCGATCGTGACCGGTCGCACCGGGGACGTGCCGGGCGCCTCGATCCGGTCGACGATCTCCTGCGGTCGCAGCCCCAGCAACGTCGCCAGGTCGCCGATGACCGCGGCGCGACGATCGCCCATCTCACCGACCCGCACGCCGATGGTGTGCACCTGACGGTTGTCGACCAGCACCCGACCGCGTCGGTCGAGGATGCGGCCTCGGGGAGCCTCCAGCGCCAGCTCGCGGATCCTGCCACGCTGCGCGATCTCCGCGTACCGGTCCCCCGCGGCGATCTGCACGAACCACAGCCGCGCCAGGAGCACGACCAGCACGCTGAGCAGGAGGGCGGCGAGGAACGTCAGCCGCACCTGGGTGCGCTCGTTGGTCGGCTGCGGCATCGTCGTTGTTCGCACGATGTCGCGCAGCGTAACCGCGACACGCCGTCAGACGCCGGAGGCTGCACTACCGGTCGCCACTCACGCCTGCGACCGTACGGTCAGTCAGTCGGTCACGACCCCTGATGTCGCTCCGCCGGCGTCCTCCGCCGACGCGGACTTCTCGGTGGCCTTGCCCCGGCCGGTGGCCTTGGGCGGCTCGGCAGCCGTCTCGGTGGCTGGCGAACCGGCGACCGGTGGGTCCGGGGTCGGGGTCGGGGTCGGGCTCGGCGTCGAGGTCGGCGTCGGCGACGGCGATGGTGTCGGCTTCGGGGACGGAGACGACGATGGCGTCGGAGCCGCCGCCGCGGCTGGCGGTGCACCCGTCGACGACGCCGCCGGCGGCGCAGCGTCACCGTCCTGTCCACCCGTCGCGGCCGGCGACTCGTCGGCGGGCGGATCAACGGGATCGGTCGTGACCATCGCCGCGCCGTCGTCCTGCGCGTCGGTCGGCGCCGACGGTGTGCGCTCGGCCTGGTCCACCGATCTGGGAGTCGCCGGCAGCGGTGTGGCGACCTCGGTGCGCACCGTGCCCGCCATCGCCAGGGCATCGTCGGTCGACTCCTGCAACGCGATCGTCTCGTCGCGGGTCTCGGCGAGTTCGGCGCAGTCGCGGTCCGCGTCCTGCACGCAGTCGGTTTGCAGCAGCGTGGTCATCACGGCGACCTGCTGCGTGGTCAGGTCGGCGATCCGCTGCTCCAGCTGGGTGCGCACCGAGGTCGTGCGCACGTGCTCCAGTTCGTCTCGGGCGGCCAGCGTGTGGTTGCCCAGGTCGCCGCTGACATCGCTCACGACCGCGGGCGCGGCCCCGCTGCCGATCAGCCCGGCGAGCTCGGTCAGCCGTGCGGATGCGAGGTCCACATGGACCTCGGCGTCGCTCTCCGGCGTCGTCGCCAGCGCGAGCCGCACCCGTTCGAGTCCCAGCTTGACCTTCCACAACGACTCACCCGGCTGGGCGGTGGTCGCGCCGATCGCGGTGCCGGGAACGCCGATCAACAGCACAGCGGCCAGGCTCGCGGCCACCACGGTCGGCGCCCGGCCGACCCGTGCGGGGTCCAGCCACGCCGATCGACGCCGGCTGGCCGTCGGCGAGCCGACGTGCCAGCGCGCACGACGCGCCCGCGCGCCGGGTCGCGCGCGGCCGCTGGTCCTGCGGCGCAGATGGTTGGCCGGCAACGGTCGGCAGCCGGTCTTGCCGGTGCGCCGCTCACGGATCTGCGCGAGGGTGTCGCGCACGCCTCTGCGGTAGCCGATCGAGCCACCGAGCGCGAAGCACATGGTGGCGAGCACCGCGAGGACACCCCAGGCCGCGAGGACCCCAAGCACCCGCATGACCGTCCGCTCTCGTGCGCCAGTGGATGGGAGGCCTGCGTGGCGCCCCCAATAGACTTCGTGCACAATCCTACGCCCGTGGCGCGAGGTTTGGAAGTGGCCGAACGGCGCACTGCCGCGCAACCCGCACAACGAGTGGCGTGACCAACGCTCCGGCGACCCCGGCCCGCCACAGGGCCTCCGGTGCGGCGAACACGACAGGGCCGAGCAGGCCGTGCACCAGCAGCGCTGCCGTCACCGCGACCGGCACCACGACCATGCCGACGAGCGGTGCCGCGTGCAGGCGCCCCGGGGCAGGTCTGCCGATCGCGCCGGCGACCGCACCGACGGGCACGCCGACCAGTGCGTGCGCACCACCGACGACCGCCGGTCCCGCCAGCAGATCCAGCACGACGCCCACCGCGAACCCGAACAGCATCCCCCGGGACGACCCGCTGATCAGCGCGAGACCGGTGACCGTCGACAGGCTGATCACCGGCACGCCGCCGGCATCGGGGAAGGCGACGCCCATCGCGGCATCCGCGACGACGCCGCAGGCGAGCAGCGCGCCGGCCATGAGCGGCCGTACCATCAGCGCTCGCCCGGCCGCGGGGGCGGCGGCAGGTCTCGCGACCGACCGTGGGACCCATCCACCACCGACTCGGGCTGCGGCGGCGCGCCGACGATCACCTGCACGAGGTCGAGCGTCGCGCGGTCCACGAGCGGGCGCACGTCGAGATACCGGTCGTCGACCGGATCGGCCATCACCGTGCCGATCGGCAACCCGTCGGGGATCGACGACCCCTCGAACGCCCGTGTGACGACCGACGCTCCCGCTGGCACGGTTCGGTGTGGATCGTCGAGCTCCAGGCGCAGCAGGCTGCGGCCGCCCCACAGGCGTCCGGTCCGGCCGCCATCGACACGGACGGCGTACCTGGCCGTCGGGCTGGTCACCAACTCGGCGCGGGCGTGCGAACCGGCGGTCGCGACGATGCGCCCGACCAGCCCGTGTTCGTTCACGACCGCCGCGTCGGTCTCCACGCCGTCGACCGCGCCCGCGGTGATGACGACGCCGCCGGAAGAATCGCCCGGCGGCGAGCCGAGCACGCTCGCGCCGACGGTCCGATGGGCACTACGCGCGCGCATCGACAGCAGCGCGCGCAGCCGGCGGTTCTCGCCGGCCAGATCGGCGTTGAGGACCGCGGTCGACCGCGCGTGCGCAGCTGCGGTCCGCAGGTCGTCCAGCTCGCGGTGCAGGCCACGCTGATCGGCGATCCACCTCGCCGCCACGTCGGCCGGACGAAGCATCGTCGCCAGCGTCTGCTGCACCGGAGCGAACACCCGCAGCGCGCCGCGCTGGGGACCATCGGTCACCACGGCCGGGGCACGCAGGTCGAGTGTCACCCAGCTGAGCGCGAGCAGCGTCAGCACCATGAACGTCATCTGGCTGCGTCTGCGGCCACCCACACCACGCACCGTAACGACCCGTGCGGCGGATTCGAAGGACCCGCCGCTGCCGAGGGGGGTGACGCGGCTCCTCGGCCTTCAGTGGCGCGACGTCGAGATCAGCACCCGCTTGAGCGCCTCGAACTCCTCGAGGCACTTGCCGGAGCCTTCGGCGACCGCCTGCAGCGGCTCCGACGCCAGCTCGACCGGCATGCCGGTCTCCACACGCAGTCGATCGACGAGCCCGCGCAGCAGCGCCCCGCCGCCCGCCACGACGATCCCGCGTTCCATGATGTCGGCCGCTAGCTCGGGCGGGGTGCGGTCGAGCGTGTTGCGCACCGCTGCGACGATCGACGTGACCGGTTCCTCGATCGCCGCGCGGATCTCGCCGTCGGATATGAGGACCGTCTTGGGTAGCCCAGACACCAGGTCACGTCCGCGGATCTCGGCGTGGCACTCCTCGGCGAGCGGATGGGCGCTGCCGATCGCCAGCTTGATCTCCTCGGCGGTCCGCTCGCCCAGCATCAGCGAGTGGTGCTTCTTGATGTAGGACACGATCGCCTCGTCCAGTTCGTCGCCGGCGATCCGCACCGAGACGCTGGTGACGATGCCTCCGAGGGAGATGACGGCCACCTCGGTCGTGCCGCCGCCGATGTCGACGATCATGTTGCCGGTCGGCTCGTGCACGGGCAGGCCGGCACCGATGGCCGCGGCCATCGGCTCCTCGATGATGAACGCCGAACGCGCGCCTGCGTGGATCGACGCCTCCTCCACGGCGCGCTGCTCGACGCCGGTCACACCGCTTGGCACGCACACGACCACACGCGGCTTGGTCAACAGCGACGGGCGCTTGCCCATCACCTTCTGCATGAAGAAGCGCAGCATCTGTTCGGTCACGTCGAAGTCGGCGATGACCCCGTCCTTCAGCGGCCGGATCGCCGAGATGTGGCCTGGCGTGCGGCCGATCATCCGTTTGGCCTCGGCACCCACGGCGAGCAGCGCACCCGTGGTGGTGTTGATCGCCACCACCGACGGCTCGTCGAGCACGATGCCGCGACCGCGCACGTACACGAGCGTGTTCGCGGTCCCCAGATCAACGGCCAGATCTCGGCCGAGCAGTGCGCCTGCGGCCAGTGACCGCTGCACGAAACCTCCCTCGAGCGACACGCCGTGCGTCGCGACAGCATAGGCCGCCGCGTCGTGCCCGGTGGTGAGGTGACGATGCTCAGCGGTGGTCGGCGCCGCACACGCCCTCGCGCGCCAGGCTCGTCCACTCTGGGTCGCCGACGATCATGTGGTCGAGCAGATCGATGCCCAGCGTCTCTCCGGCTCGCGCCAGGCGACGGGTGATCCGCAGATCGTCGTCGGACGGCGACGGGTCGCCGCTGGGATGGTTGTGCGCCACCACGACCGCCGACGCACCCAGCAGCAACGCGTCACGGAACACCTCGCGTGGCGCCAGGAAGGTGTTCGCCGCCGTGCCGATCGACACGATCGCGGTGCCGATGATGCGGTGGCGGGTGTCGAGGGCGACCAGCAGGCCGCGCTCGCGATCGTGTCCCACGAGCAGCGGACGCACCACCGCGGCAGCAGCGTCGGGCGTGGTCACCTGGATACGGCGCTCCGGTGCGCCGGGTCGGAAGTCTGACACCTCGGGGCGCAACAGCGGACAGGGATGCACGGCCACTCCGGACGTCGGCGACGCCGTGCATCCTGCGGGCAACTCGCCGACCGCGACAGTCGCGGGGGCTGCGGCCTGTGGACATCGCAGCAGACGTCGGGGTGGTCGACGGAGGGTGTTAGCCGAAGAACAGCTTGAGCTCCCGCTCGGCCGAGGTCGGACCGTCTGACCCGTGCACGACGTTCTCGCCGATGATCGTCGCGTAGTCACCACGGATCGATCCCGGTGCCGCGTCGAGCGGGTTCGTCGCCCCCATCAGCGCACGCATCGCCGCGATCGCGTCGGGCCCCTCGACGGCCATCGCCACGAGCGGGCCGCCGGTGATGAAGTCGACGAGCTCGCCGAAGAAGGGCTTGTCGGTGTGCTCGGCGTAGTGCTCCTCGGCGGTGGCGCGGTCGAGCGTGCGCAGCTGCAGCGCAGTGATGGTCAGGCCCTTGCGCTCGATGCGCGAGATGACCTCGCCGACCAACCCACGCCGGATGCCGTCGGGCTTGACCAGGATCAGGGTGCGTTCACTCATGTCGTCGTCGCCGTATCTGTTGGAGGAAGATCGTCACGCATCATGACAGGCCCGCCGGAACCGCGCTATCTGCGCGGAACACGGCGCTACGGGCGAGGACCGGCTACGACGGTGCGAGCAGGGTGTCGACGGGATCCAACCCGAGCGCCCGGCGGGCGACGCCGGCCGTCTGCAGGCTGCCGGTGACCACGACCGCGTCCTCGGGGGTCGCGACACCCGACGCGAGATCGAGCGCCTGCTCGACCGTGTCGGTCACTTCGACGCGGACACCGAGCTGGTGGGCCGCCGCACGCACGTCGGCCGATCGCGCGGCGTCGGGTGTCGGCGCCGTGGTGACCACCGCATGGTCCAGCACCGGCGTCAGGGCCTGCAGCGTCTCCTCGGGCTGCGCACCCACGAGACCGAGCACGCCGATGCGGTGGCGGACCGCGAACTCGTCGCGCAGCGTGGCCGCGAGCGCCGCCGCACCGACGGGCTCGCGCGCACCGTCGAGCACGACGCTGGCGCCGTCGGGTCGACGCACCACCTCGAGCCGACCGGGCAGCCGCAGCCGGGCGAACGCCTGGCGGATCAGCTCGACGTCGAGCTGGGCGGAGAAGCCGAGCACACCCTCGACGGCCGCCAATGCCACCGCGGCGTTGTCTGCCTGATGCCGACCGTGCAGCGGCAGGTAGATGTCGGGCACGATCCCGGTGACCCCACGCAGCGACAGCTGCTGCCCGCCAACGGCGACGTCGCGCGCGACGACGCCGAACGCGTCACCGGCCGCGTGCGCCGCGTCGTCCCCGCGCACCGTCGCGCCGCCCGGGTCGAGCGTGACCGACAGGTCACAGCGGCCGCCGTCGAGCGCCGCGCCCTCGTGGATCGCGACGTCGACCGGCACGTCGGCGAACCACACCGACGCGAGCACGAAGACGACCTCCTCGAACGCGAGCGGTGCGGCGAACCGGCTGTCGACCTCGTGCAGGAAGGGGTCGAGGTAGTCGAGCTGTTCCCGCAGGGTGCCGGCGGGGATGACCGCGCCGGCGGTGCGCACCCGCTCCCGCAGGTCCTGCAGGTGCGGACTGGTGGTGGTGCCGGCGGTGATGTCGAGCGCTGCGAACAGGCCCGCCATCATCGCGGTGACGCTGCTCTTGCCGTGCCTGCCGCCGACCCACACGGTGGGCACGGCGTGGTCGGGTCGGTCGAGCAGCTCGAGCAGCGTGCGCAGGCGTTGTGATGGGGGGCCGTCCGACGGCGGCCGGCGCGCGAGGAGCTCGACGATCAAGTCACTCACGAGCCAGCGTCGCCAGCTGCGCGTCGATGCGCGCGACGGCGGCGTCCCAGTCCGACGCCTTGTCCCGCTCGGCCTGCACGACATCAGCGGGCGCACGGGTCACGAACCCCTCGTTCGACAGCTTGCTGCGGGCCCTGGCGAGCTCGCTGGTGGCCCGTTCGAGCTCTCGCTGCAGCCGGGCCCTCTCCTCGTCGAGGTCGATCAGTCCGGCCAGCGGGACGTACAGATCGGCACCGGTCACCGGCACGCGGCCCAGCGGACCCTCGACATGGTCGACGTCGTCGACGAACGACCAGTCGTCGACACCGGCCAGCCGGCGGATGCCCGGGACCGCCACCTCGAGCACGGACCGGTGACCGGGCTGCGCGCGGGCGAGCACCGCGATGCGTCGCGACGGTGCGAGCGCGTGGTCCGAGCGGAACCGACGCAGCTCGGTGACGGCCTCGGTCACCGCGGCGAACCGGGACTCGGCGACGGGGTCGCGGCGCTCGGCCATCGGTGCGGGCCAGGGTGAGCGCTGGATGGTGGTGTCATCGGCAGCGGCGTCCAGGGTGCGCCAGATCTCCTCCGTGATGAACGGCATCAACGGGTGCAGCAGGCGCATGGAACGGTCGAGCACGTGGCGCAGCGTCCAGCGGGCCGCAGCCGCGTCGTCGGTAGCGGCGTCGGCGCCGGTGCGTAGCTTGGCCAGCTCGAGGTACCAGTCGCAGTACTCGTCCCACGTGAAGTGGAACAGCGCCCGCGCGACCCGACCAAGGTCCCAATCCTGCATCGCCTGATCGACCTCGGCGCGGACGTCCTCCAGCCGCGACAGGATCCAGCGATCCTCCAACGCCAGCCCGTCGGGTGGCAGGGGGTCGTCGAAGCCATCGGTGTCGGCCGTGTCGCCGGCGACCAGCAGCACGAACCGCGCGGCGTTCCACAGCTTGTTGGCGAAGCGCCGCGCGCCTTCGACCCACTCCTCGGCGAGCGGTGCGTCCTGACCCGCGGTGGAGGCGCGCAGCAGCGCGAAGCGCAGCGCGTCCGCGCCGTAGCGGTCGATGAACTCCAGCGGGTCGATCACGTTGCCGAACGACTTGGACATCTTCTTGCCCTCGCCGTCGCGCACCATGCCGTGGTTGTAGACGACCCGGAACGGCACCTCCCCCATCATCGACAGGCCCGCCATCAGCATGCGCGACACCCAGAAGGTGTTGATGTCGTACCCGGTCTCCAGCACGGCGGTCGGGTACCACGTGTCGAGCTCCGGCGTGCTGGTCGTGTCGCCGTCCCACCCGAGGTTGACGAACGGAAAGAGTTGCGAGCTGAACCAGGTGTCCAACACGTCGGGGTCGCGTTCGAGCCCGAGCTCGGCGACCTCTTCGGGGGTCGGGTCCGTGCGCCGGACGTGGATGGTGCCGTCGCGGTCGTACCAGGCGGGGATCTGGTGACCCCACCACAGCTGACGCGAGATGCACCAGTCGTGCAGGTTCTCGAGCCAGGCCACGAATGTCTTGGCGTTGCGCTCCGGGATGAACCGGGTGCGCCCGTCACGCACCGCGGCGATCGCCGGTTCGGCCAGCGGCGTCATGTGCACGAACCACTGGTCCGACAGGCGCGGCTCGACGATGGTCTTGCAGCGCGAGCAGTGGCCGACGGGGTGGGTGCGCGGTGCGACTCCGACGAGCAGACCCTGCGCGTCGAGGTCGGCCTTGACCCTGCGTCGTGCCTCGAACCGGTCCAGCCCTTCGTACGGCCCGCCGGCCTCATTGACGTGGGCGTCGTCGGTGAAGATGTTGATCGCGGGCAGGTCATGGCGTTGTGAGATCTCCCAGTCGTTCGGGTCGTGCGCGGGGGTCACCTTCACCGCGCCGCTGCCGAACTCCGGGTCGACATGGTCGTCCGCCACGACCGGGATCGCGCGGTTGACGAGCGGCAGCACCACGGTGGTGCCGACCAGGTGGCGGTAGCGCTCGTCGTCGGGATGCACCGCCACGGCGGTGTCGCCCAGCATCGTCTCGGCCCGGGTCGTGGCGACCACCACACCGTCGGAGCCGTCCGATCCGGGGTAGCGCAGCTCCGCCAGCTCGCCGTCCTCGTCGACATGGTCGACCTCGATGTCCGACAGCGCCGTCAGGCACCGGGGGCACCAGTTGATCAGGCGGTGACCGCGGTAGATCAGCCCCTGCTCGTACCAGCGGCAGAAGACCTCGCGGACCGCCTTGGAGCGCTGCTCGTCGAACGTGAAGATCTCACGGTCCCAGTCGAGCGCGGTGCCGAGTCGGCGGTGCTGGTGCTGGATGATGCCGCCCGCCTCCTCGACGAAGACCCACACACGCTCGAGGAACCGCTCGCGCCCGAGGTCGTGACGGGTCAGCCCCTCATCGGCCAGGAGTCGCTCCACCACGTTCTGGGTGGCGATGCCCGCATGGTCGGTGCCGGGCAGCCACACGGCGTTGCAGCCGGACTGGCGCGCGTGGCGGATGATCGCGTCCTCGACCGACGCGACCAGCGCGTGGCCGATGTGCAGGCTGCCGGTCACGTTTGGCGGCGGCAG
>JAHWKT010000210.1 GCA_019347695.1 Actinomycetota bacterium | reverse complement strand
TGGAACACCGGCAAGCCGCTGTCACCCAAGCTGCTGATCATGGACCTGCGTGACCACCTGTGGGACCGCGGACCATCGCTGCTCTCGGGCGAGCCGACCAACGGTGAGGTTCCGCCGCTCGTCGGCGACGCGCCGGGCGCTCCCGCGGTGATCGACTTCGACGTGCTGTGGTCGTGCACGACCTGCGGCGCGTGCGTCGAGGAGTGTCCGGTCGACATCGAGCACGTCGACCACATCATGGACCTGCGCCAGTACCAGGCGCAGATGGAGTCGTCGTTCCCGTCGGAGGCCGGCGGGATGCTGCGCAACCTGGAGAACTCCGGCGACCCCTGGGGGCTGGGAGCGTCGAAGCGGCTGGAGTGGGCGGCCGGGCGCGACGTGCAGGTGCTCGGCGAGGACGTCGAGGCGGATGAGATCGACTACCTGTTCTGGGTGGGGTGCGCCGGCGCGCTGGAGGACCGTTCGAAGAAGACCACGCAGACGGTCGCGGATCTGCTGAACGCCGCGGGGCTGCGGTGGGCAGTGCTCGGCCAGGCCGAGACCTGCACGGGCGATCCGGCACGGCGCCTCGGCGTCGAGTACCTGTTCCAGATGCTGGCCGAGCAGACGATCGAGACGCTCTCCGAGGCCGGCGTGCCCAAGATCGTCGCGACGTGCCCGCACTGCTTCAACACGCTCGCCAACGAGTACCCCGACCTCGACGGCCACTTCGAGGTGGTGCACCACACGCAGCTGCTCGCACACCTCGTCGCCGAGGGCAAGCTGTCGCCCCGGTCGCCGGTCGCAGCGCGGGTGACATACCACGATCCGTGCTATCTCGGTCGCCACAACCAGGTCTACGAGGAGCCACGATCCGTTGTCGACGCCGTGGAGGGACTCGAGGCCGTGGAGATGCCGCGCTGTCGCAACCGCGGCTTCTGCTGCGGGGCCGGTGGCGCCCGGTTCTACATGGAGGAGACGATCGGTAAGCGGGTCAACACCGAACGCATCGACGAGGCGCTCGCGCTCGAACCCGACATCGTCTCGACCGCATGCCCCTTCTGCCTGGTCATGCTCGACGACGCCGTGCAGGACCGCGCCGGCAGCGGCGGCATTGACGAGGGACAGGTGCGTGTGGTCGACGTCGCGTCGATCCTGGCCGACGCGCTGCTGCCCGTCGCGAGCGTGAATGGCGACGACGCCCACCCGTCGGCCCGCGGTTCCGCCTGAGCGATGGCGACCTGGCTGCGCCCTCACCGCACGCGCACCTGAACAACTGGCTGACAATCCCCAACCGTGATGACGACACCTCACGCCTGATCAGCCATCGTGTCTAGCGGTACGGCGCACATTCCAAAGGCGGGACGATGGGGCTGACAGCGACGCAGGACGTGGCACGAATCACGGCGCTCGGGTACTCGCTGCGCGACGCGGTCCGGTATGTGGCGCGTCAAGCGGTCGCCGAAGCCGAACGTGGCGCGTCGTACTCGTCGGTGTATCTGCGGGAGGTCCACCGACTCATGATCGCGACCGCCTGACGGTCGCGACGGCCTGAGGCGCCTGGCGGGAGGCGCCTCAGGCTTCCGGTGTCTCCGCCGTCTCCGGCCGGCGCAGCCGGTCCACCACGTCGTTCGCGGAACCGGTCTCCGCGAAGTTCTCGAAGTACCGGCTGGCCGTCGGTCCCTGCTGGCCCCGGTACTTGCTGCCCAGCTCGGCGCTGCCGTACGGCCGGTCGGCAGGTGTCGACAGCTGGAAGAACGCGAGCTGGCCGATCTTCATCTGCGGGTAGATCGCGATCGGCAGCGTGGCGACGTTCGACAGTTCGAGCGTCAACCAGCCGTCCCATCCCGCATCCACGAACCCGGCCGTCGAGTGAATCAGCAGGCCGAGCCGGCCGAGCGAGCTGTTGTGCGTCGCAACGTACGAGCGCGCGACGAGGAACTGGCCGCTCGGCGAGCCGACCTGGATGCATCGAACTGGCACAGACGGCATGGGCTGCACGTCGCTGATGGCGCGGAAGCGATGTAAGCCGCCCTCGCACTTCTGGCGGGCCAGCTTCCGGGGTAGGCGGAAAACCGGCCGATCCGGCGTGAACTGCACCTCGTACTTCGGACCACGATCGATGCCGTCCAACACCGCCCGCTTCTTCGCGAATGTCGGTCGAAGGCCGAGGCTCGCGACCAGCTGCTGCACCTGCTCCGCCAGTCGTTCGCGCACGCTCGTGAAGTCGCACCGCCCGATGCGATCGATGTATCCGTCGCTGTCCATGAGGCCTTGGAGCAGGGCTTCGCGCTGCGGCACCGATGCGTGCAAATACGCATCGGGGATGTGCTTGTCTCCGAGCACGCCGACGCGGCGAAGCGCACTGTGGAGTGATCCGTTCCCGTCCACGACGAACTGGTCGGCGGTCGTGATCTCCGGCTTCGTGCTCGTCCCATCGCCGAGCCAGACGCCGAACACGTACGGATCGATCGGCAACGTCTGCTCGGGATACTGCACCGGCTCCGCGAGCATGATCTGATGGTTCCGTTCACCACGAACCGAGAGCGTCCGCGCGATCTCCTCGGTCGTTCGGGTCCTCCCGACTCGCCGACCGCGGCGCCGCCCGTTCTTGTCAACTGTCACCCACCGATGCTCGAGATCCGCGACGATGGTCGTGCCGTCCGAGAGCACCACTCGGCGGCACGGGCGATCGAGCATCGGAGGGGTGACGGCAACGACGGGCGTCGGGACTCCCCGTTCGTCGAAGACGACATCGCCCGCACGAAGCCCTCCCATCGTCGTCCAGCCCGAGGGAGTCGGCACCTCTGTGTCGAGCGCGAGCGCCTTCCCTTCCAGCCGGGCAACGAGGTCGTCGGGCAGCGCGACCCGCTCATAGGTGCTCCCCAGCACGAACTCGCCGGGGTGCAGCATGAACGGCTCGTCGTCGGGCACCTTGATCAACTCGGTCAGATCCGGCTGCGGCTCTCGTACGTCGATGTAGGGGTAGCGGTGGTTGGCGAACACCCGGAAGCTGGCGTCGACCCGGAGATCCACGCTCGATGGCTGCACCGCGTCATCACCGAGCGGGTCGATCACGATGCGGCCGCTGTCCAGCTCTTCACGGATCGACCGGTCTGACAGGATCATCGCCGCAGCACAACCTTGCGATCGAAGAGGACGCGTGACGGCGCCGATCGTAGTGCACCTGCGAGCACCGGCGCACGGCGTGCCGACCGATCCGCGATGATGCGGTCGACACATGCGCAACCGATGACACCAGGGGCGACGCCGATGTACGTCGGGATCGAGGCAGGGGGCACGAAGTTCGTCTGTGCAGCCGGCACGGGACCTGATGATCTGGTCGACGTCACGACGTTTCCGACCACGACACCGGACGAGACGTTGGGCCGCGCCCGCGCGTTCGTCGCCGACCACACCGATGGGTTGCGCGGCATCGGGGTGGCCTCGTTCGGTCCTGTCGAGCTGCGCAGGGCGTCGGGTGCGTACGGTTCGATCACGTCGACGCCGAAGGCCGGCTGGACCGACATCGATGTCGTCGGACCGCTCCGGGCGGTGGCCGACGTGCCCATCGGCTTCGACACCGACGTCAACGGTGCCGCGCTCGGCGAGGCGCGGTGGGGGGCCGCCAGCGACGTCGAGTCGTGCGTCTACGTCACCGTCGGTACCGGTATCGGCGGTGGCGGCATGGTCAGCGGGCAGCTGCTCCACGGTCTGCTGCACCCGGAGATGGGCCACCTGCACGTCACGCGTCACCCCGACGACGAGTTCGCCGGGCGGTGCCCGTTCCACGGCGACTGCCTCGAAGGGATGGCCGCCGGACCCGCGATCGAGGAACGGTGGGGTCGGCCGGGGCAGGACCTGACGGGCGATCAGCTGTCACAGGCAGTTGCGATGGAGGCCGAGTACCTGGCCCAGCTCGCGGCGGCGATGACCTACATCCTGTCGCCTGAGCGGCTGGTCTTCGGCGGCGGTGTGCTCCACCTGGAGGGCCTGGTCGATTCGCTGCGCGCGCGACTCGTCGGACGCCTCAACGGCTACCTGGCCGTACCGGAGATCACCGACCATGCGGAACGCTATGTGGTCCTTCCGGCGCTGGGCGACCACGCCGGCGTGCTCGGCGCGATCGCCCTCGCCGACCGCGCCGCGTCCCACGGGGCATGATCATCCGCCGCATTGCGACACCGTCCGCGCAGCCGCTAGCATCTGGCCCACCCGCGGGTGTAGTTCAATGGCAGAACACGAGCTTCCCAAGCTCGCAATGGGGGTTCGATTCCCCTCACCCGCTCCA
>JAHWKT010000081.1:8631-16490 GCA_019347695.1 Actinomycetota bacterium | reverse complement strand
ATCATGCGGGCCGGCTGCTGCTCGTGTCGCGTGGCGAGGCGGTCGGGGTGTAGCTCGCGTTGCTGGCGCCTCTGCTCACTGGTGGCGTCCTCGGCCGCGTCACCGCATTGGGGAGAGCGCCACGCTGAGAGCCGATTCGAGGTTTCGCACGCGGGTCAATCTACCGGTAGCAGCCGAAGGGCAGACCTGGGCATATAAACGATGGCGGGATATTGCGCCAACACTTGTGCGGGACGCTGTGGAGTGGATGAGGCAGCTCGGTGAGCGCGGCTACGACGTCGAGGTCGCTGCTGACCGGGTGGCCATCTCGTGGGACGGCGGCTGGATGGCGTTGCGTCTCGTTCGTCGCGGCCGTTCGCCGCGACCGTCCGAACTGACAGCAGCGACTGAGCCGAGTCTCATGGTTGCTGAGCGACTGTCACCAGGAGTCCAGCGGCGTTTGGAGGAGCTCGGGTGGTCGTGGGCCACCGACGATGGCGCATTGAGCATTGATCTGGAGGGCAGTCGACTCCGAGTGCCGATGGCCGAGGATCATGGCGACGCGACCTCGTACCGTATGGGCCCCGCCGCACCGGGCCCGGCGCCATACGGCGCCGTCGCAGTGGCACGACTGCTGCTGACTTCGGGTGCGCCGCTCACCCAGTCGCGGATCGCCACGCGCATCGGTGTGACGCAGCCGCGGGTATCGCAAGTCCTCAACGATCTGCTGGCCGGCGGTCTGGTCGAGCGCGTGGGCTGCCGGGGCTGGCGTCCGAGCGACGATCGACGGCTGCTCGATCACCTGTTGCAGAACGCGCCACCGCCGACCGAAGGCGTGTCCACGTGGTGGGCGACCGCCGAGCAGGATCCGTGGGAGGCGACGCTCCGATGCCTTCCGCAGCTGTCGGATGTCCGGGTGTCTGGTGACACGGCGGCGGATCTGTACGCCCCGTGGCGGCGACCAGCATTGTCAATCGTGTACGCGGCGAAGAGCATCGATCTGCACCCGCTCGGCCTGGTCGCAGCCGACGGCCCGGACGACGCCGTCCTGCGACTGGTCAACCCGGCCGACCCGACGCTCACCTGCGAACCCGCCACGCCGCGGCGGTTCCGTGGTGTGACCGTGCCGCTCGCCGATCCGATCGTCGTGCTCCGCGACGTCCAGGCGGGCCCCGGTCCCGATGCTAGTGAGGCGGCCGCCGCGCTCGAGGCCGCGCTGCCCGATCTCCTCGGCTGGCCAACGTGACGGTGTTGACCACCGAGTCGCGGTCACGGGCGGAGGACGCGGCGCACCGCGCGGTCGCCGATATCGGCGCGACCGTCAGCCCAGGCGACTATCGCCTGATCGGCGGGCAAATGGTGACGCTGCTCGTCGCCTGCTACCAACCACCGGACGCACCGGTACGAACGACCGCCGACGCCGATGTCGGCGTTCGTCTCCAGCTCGTCGCGGACAGCGCATTCGTCGACGAGCCCGTCACAACCGACGGGTCGGTGCACTCGTCGTCGACGAGGTCTCCGGCCTCAGCCTCGCGCTCTCGCGTCCGCTCGAGTCCGCAGACGTGGACGTCGCACTGACCGACGGCACCAGCCTGGAGTACACGGTGAGCGTGCCCGATCCGCTGGCCGCGCTCGTGCTCAAGACGCTCGCCTGGCGCGCGCGACTCGCCGACAAGGACGTCGTCGACGTGCACCGCTGTCTGACCGTCGCCCGGATTGCCGGTGTCACGCCGGACGACTGGTCAGAGCATCCCGAGGCTGTCCGCGCACGGAAGCTGCTCCGCGGCCCGTTCGCCACACGACGAAGCACCGCGGTCCGCGCGCTGATCGCAGCGACGTGCGGACCGCTCACTCGCCCCAACATCCGTAGCCGGGAGACTCGCCGTCACGCGGTCATGAAGTGGGCGGTAGCCAGCGCAGCGGCGCGGCCGGCGCGTTCGGTGACCTTGATGTAGCGGTCCTGGGTGAACGCGGTGGAGGCGTGGCCGAGGCGGGCGGACACGACCTTGACGGGGACACCGGCGTCGAGCAGCAGGGTGGCGTGCAGATGCCGCAGCCCGTGCGGGGTGGTCTGGCGCAGCCCGCTGGTCTTCAGCGCCTTGGTGAAGTTGGTAGACAGGCGGGTGGGGTGGATGCCGCGCCAATCTCGTCGGTGAACTCGTACCCCGACTCGAACCAGGCCTCCTTGGCCGCGCGACGGTTTCCGTCGCTTGACCTGTCGCCACTCCCGCAGGACCTGGACGGTCGTGTCGTCGATCGTGATCTCGCGGATTGAGGACTCGGACTTTGGGTCGCCCTCGTACAGCACGTTGGGGACCGACACCACTTTCCAGTCCACCGCGATTACCGCCCGCTCGAGGTCGAGACGTCGTGCGTCGCGTACAAGTGGCTGGGCTCGCCGCGCGGGATCGGGTTCGCAACCGTCCGCGGCGATGTCGACTGGCTGGGTGCCGCGCCTGGCCGGGTGGTACGCGGGGCGGATCCGTGGGCGTCGTTGTACGGCCCGCCGCTGCGGCTGGCTGGCGACGCGCGCCGGTTCACGGTCTCGCCCACGTGGTTCGACGTCGCGGCGACCGCCGCGTCGCTGGAGACGCTGGTGCGGCCAGCATCACCGCGAACAGTGGCGTGAAGATCATGGTGAGGACCGGCGCCATGTTCTCCACGACCGCTGCTTCGACTCCACGAGCCACGCTGCCACGACCACCGCGCCCGCCGCCCCGAGGGCAACACCCACTCGAAGATCCGCTCGGGATCGACACCCGTCGGTTCGAGGATGCCGCGGTCAACGCCAGGAGCACGCCACCGCCGAGCGCGATCAGCACGTAGTAGATGAACCACTCGCCGGTGAAGCGGACGAAGTCCGTGCGCCGCTCGTGCGATCGCACGACCCCGCCCATGTACGGGTAGGCGACCACCAACCACAGCACGACGGGGAGGTGGACGGCGGCGCGGTCGAGGCGCGCTGACCTTGCGCAGCTTGATCTTCCTGACGCCGATCGTGGGGTGCTCGATCCTCAAGCGCAGCGCCTGGGCGGCCTCCTCGGCGTTGTCGCGGGCCCGATCGAGGGTTCGAATCCCTCAACCTTCGCGCTGGTGATGTCGCGTCATCGCGCGCTCGTGGCACCGTCGGTACCGTCTGCCAACGGCCGCATCGGCTCGGTTGCCACATAACGGGTCTCTCCCGTGACCCTTCAGCAGCGACGCGAGCCGATCGACGGTCGCTACTTCAAACCACGCTGCGGTGCCGGTGAACGCCGTGGGTCTCTGTGCTGCGGGGGCGCGGCTGTTATCGTTGCTGGCTGTGGTGGGTCGCCTATGTGCGGGTCGCGCGGCGGCGCGGCCGGTTCGACACAGGATTCGTGCGATGAGACGCGCAGCTCAAGCGGTGCTGGTGGTCGCCGCCGTCCTGCTGGTCGGATGCACGCCCTCACAATCGCCTACGGGGGCGGCCAACGAGCAGGTATCGGCCACTGCCGACAGCACGACGGCGGCGAGTGCTGCTCCGGCGATCGCCGATGCGGGCCCGACCGACGCTGCGACGGAGTCCGACGAAGCCGGCCCTACCGACGCGCCGGCGTCCGACCCCTCGGACGACACCACCCCCTCAGACGACGCCCCGCGTGACGACGCCGACGAGGAGGCAGATCAGCGGCGTTCCAGCGAACTTGTCGCGGTCGACGAGGACGGCCGTGGCGACGATGTCGAGGCGCTCCAGAAGCGGCTTGCCAAGCACGGCTTCGCGCCCGGCCCAGTCGACGGTGCCTATGGTCCGCGGACCGAGGCGGCGGTGAAGGCGTTCCAAGAGCTCGCCGACATCGAGGCAAGCGGCCGCGCCGACGCGCGCACGGTGGCGGCGCTCGAAGCGTTCGAGACCGGTGTCAAGATCCTCGAGGCGGGTGCCAAGGGCAAGGCCGTCAAACGACTACAACGGCGGCTGGCCGACAGCCCACTCGATCCCGGACCAGTCGACGGGGCCTACGGACCCCGCACCGTGCAAGCGGTGTGGGCGCTCGAGAAGCTGGCAGGCGTCCCGGTCGACGGCAACTGGGGTCCGCTCGACGAGGACGCGTTGCGGCGCCTCGAACGCGGAGATCTCGTGGAACAGGCGAACTCGCACAACAAGCGGTGGGTCGAGTTCGACCTGTCCACGCAGGTGATGACCGTCTATGACCCCGATGCGTCGGAACCGGTGCTCATCAGCCACGGGTCGAGCGGCAGTGGCGTGCCGTGGCAGAACGAAGAGCACAGTGGCAACTCGATCACGCCGGCGGGCGACTTTGTCATCAGCCGCAGAATCGATGGCTGGCGGGAGTCGAGTCTGGACATCGGCCGGCTCTACAACCCGCTCTACTTCAATGGCGGGATCGCCTTCCACGGCGCGACGTCGGTTCCGCTGTATCCGGCCAGTCACGGCTGTGTCCGCCTGCCGATGCACATCGCAGAGTACCTGCCGTCCGAGCTGCCCAACGGCACGCCCGTCCACGTGGTGCAGTAGTCACGGGTGGCCACGACGGTGTCATGGTCAATCCGCAGGTGCCCGGGCCGGTCGGGTGAGAACGTGATCGTCAACCATACCGACGCCGGCGTGTCGTCGTGGTCGGCCAGCACGTCGCGGACTAGCTCGATCCGCTGGTCGCGAACGGATGCGGCGCGGTCGATGGCCGCCCGTGCGCCCTCCTCCCGCTGGCGGTAGGCGTCCGCGATCTCCCCTCGTGCAACCACCGGCGAGTCCGGCCGGTCCGCATCGGGTAGCGCAGCGACCCGTCGCGGTAGACGGCGTGTGACCGTAGCGGCGACGGTGCCACGGACACCAGCAGAATGCTGCCGCCGTCCACGTCGACGCGGGCAGTGGCGACGTCGAGGTGAGGAAACACGTTGGGGGCGATGATCGACCCGTAGCGGACGTCCTCCTCGTTTCTGTGAGGCTGCGGGTCGAGCGGCACGAGGCCGGTCGCCTCGCCCGTGGCGTCCTCAGCCATGCCGACGATCCTGTGCCCGCCCGCGGCGTTGGCGAGGTCGGCGACGTCGAGCGCCAGCTCGCGTTTCTGTCCGTCGCTGGTGCCGTAGTGCGCGGACTAGAACTCGAGCACGTCGCTCTCGGCATGGCTAACGAGCCGCGTGAGTGCGTCGGCGTTGACGGCATCGAGATCATCGCCCAGGATCGGGGTCAGCTGTGGGGGAACCGCGCTCGCCGCGCGCGTCTACGACCGATCAGTCAGGCCGATGGCACTGGCACAGACGTTGCGTGTGAGGTTGCGATCGGGTGGATTTCGGCGCCAGGAGTATGCAATCCGCGCATGCACGCCGATCGACGGCGCCAGCGGCGTGCAAGGTCCGTCGTTCCGCGCCCGAGCCCGTGCCAGCGCCATGCAAGGCGCGGCTCGCCCGACGTCAGACGCGGTCGCCCGGAGAGAGACGGAGGTGTGCCTGATGGGCGCGTTCGCTGGCGGCCGACGCGCCGTAGCGCGACAGCATCTCCGGGCTGGACCAGCCGGCGATGCGCATGAGGTCACCTTCGGCGCCGCCCTCGGCGAGCCAGGCGTGCGCGAAGGTGTGGCGGAACTGGTGCGGGTGGACGTGGCCGATCCCGGCGAGCTTGGCCCGGCGGCTCAGCATCTGACTGATGCCCGACGTCGTCATCGGGCCCTTCGTGCCCAACCACAGCCGATCCTCGTCGCGGTGGGCGTGCCGGCGACGGGCCCGCAGGTAGCGGTCGAGTGCGAGCCCGGTGCGTTTGCCGAACGGCACCGACCGGCCGCGGCGGCCCTTGCCCATGACGTGCAGCACGTCCAGGTCGAAGTCGACGTCGGTCAGCTGCAGCTTGGTGACGTCCGACAGCCGGCCGCCGGTGTCGAGCAGGGTGCGCACGATGGCGGTGTCGCGCCGCGCGTTGAAGTCCTTGCCGCTGCACGCCTTGAGCAGCGCCGCCAACTGGTCGTCCGTGAGCACGGCCACCGGCTGCTCGGGCACCTGCGGCGGCCGCATCGACGCCATCGGGCTGGCGGTGATCTCGCCCTCCTCCTCAGCCAGCCAGCGGAAGAACTGCCGCAACGACCGGTACCGCGCGGCCGCGGTGCCGGCGGACTTGTCCTCCAGCAGGAACGCCAGCCACGCCTCGACGTCGCGATGCTCGACAGCGCCGGCGTCGGTGGCGCGGTCGGTGTCGGCCAGCCACGCGTCGAACTGCAGCGCGGCCTCCTGGTAGGACTGGATGGTCCGCGGCGACAGGTTCGCCGCGCGCAGGTACAGCTCCCACGAGCGGACAAGCTCGCGGATGCGCCCTACACTGCGTGGTGTTGCGCGACGAGGCATGCGGCCAGCGTACAGCAGGATTAGACGCTCTCGCACCGGTGTGCTACCATCCCGCGACAGGGTCAGATCGGCAAAACCGCAGGTCAGAGGCCCAAAACCAGCGCCCTTAGCTCAGTGGATTAGAGCATCTGACTACGGATCAGAAGGTCGGGGGTTCGAATCCCTCAGGGCGCGCTTCGCATCTGTGCTGGTCAGCGGCCTGCCCTATCGTGCTTCTCGCCTGAGTCGTTGACCGCGTCGTGGTCCAAAGACCCATCGAGGGACCCATTGGTCGGCTGCCGACGACGCCCTCGACGGCGTCGGCGTCCTGCGGGAGGTCGTCGACGAACGCGGCGAGCACGTCACTCGGGATGCGACGGCACCAGCCGATGCGCACCGACTTGACCGCGCCGACGGGCAGCAGCTCGTACATCGTGGTCCTGCCGACGCCAACGATCTGCGCCGCCTCCTCCGCGGTGAGCAACAACTTGTCCATCCCATGGTCTACTGCCAAGTGTTCGTCGTCCGACGTCATGGCTCACGGATGGCCCGGTGGGGTGGATGTCGGGTTGCGCATCAGATTGCACGACCGTACGCGCAGCGCGATGGCGGGGTGTGCATAACGCTCGACAGTTGCGACTGATGTTGCGCGTACCATTCGAGGCATGAGCCAGGCACCGCTGCTGCGCGGGGATCTGCCGCCGGAGATCATCTGGCTCGCACACAACCGCCGCGTCATCGTGCGGGACTGCCGCGCTGTCGCGCGTGACCGCGTCAGCCGGTAGTGCCACCCACCCGAGTTGCAGGAGCCCGTCGTCGCGCTCGTGACCGCTCTGTCCGAGTCGGGTTCGTACTCGCGGGTGGCGCGGCCATGGCCACGCATGGCGTGCTGGACCGCACCATACGTGATCTGGACTACTTCGGCGGGGCACTGCTGGGCTCGCCGCTGAACTGCCAGTGACCGCCGGCCTGGGCCCGCTGGAGATCCCGGTCGTGGCCGCCATCGCCGTACAACTCGCGCACACGGTCGCCGTGGCCTGGCTGCTCACCGAACCACGGCGCGCCCGCGGATGGCACGCGGCCCGACGCGCCGTCGCGGACGCACCCAGGGTCGTACGCGATGGACTGCGCCAGACCTTGTCGACCGCGGGCACGCTGCGGCTGCTCGTCACTGCCGAGCTGCTGTGGGGCTTTGCGATCGTGGCGGTCGAGACGCTGTGGCAGCCTCGCGTCGCCGACCTCGTCCCCCGACATCTCCGACAACACCTTGCTGCTCGGTGTGATCGGCGCGACCGCGTTCCTCGGCGGTGCCGTCGGCTCCGCTGCGGTACCTGCGCTCATGCGGCTGCTGCGACACCACACGGCCTGGGTCGCCATCGCGGGACGACTGGTCCAGGCCGGCGGGATGGCGGGGCTGGCCGCCGCGAACGGCCTGCCGCTGTTCTTCGGCACCTACCTCGGCTTCTATGCCGGCAACGGCACCACCGCGGTCGCCCACGACGCCCTGTTGCACCGCTCTACCGACCAGCAACGCGCGACCGTGTTGTCGATCAACTCGCTGACCGCCTCGGCCGGCAGCTTCGCCGGCA
>JAHWKT010000081.1:6511-8531 GCA_019347695.1 Actinomycetota bacterium | reverse complement strand
CTACGCACGCACCCGACACCAACCAATCCCAGCGGCCAGCCCGTGACAGCCGGCAGGTGCGAGCAGCCGACTGCCGGAGGCGAACGCTATGTGGACGGCGACGAAGTGATCTACGTTGCGCGGGCCCGATGACCCGACAGGGAGCACTGGTCACGATGAGTCGCGGATATGGCGGCCGCTGTCGACCTCTACCGACTCGTCGGGCTCGAAGTGCCCGAACCGTTCGAATGGCCGGCCGGCTCGAGCGCCCAGCATGTCGAGATCCACAATGACAGCGACTGCTGCCTCGCGCTCGACAACCGCCCTCAAGCAAAGATCTGGAACAACCGATTCGACCCGGATCGCGGCAATGGGAACGCCGTCGTCGGCCTCCTCGTGGACTCCCGTGACGATGTCGATCGGCTCTATCATGCGGTGAAGGCATCACCTACCAACCGCGCGTCCCCGACTAGCCGGGCCACGCTGGATCACGCTCGGTACTCGAACGTCCGCTGCCGGTATCGCTCTGCCGCCGTTGTGCGTCCAGCCAGCAGCGCGAGATCGTCGTTGCCGCGACGCAGGGTAGTCGAGCATCGACCGATCCCCGGACCCGAGGACATCCCCGTAGGAGGTGAAGGCGGTGGTGGACGCCATCCCACACGACTAACAGCAGCGTCACGCCATATGTGGTGGTGCGTGACGCGGCGGCCTCATCGACTTCGTCGTCACCAGCTTCGGCGCCCGCGAGCGGTTCCGCGTACCCAACGATGACGGCTCCATCGGCATGCAGAGGTCGCCATCGGCGATTGAGTGGTAATGCTGTTCGACGCCAAGCCGCACTGGCCTGCCACGCGAGCCTGTTGAACCTGTGGGTTGACGACTGCGACGCGGTCCACGCCATGTCGGTCGACGCCGGCGCGACGGTCGTCACGGGTTGGCGACCAACGCGTGGGGCGGCCGCGGCAGCCGCGTCCGCGACCCGTTCGAGCGGACCATCAGCGTCACCTGCGTGACGCGGCGGAGACGCTGGACCGTGCGATGCGCCACATCGCCGAACACCGCTCACCGATGACAGCGCGCCTCGGTGGACTACGGCGGTGCGCTTCGAGCTCTGGTTCGCAGGCATACCCGTGGGGTGATCGGTGCACGTTGAGCGCAGTGAGCGGTGAACGCACCGGCCCCGTGCCGAGGAGCAACTCGTGACCACGGATCTGACACGCCGTCTGGCAATCTACCCGATGGTGGAGGAGACCGACGCCTCCGGGATCGTGGCGGCCGTGTACAGCCAGATCCTGTCTCGAATGCCGTTGGTCCCGAGCCTGTTCAAGTCCCTCGCCGTCTGTCCCGCCTATCTCGTCGTGGCGTGGCGACAGTTCGAGGCGGTGGCCGACCGCGACGAGTTCGGCGACGCCGCGGAGGCCCTGCACGTGTCGGTGGCGCATGAGGTGCCGCCGCCGCCGCCGGATGCTGATGTGCGCGACACCGTCGCCCGGTTCGTGGAACCGCTGGCCAGGATGCTGCTGCTGTCGAGCGGACTGCACATCGCGCTCACGGACGGACTGGACGGAGCGTCGGCCGACGCTGCGCCACCCGAACGCGTGCATGCCACCGCCCAGCGCTCGGCTCCGTCCCAGTGGCAGGTCGACGACGCCGGTGTCTTCGGCCGCATCCGCATGGTGCTCGACACGCCGATCATCAACAGCATCTGGCGTGAGCTCGCGGAGCGGGACCAGCTCCAACGTGCGTGGTCGCACCTGGAGCCCGGGGTGCCGGCGGCGCTCGATGCCGCCGACCGGCTGCAGGCTGCAGCACTCGAGACGGCACGTCAGGTGGGGTGGCCGGCGGTCGCCGACGCGGCGGCGCTGCGCCAGGCCGGTGCTGCCGACGCGGCCCCCGGGATCGCGTCGATCCTCGATGCGTACGTCAAGACCCTGCCACGGGTGCTGGTGCTGGTCGCGTCGAGCGCCGAGTGACGCGGCGTCGCGAACGAGAGCGCACACGGCTCGAGGGCCGACGGATGGCGACGGCGGTCAGCGGGCGC
>JAHWKT010000081.1:0-6411 GCA_019347695.1 Actinomycetota bacterium | reverse complement strand
ACGAGAGCGCACACGGCTCGAGGGCCGACGGATGGCGACGGCGGTCAGCGGGCGCCGCCCTCCATGGCCCGCACGTAGCGGGTGGTCGCGTAGCCGTCGAGCGCGGCAGCCCGCAGTCCATCAGTACGAGATCGTACGAGCGACGTCGCAACATCTTCACCGCTTCGACCCCGTCGACCGCGGTGTCGTATAACCCGAGCTGCGCGAGCACGCCGCGGGCGACCAGTTGGTTATGTCATCGTCCTCCACGAGCAGCGCGGTGGCGTCTGACCGCCCTGATGGGCGCGCGGCGTCCAACGGCGCCTCGTGCAACTCGGGCTCAGGCTCCATCTCGGGGCCGGCGGCGGGGAGATCGACGGTGCGGGAGATCGTGGTGCCGCGCCGGTGAGAGAAACCACATGCAGCGTCCCACCCATCCGGCCGATGATCTGCTGACAGATCGCCAGACCGAGACCGGGTGACCCCCGGCCCATGGCGCGTCGGTGGGATCGACCGGTGCCACGAGACGCCGTTGGGTCTCAGGGTCGAGCCCGACACCGGTGTCGTGCACGGCGATCCGGATGGTGCAGATGTCGCCGGTCCGTTCGACGAGCTCGACCGACACGTCGACGCCGCCGCGTTCGGTGAAGGTGACGGCGTTGTCGACGAGGTGCTGGAGCACACGGCGAAGTCGCGACGCGTCGCCCAGCAGCAGGCCGACCCGTTGGTCGACCTGTTCCCGGAGCGTGAGGCCCTTGCCGCCGCCGCCGATGCGAAGGACGCGACCACCTGGCTGACGATCGCGCCAGGGCGGAAGGGTGCCACATCGGGCCCAGCCGGCCGGTCGGCACGGTTGGCGCGGGCCCGGCGGCCGTCGAGGATCGCGAGCAGGTGTTGACCGGCGTCGCGGAGTTTCAGCAGCCGTCGGCGCTGCTCGCTGCTCAGGTCGTCGTACAGCATCAGCGTCGCGAGGCCCAGCACCCCGTTGAGCGGCGTGCGAAGATCGTGCGACATGCTCGCCACGTAGGGGTCTTTGATCTCATCGACGATCGTGCCGTCCAGCGACCGGTCGTCCGCGGCGGGCCGGCCGCCGCGACGCCGTCTCACGGCGACGGCCACGCCTGCGGCAACGGCGACCAGCACGAACGCCGTGGCGATGGCGGTCACGGGTGCCACCACCATGGCCTGTGCGGCTGGACCGGGGACGATGTCCGTCCTGGTACCCAGGAGCGTCGCGATCGCGAGGATCGCGGCGGCTGCGGTCCCGAGCCGGGTGCGCCCGGATCGTCGCCACCACGCACACCCGCGGGGCCACGGCCCCCACGCGCCGCGTCGGCGTGCGAGCAAGACACTCGGTGGGGATCGTCGTCGCCGAGCGGAAGGCACGAGCAGGCCATGATCCTGTTCGACTGCGACGGGGTGCTCGTCGACAGCGAAGCGGTTGCCGTGCGCACGGAACTGCGCGTGCTGGCGACCCACGGCGTGCACTTCGACCGTGATGCCTACGTGCGTCGGTTTACGGGCCTCGCTTCGGCGCAGTGGCACCGGCAGCTCGCACGACAGATCCGAGCCCGGACGGGTCATCCTGCACCGCCGGAGCTCTTCGATCCGCTCGACCTGGCGGTCGAGCAAGCGCTCGACGAACAGGCAGGGCCGCCGGCATGCGCGTCATCGGATTCTCTGGCGCCAGCCACTGCCTCGACGACCACGTCGAACTGTGCGGGCTGCGGGCGCGCACACGGTCATCGACGATCTCGCGTCGCTGGGCGCCGCCATCCACGACGTTCGACGTACTCTCCCACCATGACCAGGCGACTGCTCGGTGTGTTCGCGCATCCCGACGACGAGTCCTTCGGCCCAGCCGGGACCCTCGCCGTGCACAGCGCGGCGGGCGTCGACGTGCACATCGCCACCATGACGGACGGCGCGGCCGGCGCACCGGCCGCGGGCTTCCCCGAGGGTGACGAGCTCGCGGTGGTGCGGCGATCGGAGCTGCGGGCGGCCGCGCGTCACCTCGGTGCGACGCTGCACCACTTCGCGCACCGCGACTCGGGCTTCACCGGTGACCTGCGCAATCAAGACCCGCGGGCGTTCATCAACGTCGACCCAGTGCACGTCACCGACCAGTTGGTCGCGTTGATCCGCGACGTCCGCCCCGACGTCGTCGTCACCCACGACGAGCAGGGCGGTTACCACCACCCCGACCACATCCGCTGCCATCAGGTGGTGCGCGCCGCCTTCGACGCCGCGTCCGACCCCACCCGGTTCGTCGATCGCGGCACGCCGTTCGCACCGTCGCGGCTGTACAGCGAGACGACGTCGAACCGCTGGGTCAAGGTCGCGACCCGGCTCATGCGGCTGGTCGGACGCGATCCGACCAGATTCGGCGTCAACGGCGACGTCGACCTGACCCGGGTCGGCATGGACCCCGCACGCATCACGACCCGCATCGACGTGCGCCGCGGGTGGCCGGCGAAGCAGGCCGCTGCGGCATGCCATGTCAGCCAGCGGGGCGACGTCGGACCGATCACCCGGGTACCGGCCTGGCTGCTGGCGAGGATGCTGCCGTCGGAGCTGTTCATCCGTGAGGTGCCCGCACCGTGGCCCGGGCTGCGCGAACGCAGCCTGTTCGTCTAGCCCGCCAGCAGCACCAGCGGGCATCGCCTGAGGAACGGTCGTCAGCGTTCGACGTGGTGCACGCCCATCAGGTGCTCCAGCACGTCTCTGACCCGGTGCGGCTGCTGCGAGCTGCATCGCGTGGTCCGCGACGGCGGCATCGTCGCGGCGCGCGAAGCGGACTACGCGGCGTTCACCTGGTACCCAGGCGATCCGCAGCTGGACCGGTGGCTCGAGCTGTACCACGCGGTCGCCCGTGGCAACGGCGCGGAACCCGATGCCGGGCGCCGGCTGCTCGGGTGGGCGTTGGACGCCGGCTTCGCCGATGTGACGTCCTCCGCGTCGGTGTCGGGCCACGCGACACCCGACGAGCGCGGCTGGTGGAGGCGGGCTATGGGCCGAGCGTGTCCGCGCCTCCTCCTTCGCCCGGCAGGCCGTCGACCGCGGACGGGCGAGCGCCGACGAGCTCGCACGGTTCGCCACTGCGTGGCAGCGGTGGGGTGCCAGCGACCGCGGTTCGTTGGCCATCGTGCACGGCGAGATCATCTGTCGGGGGCTGACGGCCTGCGGTCGACCCGTCGTTCATGGTTGCAGCACGAGCGAGACGACCATGGACAACCCGACCACGATCGCCACGACGATCACGATCCGTCGCTGGGTGTCGCGAGACATCATGGGAACAGCACTCCTCGACGACGGTCATGACGACCGTGTCACCGGGACATGGACGTGCACCACGATACGCAGCGCCACGTGCGGAGGTGCACCAGCGCGTGCCAACGTCACCTCAGGCCGCGACAATGCGGACATGACGACCCATGCGCACAGGGACCCGGCTACGGTGCCCCCGGCACCGGGTAAGATGCCGCGATCAGCCAGCCGATGGAGCACCCACGAGGTGATCAACCAGCCCCCGCCGCTGCTCGGCTGGGACGTGGCAGCCTATCCGCCGCTGCTCGAGGCGCTCGAGTGCGCCGGCGCCGGATGGTACGCCGACGAGCTGCACCGGCTCGGCCGCCTGGCGGGCGGCGCGCAGGCGCAGGGTTGGGCCGTCGACGCCGACACCAACCCTCCGGTGCTACGGACCCACGACCGTGCCGGCCACCGGATCGACGAGGTCGACTACCACCCGGCGTACCACCAGCTCATGACGATGATCATCGACGCTGGGCTCACAGGAGGGCCATGGACGGCCGGGTTCGCGCCGGACGATGCGGCGCCCGGCGCGGCACACGCCGCCCGCGCCGCAGGCTTCTTCGTGTGGTGTCACACGGAGCTCGGTCACGGCTGTCCGGCCTCGATGACCCACGCGGTGATCCCGGCCCTGCGGGCCGCTCCCGAGCTCGCCAGCCAGTGGGAGCCCGGTCTGGTCTCCCGTGTCTACGACCCGACGCTGACGCCGCCCGCCACCAAGCCCGGGCTCACCGCCGGGATGGCCATGACCGAGAAGCAGGGCGGGTCGGATGTGCGTGCCAACACCACGGCGGCGCAGCCGACGGCCGACGACATGTGGCGGCTGACGGGCCACAAGTGGTTCTGTTCCGCGCCCATGAGCGACGTGTTCCTGGTGCTCGCGCGGGCGCCGGGTGGTCTGACGTGCTTCCTGCTGCCGCGGGTGCTGCCGGACGGCACCCGTAACGCCGTGCGGATCCAGCGCCTGAAGGACAAGCTCGGGAACCGCGCGAATGCCTCGAGCGAGGTGGAGTTCGCCGATGCGCTCGCGTGGCGGTTGGGCGACGAGGGACGGGGGATCTCGACCATCATCGAGATGGTCGTCGCGACGAGGGTCGACTGTGTGATCGGCGCCGCGCTGACCACACGTCACGCCGTCGCGCACGCGGTGCACCACGTGCAGCACCGGGAAGCGTTCGGCCACCGTCTCGTCGAGCAGCCGGCGATGACCAACGTGGTCGCCGACCTCGCGGCCGAAGCCGAGGCGATGACGGCCGTCGCGGTACGGCTGGCCGCCGCGTTCGGGCGTGCGCAGGCGGGCGATGAGCGCGAGCGGCTGTTCGCGCGCCTGGCGGTGCCGGTGAGCAAGTACTGGACGACCAAGCGGTCGGTCGCGGCCGTCGCGGAGGCGCTGGAGTGCCTGGGCGGCAACGGGTACGTGGAGGAGTCGGGCTTGCCGCGACTGTACCGGGAGGCGCCGCTGTACTCGATCTGGGAGGGTGCCGGCAACGTCCAGGTGCTCGACGTGCTGCGGGCCGTCGTGCGCACCCCCGACGCGGTCGACATCTTCCTCGAGGAGGTCGGCCTGGCCGCGGGCGGCGACGCCCGGCTCGATGCCGCGGTCGCCGAGCTGCGACGCGAGCTTCACGATGACGCCCAGCTGGAGTACCGGGCGCGGCGGGTCAGCGGCCTGATGGCGGCGGTGCTGCAGGGTTCGTTGCTGGTCCGCCACGCCCCGGCGGCGGTGGCTGACGCCTGGTGCGCCACCCGCCTCGATGGTGGCCACGACCTGTTCGGGACCCTCCCGGAGGGCAGCGACACCTCAGTGCTGCTCGACCGCGCGACCCCGGCCCGGCTGTGACCGATGGGCCTACGACAGGCGTTCGTAGATGATCGCCATGCCCTGACCGCCGCCGACGCACATGGTCTCGAGCCCCACCGTCTTGTCGTGGAAGGCCAGGCTGTTGAGCAGGGTGGTGGTGATGCGGGCCCCGGTCATGCCGAACGGATGACCGACGGCGATGGCCCCGCCGTTGACATTCAGCCGATCGATGTCGACGCCGAGCTCCCGGTACGACGGGATCACCTGGGCGGCGAACGCCTCGTTGATCTCCACGAGGTCGATGTCGTCGACCGACATGCCGGCACGATCGAGCGCCTGCTGTGACGCGCCGACCGGCCCGAGGCCCATGATCTCCGGCGACAGGGCGCTGACACCGGTGGCGATGACGCGGGCGAGCGGCGTGATCCCCAGCTCACCGGCCTTGGCCTCGCGCATGACCACGACGACGGCGGCGCCGTCGTTGAGGGGACAGGCGTTGCCCGCCGTGACGGTGCCGTCGGGACGGAACACCGGATCGAGGCCGGCGAGCTTGTCCATCGTGGTGCCGCGCCGGATGCCGTCGTCGGCGGTGACCTCGGTGCCGTCCGGTGTGGTGATCGGGGTGATCTCGCGGTCCCAGAACCCGTTGTCCAGCGCCTGCTCCGCCAGGTTCTGCGACCGGCAGGCGAACTGGTCCTGCTCCTCGCGGGTGATGCCGCGTAGCGTCGCGACGTTCTCGGCGGTCTGGCCCATGGCGATGTAGACGTCGGGCAGGTCGCCGTCGTCGCGGGGGTCATTCCACTCGTCGGCGCCCTGCTCGGCCCGCTTCTCGGTGCGGGCGACCGCGTCGTCGAACAGCGGGTTCTTGGTGTCGGGAAGGCCGTCGCTGCTGCCCTTGGAGAACCGGCTGACCGTCTCGACGCCGGCCGACAGGAACACGTCACCCTCGCCGGCCTCGATCGCGTGGAAGGCCATGCGGGTGGTCTGCAGGCTCGAGGAGCAGTAGCGGGTGATCGTCGTGCCGGGCAGGTGGTCGTAGCCGAGCTGCACGGCGACGACCCGGGCCATGTTGTAGCCCTGCTCGCCGCCGGGCAGACCGCAACCCAGCATGAGATCGTCGATCGCTGCGGGGTCGAGCTCGGGCACCTTGTCGAGCGCGGCCCGAACGACGGTGGCGGTGAGATCGTCGGGTCGCAGACCCGTCATCGACCCCTTGAACGCACGCCCGACAGGGGAGCGGGCGGTTGCGACGATGACGGCCTCCGACATTGCCCCACCTTTCGATCACACCAGTCCTTGGCGCCAAGTGTAGGTGGCGAGTA
>JAHWKT010000080.1 GCA_019347695.1 Actinomycetota bacterium | reverse complement strand
GGGGACGTGCCACAGCTGGCTGGAGGCGGGCGGAGCGCCGGCGTACCACGACGAGATCGTGCAGCAGTGCGGGGCGGGACTGGTGCGCATCCGGCGGGCCGGGGACGGTCTGGCGTTCGCGGCGCCACCGTTGCTGCGGTCCGGCCCGGTTGACGTGACGCTGGTCGAACGGATCGCCTCGGCGCTCGGCATCGACACCGCGGAGATCGTCGACGCCCAGTGGGTCGACAACGGGCCGGGCTGGGTCGGCGTGCTGTTGGCTGATGCCGAGGCGGTGCTCGCGCTCCGACCGTCGATGATCGACCTGGACGTCGGCGTCGTCGGTCCGTACCCGCCAGGCGTGGCGGCGGCGATCGAAGTGCGCGCCTTCTTCCCGAAGGACGGCACGATGGTCGAGGACCCGGTGACCGGCAGCCTCAACGCGTCGGTCGCGCAGTGGCTGCTCGACAGCGGACGCCTCGCGGCGCCGTACGTCGCAAGCCAGGGCACCGCGCTCGGCCGGTCGGGACGGGTGCACGTGAGCCGCGACGACGACGGCACCGTCTGGATCGGCGGCGTCACCACCACCCGTGTGACCGGAACCGTTGAGTTCTCTACCGCCGTCCGCAACTGAGCGCGGCCGTTGTCCACAGCGCCGCGGCGCGGGACAATGCGAACAGCAGCCGTCCCGCAGCCGTCAGGAGTGCACCGTGCGTCCAATGCCCCCCATCGCCCACGGCGGTCACCGATGAGCGAGCACGAGCCGCGGTCCTCCGTCTTCGATCCCATCGCGGCACTGCAGTGGAGCATGCGGATGGCAGACGAGCTGCGCCAGCTGCCCGACGCCATCGCCCAGTGGCGCGAGGGCGTGGCGCTGTTCGTCGGCGTCGCACGCCGCCTGGAGGCGGCCACGTCCAACGCCGAGCAGCTGCTCGCCCAGGTCGAGGCGGCAGGCCTCGTGGAGCAGCTGCAGCGCCTGCAGGCGCTGAGTTTCGAGTTCGGACGGCAGGCCGCTGACGGTGGCGCGACCATCGGCGAGCAGATGGTCGATGAGACCCGGCGCAACATCGAGGCGATCACGCGCCTGTTCGGCGGACAGCCGCCACCACCGCCCGCCGACCCGCAGTGACCGGGAGGGTCAGACCGCATCGAGGCGTCTGACCAGGGTCACCGACGCCACCCGCCGCCGGTAGGACTGCTCGACGACCTGTGCGCCGGCAGCGGTGACGTGCTGTGGCGCCACCCGCTGGCGTACAGTGGTGGTCGCAGCTGGTCCCAGCGAAGATCGCGGGCGATCGTGCCGACGGGTCCGGTACTGCATCCGATCCGGTTCGCGCGTGTCGGCCGGGTCCGGTGACCAGACGTGTCCGCTCCGGTCAGACCGCAGTCAGGCAGCGCGATGACAGACCAGCTCACGCCCGATCGCTACGACGCGGTCCTGTTCGATCTCGATGGCGTCATCACCGACACGGCAGCGGTCCATGCCCGCGCGTGGAAGACCATGTTCGACGAGTTCCTCCGACAGCGCGCGGCACAGCACGACGAGTCCGACGAATCCTGCAAGCCGTTCACGATCGACGGCGACTACAAGACCTACGTCGACGGCAAGCCCCGCTACGACGGTGTCCGCAGTTTCCTGCAGGCGCGCGGCATCGAACTGCCGGAGGGCACCCCCGACGACCCGCCGGACGCGACGACCGTATGCGGGCTGGGCAACCGCAAGAACGAGCTCGTCAACCGCCTGCTCGACGAGGAGGGCGTGGCCGTCTACGACGGCTCCGTGCGCCTCATCCACCGTCTGCGCGACGACGGCATCGCGCTGGCGGTGGTGTCGTCGAGTCGCAACTGCGCCGCCGTGCTGCGCAGCGCCGGGCTGTTGGACCTGTTCGACGCCCGCGTCGACGGGGTCGTGGCCGCCGAACGCGGGCTGCCTGGCAAACCGGCGCCCGACACCTTCCTGTCGGCCGCCGCAGACCTCGACGCCGACGCCGGTCGCGCGGTGGTCGTCGAGGACGCCATCTCGGGGGTCCAGGCCGGCCGCGCGGGCGGTTTCGGTCTGGTGATCGGCGTCGACCGCGGCGGCGATCCCGACGCGCTGCGCGAGCACGGCGCCGACCTCGTGGTCGCCGATCTGGCCGAGCTGCTGGCGTGACCCCGGGAGCGCGGACGTGAGCATCTTCCGCCCCGACGACGAGGTGTCGTCCGTCCCGGCCCGGATGCGCCGGCGTGCCTTCAAGTCCCTGCCCGATGATCAGTATCCGGTCGACGAGTGGCGCCTGATCGAACGGGAGTGCAATGACCGCTACCTGGCGCGCGTCGAGACGCTGCTGTCGCTGTCCAACGGCTACCTGGGGATGCGTGGCACCCACGACGAGGGCAGGCCGGTGGCCGAGCGGGGTACCTACATCAACGGGTTCCATGAGATCTGGCCGATCCAGCACGCCGAGGAGGCGTTCGGATTCGCCACCACCGGCCAGACGATCGTCAACGTGCCCGATGCGCGGACCTTCCACCTGTACGTCGACGACGAGCCCCTGTTCCTCAAGACAGCCGACCTGCAGCACTACGAGCGGGTGCTGGACATGCGTGCCGGCACGCTGACCCGGGAGCTGGAGTGGCTGACCCCGGCCGGCAAGCGCGTACATGTGCGCTCCGAGCGGCTGGTGTCGTTCGAGCACCGCCACCTCATGGCGGTCAGCTACGAGGTGACGGTGCTCGACGCCGCCGCGCCGGTCGTGATCTCGTCGCACATCCGCAACCAGCAGGACGACCGGGAACCGGCCGGCGACCCACGCAAGGCGCGGGCGTTGCCCGAACGGGTGCTCGAACCTCAGGGCGACGATGCCGACGACCGCCGGTCGGTGCTGCGCTACCGCGTGGCCGAGAGCGGCATGACGCTCGCGTGCGGCATCGACCACGTGATCGAGACCGACAACCAGCACACGTACCACAGCGAGTCGGATCCAGATCTGGGCAAGACCGTCGTCGTGGTGGACGCCGAGCCGGGCGTGACGATCCGCATCCACAAGTTCGCGACGTACCACACGTCGCGCAGCACCCCGACACGCCAGCTGGCCGACCGCTGCCGCCGCACGCTCGACCGGGCCGTGCGCGACGGCTTCGACGCCCTCCTCGAGGCTCAGCAGGCGTACCTCGACGACTTCTGGGATCGCAGCGACGTGCAGGTGCGCGGCAACCCCTCGGTGCAGCAGGCGGTGCGCTGGAACCTGTTCCAGCTCATCCAGGCCGCTGGCCGGGCGGAGGGCACCGGCATCCCCGCCAAGGGGCTGACCGGCTCGGCGTACGAGGGCCACTACTTCTGGGACACCGACATCTACGTGCTGCCGTTTCTCACCTACACGGCCCCGCGCATCGCGCGCAACCTGTTGCGGTTCCGCCACAGCCTGCTCGACAGTGCCCGTCGTCGCGCGCGGGAGGTCAGCCAGCGCGGGAGCTTGTTCCCGTGGCGCACGATCAACGGCGAGGAGGCCTCGGCGTACTACGAGGCCGGCACCGCGCAGTACCACATCAACGCCGACATCGTCTACGCCCTGCGCAAGTACGTCGAGGCGACCGGCGACACCGAGCTGCGTGACACCCTGGGTGCCGAGATCCTCGTCGAGACCGCGCGGCTGTGGGCCGACCTCGGGTTCTACCGCGACAACGGCGAGGGCACCTTCCACATCTACGGCGTCACCGGACCCGACGAGTACACGACGCTCGTCAACGACAACACCTACACCAACGTCATGGCGCGGCTGAACCTGCGCTTCGCCGCCGACGTGGTCGGCGCGATCCGCCGGTCCGACCCGGACCGCTACGCGATCCTGCATCGCGAGACCGGCGTGACCGTCGACGAGATCACAGAGTGGGAGCACGCCGCGGCGTCGATGTTCGTGCCGTACGACCAGGTGCGCGGCATCCACCCGCAGGACACGAACTTCCTCGACAAGGAGGTGTGGGACTTCACGGCGACGCCCCGCGACAAGTATCCGTTGCTGCTGCACTTCCATCCGCTGGTCATCTACCGCTTCCAGGTGATCAAGCAGGCCGACATCGTGCTGGCGATGTTCCTGCTCGGCCATGAGTTCTCCTCCCAGCAGAAGCGGCGCAACTTCGACTACTACGACCCGCTGACCACCGGCGACTCCTCGCTGTCGCCGTCGATCCAGAGCATCATCGCGGCCGAGTTGGCGTACGAGGACAAGGCGGTCGAGTACTTCCGCAACGCTGCGTTCATGGATCTCGCCGACGTCGCGGGCAACACCGCCGACGGCGTGCACGTCGCGTCGGCCGGTGGCGTGTGGCTCGCCGCCGTCTACGGGTTCGGCGGGCTGCGCGACTCCGACGAGCAACTGTGCTTCGACCCGCGGCTGCCGCGGACCTGGGACGGTCTGCGCTTCCCCCTGCAGGTCCGTGGCCAGCGGCTCGACGTCGACGTCACCCACGACGGCGTCACGTACGAACTGACCGGCGACGCGACCTTGACGATCATCCACCAGGGCACGCCGGTCGAGCTGTCGCCCGGGGCATCGACGGCGTGCAAGATCACAGCGCTCGACAACGGGTGCGATGCGTGATGCGCGAGTGCGCCGGCTGCCGCGCGGCACTCCGGTCCGGCTCGAGTCCGATCGCGAGGACACCGACCGCTTCGGCCGCGCGCTGCGCTACGTCTGGACCACTGACGGCCAGCTGGTCAACCGGGCGGTGGTCGCGACCGGCAATGCCCGCGCGGCGCTGTTCGCGCCCAACGACCGTCACTGGTCGGCGATCACCGCCGACCAGCAGAACGCGCGCGCCGACGGCGCCGGCATCTGGGGGGCGTGCGCCGCGCAGTAGTCGCCGCCGCCGGGGGGTCGGGCGGCCACCGCGACCGGGCCCCCGGGATGGCTACACTGCCGGAACCATCCGATCCGCAAGGAGCGCCGTGGCGACCCGACAGGCCCCCACCTACGACGTGAGCGTCGACCGGCAGAAGGCCGCGCAGGCTGCCGGTACGTACGATCTGTCCGACCTGCCCGGCCCACTGTCGGAGCCGGTCAAAGCCGCCCGGATCGGCAAGAGTCCCCGACAGGACAAGATGCTCACGAACGCGGAGACGCTGATCGACGTGACACGGCTGACGCCCGGGGCCGCGCTGGCGATCTACGGTCGTCCCGAGTCGCGGTGGGCCAACGCCTTCTGGCGGCGCGCCGGCAACGCCGCGTCGATGACCGAGCTGCTCAGCTACGCCCGGCAGCTGATCGGGATGCGCCCCGACGGTCACCTGGTCGTGTGCCTGTGCGGCCACGCGGGGCAGGGACCGTGCATCCCGCTGTGGGCGCCGCGCGACGAGGTGAGCCTGACCGTGCAGCCCAACGACCTGGTGCTGCGGTTCGCCGATGTCGTCGACGCCGACTGAGCTGCGCGACGTCGCTGTCGAGTTGGCCGCCCTGGCCGACGGCATCGCCTCTGGGCTGTTCGGCGGCCGCGTGCCGGCGACGGTCAAGCCGGACGGCAGCCCCGTCACCGCAGCGGACCGCGAGATCGAGGCGACGCTGCGGCAGCGGATCGGCGAGGTGCTGCCTGCCGCCACGGTGTTCGGCGAGGAGGACGGCGGCGAACTGGCCACCGCCGGTGTCTGCTTCGTCATCGATCCGATCGACGGCACCAAGAACTTCATGCGCGGAGTGCCGGTGTTCGCCACGCTCATCGGGGTGCTCGTCGACGGTGCGGTGGTCGCCGGGGTCGCCAGCGCGCCGGCGATGGGGGAGCGTTGGGACGCCGCCACCGACGCCGGTACCCGCTGCAACGGCGAGCCGGTGGGTGTCAGTGCGATCGACCAGGTCGACGACGCCCACGTGCTGCACGGCGGGCTCAACCGCTTCTCGACCGACCCGCACCGCTGGCAGCGGCTGGCGCGGATCGCGAACGAGGCGTGGCGGACCCGCGGGTTCGGGGAGTTCTGGATGCACCTGCTCGTCGCCGGCGGCCAGGCCGACGTCGCGTTCGAGGACGACCTGTCGATCTGGGACATCGCAGCGCTCGAGATCATCGTGACCGAGGCCGGCGGCCGCATGACCACGTGGGACGGCACGTCGATCGTCGACGGCGACGGCACCGCCCTGACCACCAATGGCTTGCTCCACGACGCGTTCCGGTCCCGCCTCGCACGGTAGGGCAACTCCTTTGCCACACCGCACGGCGTTCATCGTGCGTTCGTGTGAGTGTCGCGATCGTGATGAGTCGGCAGAGTGTCGGATCATTGCACACGGCGTGTGCTATGATCGGTGAATGGACGCTATCGTCGATGCATCTACGCTCATCTCGCTCGCACGGTCCGGGTCGTTGTGGATCATCGGCAAGAGTCCCATCGAACTCAGAGTTCCAACGCCCGTTCGCGACGAGGTGGTCGTCGCGGGCATCGCCCATGGGTATGCGGACGCGCTGGCGATCGAGGCGACGATCAAGAACCTTCCTGCCGTCGAGGTCGAGGTGGAGACCAACGTCGACGCCGCTGTTCTCGACATGAGCACGTCGACTGGAACGCTGGTGTGCAATGACATCGCGTTGGGCCGCCGTGCCTCCAATCTTGGCGTCACCTGGTTGCGCACAGCGGATCTGGTCGTACTCACCGTCAGGTCACGCGCGATTCCTGTCGAGCAGGGTCGAGATGTTCTCGAATCGCTCCATGATGCTGCGCGGATCACTGACGAGCTGCTGCGTGACTACGTCGAGGAACTGTCATGAGTCGAGCGGTCCGCGTGAACGCGACGATGGACGAGGAACTGGTTCGCCGCATCGACGCGTTCGCCGAGCGTCGCTACGAGGACCGATCGACCGCGTTGCGCCAACTGGTCGACTTCGCACTGCGCGAGCTGCAGAAGCGAGAGGCGGTCGAGGCATATCGTTCCGGCAGAGTCACACTCCGCGAGTTCGCCCGCGCCCTCGGACTCGACACCTGGGCTGCGCATGACCTGCTGCGCGCCGAGGGCGTCGCGGTTGCGCAGGGCCGCCGGGCCGAGACCAGAGCAGCGCTCGAATCTGCGCTTGCCGAGCTCGTGCGGAGCGTCGACCCCGCCGACCCCGTCGATCCGTAGCCTAGCTGGAGCCGCGGAGCTGGTCGACCTCGGCCTCGCACTCCTCGACGAAGGCCTGCGCGTTGGCGATGCGGTCGCCGATGCGTTCGGACTCCGATAGCACGACCGAGCGACGGACGCCGATGGCCTCGACGACCGCCTTGGTGGTCTGGTCGATCGGGCGGCGCATGCGGCGGGGCACGGTGTCGGCCTGGGCGCGGATCTGCGCCACGAACGCGTCGAGCCGGTCACGCTCGGCGATCAGGAACTCCTGGTAGTGCAGCAGATCCGAGTGTTCCTCGCGCGCCCGCAGCAGCGTGAAGTACGCCGCGTCGTACTCAGAGCGTGCGGCCATGCGCGCGTCACACCCCGTCGGCCAGCTCGGCGAACAGGTACGCCTCGGCCAGGCAGGCGCGATGCCAGTCGTCGAGGTGCAGCGACTCGTCGATGCCGTGCGCGCGGGTGTCGGGGTCCTCCACCCCCGTGAGCAACGCCGGGACGTCGCCGAACGCCGACGTGAGCGGTGCGATCAGCGGGATGCTGCCGCCGAGGCCGATCAGTACGGGCTCGGTGTCGAACGCCGTCTGCAGTGCGTGGCGGGCCGCCTTCATCTCGGGGCGGTCGGGATCAGCCCGGTAACCGGCGCCGGTGGCACCTGGCGTCACGGTCACCTGCAGTCCCCACGGGGTCTGTGCCTCCAAGAAGTCGATCAGCAGCCGCATCGCCCGCGCTGGGTCCTGGCCGGGCGCGAGCCTGGCGCTCACCTTCGCGCTGGCCGCCGCGGCCAGGGTGTTGGATGCGGCGTCGACGGGCGTGGCGTCGACAGCGATGACGGCGATCGCAGGCTGGTACCACAGCCGCTCGAGCAGGCCATCGTCGCCGCCGAGCAGCTCGACACCGTCGAGGACGCCGGCCTCCGCGCGGAACTCCTCGACGTCGAAGCGCAGGTGGTCGAGGTCGCGCTGGGCCGGGGTAGCGGGCGCGTCGTCGGCGAAGCCGGGGATCGCGACCGCGCCGTCGTCGGCGGTCAGCGAGGCAAGGATGCGACTCAGACCCGTCAGCGGGTCGGGGACCGGCCCCCCGTACATCCCCGAGTGCAGCGGATGGTCCAGCGCGCGGACCTCGACGACGCAGTCGACCAGCCCGCGCAGCGACGTGGTCAATGCCGGCGTGCCGATCTTCCAGTTCATGGAGTCGGTGATGATCACGACGTCGGCGCGGAGCAGGTCGCCGTACGCGTCGAGCAGGTCGCGCAGGTGCGCGCTGCCGGTTTCCTCCTCGCCCTCCACGATCACCTTGACGTTGCACGGCAACCGCTCGTAGGTCGACAGCCACGCGTCGATCGCGGCGACGTGGACCATGATCCCCGCCTTGTCGTCGGCGGCCCCGCGGCCGAACAGCCGTCCGTCGCGCCCGGTCGGCTCGAATGCCGGGGTGGTCCACGCGTCCGGGTCACCCGGCGGCTGGACGTCGTAGTGGGCGTAGCACAGAACGGTGGGACGGTCGGGGCCGGCGTCGAGCCAGTCGGCGTACACGGCGGGGTGGCTGCCGTCGACCTCGAGCAGCCGCGCGTTGTTGCAGCCGCGGGCGGCCAGTAGGTCACGGACGGCGAGCGCGCAACGGCGCACCTCATCGTGATCGAAGCCGGCCGCGCTGACGCTGGGGATCTCCACCAGGCGCTCGAGATCGATGCGATGCGTCGCCATCCGGTTGGTGAGCGTGTCGCGGATCTGCGTGTCGGTCATGTCCGAAGGACCCCTGTCGGTGTGGGTCGGCGACATGGTAGTGCCGCGCCGGTGGTCGCAGGGTAGAGGGAGAGGTTGGCGCCGTCAGCGTCGATGTGCGAGACGAATGCGCGCAGATGGGTGGTTCGGTACCACGCGATGGGGCAGAATTGACATTGACGTCAACGTCAACGACGATCATCCCGCACCGTGGCGTGCCCGATGGAGGCGCACATGTCCGAACCCACCCCACCACCCACCGGGTCGTCGACCGAGCCCGCATCGCTCGCCGGCACCTGCGCGGACACGATGGGGCTGGTGGTGGCACCGACGACCGGCCGGTTCGAGCCGACGCCGATCAGCGGACGCGTCACCGCCGGACAGCTGCTCGGCCACATCACCGGCGGTCGTGGCCGAGCCGACGAGGTCCGTGCGCCCGTCGACGCGTGGCTCAAGGATCTGCTGGTCCGACCACGGCAGCTCGTCCGCGCCGGACAGGCGCTGGCCTGGCTCGACGTCTCGACCGCATGACCGTACGCCACGAGCGTCAGGTTCGCGCGTGGTGACGGCGGTGCTCGACGGGCTGGGCGTCGCGGTCCCCGACCGCATCGTCACCAACGACGATTTCGCTGCGCGACTGGACACGACCGACGAGTGGATCCGCGAGCGCACCGGCATCGCGCAGCGCAGGATGGCCGCGCCGTCGGTCGCGACGAGCGACCTGGCGGCCGAGGCCGCCCGCGCCGCATGCAAGCAGGCGGGCAACGACTCGCCGAGCGCCGTGGTGGTCGCGACCACCACACCGGACCATCCGATGCCCGGCGTCGCCCCGCTGGTCGCCGCGCAGCTGGGCTGGGACGCGGTGCCAGCCTTCGATGTGCAGGCGGCCTGCTCCGGGTTCATCTACGCGTTGGCATCGGCGACCGGGCTCATCGCGTCCGGAGTGACCGATCGTGTGCTCGTGGTCGGCGCCGACCTGATGTCACGGATCACCAACCAGGACGACCGGGCCACAGCGGTGCTGTTCGGCGACGGCGCGGGCGCGGTCACGCTGCGCGCCGGCGAGCCCGACGAGTTCGGCGCCATCGGCCCCTTCGACCTCGGCAGCGACGGCGAGCACGTCGGTCACCTGGTCGTCGAGGCCGGTGGGACCCGCGCACCCGGCCCCGCGCCCGACGCGCCGGAGCGGTACCTGTCGATGAACGGCCGGGACGTCTACCGCCACGCGGTGCGGCGGATGACCGACTCGTCGACGCAGCTGCTCGAACGCGCCGGCCTGACGATCGGCGACATCGACCGCTTCGTCGCGCACCAGGCCAACCTGCGCATCCTCATGGCCGTGGCTGACCACCTGGGCATACCAGACGAGCGGCGTGTGAGTAATGTCGACCGGTATGGGAATACCTCTGCCGCATCGATCCCGCTCGCGCTGGCCGACGCAGCGTTGCGTCCCGGCGAGCGTATCCTGCTCACGGCGTTCGGCTCCGGGTTCACCTGGGGGTCAACGCTGCTGACGTGGCCGGACCTGTCCACCGCGCCCGACGCCACGACGCACGTGTAGTGCCGCCGCCGCCCGGCGGCGCCGATGCAGACCTGTGATCCACCGACGGTGAAGGGAACAACGAACACATGAGCAGCGCTGTCTACGACAAGGTCAAGGAACTCCTCATCGAGAAGTTCGGTGTCGCGGAGGACGAGATCAGCCCCGAGGCGACCTTCAGCGACCTGGATCTCGACTCGCTGGACCTGGTCGAGTTCGCACTCGCCGCCGAAGAGGAGATGGGAGTGCGCATCAGCGACGAGGAGGCCGAGCAGCTCGACACCCTCAACGACACCGTCAAGCTCCTGGAGCAGAAGGGAGCCACCGTCGAGGGGGAGGCATCACACCAGTGACCTCAGGTAGCGGAGCGGTAGGTCACATGACATGACGACCGACATCGCGATCACCGGGCTCGGCCTGGTCACCCCGGCCGGCATCGGGGTCGACGCCAGCTGGCAAGGCGTCCTGTCGGGACGATCGGCCGGCGCCAAGGACCCCAACCTCGAGGGCATCCCAATTGACATCAGCTGCCGGGTCGCCGACTTCGACGGCACAGAGCAGCTCGGCCGCAAGGCGGCCCGCCGGCTCGACCGCTTCGTCCAGCTCGGGCTGGTGGCCGCGCGCGAGGCGATCGCCGACTCCGGTCTGGATCCGCAGACGTGGGACGGTGCCCGTGTCGGTGCGGTCATGGGCTGTGGCATGGGTGGCGCGGGCACGTGGGAGACGCAGCACACCACGCTGCTCGAGAAGGGCCCCGAACGGGTCTCGCCGCTGCTGATCCCCATGCTGATCCCCAACATGGTCGCCGGGCACATCGCGATCGAGTTCAACGCGAACGGTCCGAACCTCGTCACCGCCACGGCGTGCACGTCGGGCGCGACCGCCATCGGCGTCGCCCGCGACCTGCTGCGCACGGGTGCGTGTGACGTCGTGATCACCGGTGGCACCGAGGCGGGCCTGACACCGCTGTCGATCGCCGCGTTCGGGCAGATGCACGCCCTGTCGGGTCGCGTCGACGATCCCGCCGCGGCGTCGCGCCCGTTCGACGCCGACCGTGACGGGTTCGTCGCGGCCGAGGCGGGCGGGGTGCTGATCCTCGAGCGTGCGGACGATGCCGCCGCGCGCGGCGCCACGGTGCGCGCCCGGCTGCTCGGCTACGGCGCGAGCGCCGACGCCTACCACATCACCGCGCCCGATCCCGACGGTGTCGGTGTCGGCCTGGCGATCACCGCCGCGCTCGACAGCGCCGGCATCACCCCTCGCGACGTCGACCACATCAATGCGCACGGCACCTCGACCCCGCTCAACGACGCGGCGGAGGGGCGCGTGATCAATCGGATCTTCGACGGCGACACGCCGCCGGTGACCTCGACCAAGGGCGTGACCGGACACTCCCTGGGCGCCGCCGGTGCGATCGAAGCCGCGTTCGCGGTGTTGACGATCCAGCACGGCAGGATCCCCCCGACGGCCAACCTCGACAAGCAGGATCCCGAGATCGACCTCGACGTCGTCAGCGGCGCGCCTCGCGACGCCACCGTCGACGTGGTGATGTCGAACTCGTTCGGGTTCGGCGGGCAGAACGGCGTGCTCGTGCTGGCCAGCGCCTAGCCGGCCGTGCGGACGGCCATGCGTCGCGCCGCCGACGCGTTCGCCGGTACGCAGGCCCGTCGGGCATCATCGACGGCCAGCGGCTGCTGCGACACCGCTGCCACCTGGAGGTCCCCGCGTGAGTGAGGTCATCGATCCGCGAGACCGGCTCGCGCGCATCACCGCGCTCGTCGACCTCGACAGCTTCTCGGAGTACGGCAGCCAGGCCCGCCACCGGGTGACCGTGTTCGGCATGGACCGCAAACGTCCCGTGGGCGACGGGGTGGTCACCGGCACCGCCCGCATCCACGGTCGGCCGGTCGAGGTGTTCGCGCAGGACCCGACCGCGCTGGGTGGGTCGCTCGGCGAGGTCCACGCCGCCAAGATCGCCGCCGGTCTGGATCGCGCGGCGAAGGTGCGCTGCCCCGTGATCGGCCTGCTCGACTCCGGCGGTGCCCGCATCCAGGAGGGCGTCGCTGCACTCGACGGCTACGGAGAGATCTTCTACCGCAACGTCGCGCTCAGTGGGCGTGTGCCCCAGATCAGCGTGGTGCTCGGGCCGTGCGCCGGCGGTGCGGTGTACTCGCCGGCGCTGACCGACGTGGTGATCATGCAGCGCGACCGGGCGCACATGTTCGTCACCGGCCCACGGGTGGTCCGGGCGGTCACCTTCGAGGACGTGTCGTTGGCCGATCTCGGCGGCGCGGACCTGCACGCCACCACGTCGGGCGTGGCGCATCTGGTGGCCGACGACGCCGCGCACGCGCTCGATCTGACCCGTCGAGTGCTGGATCACCTGCCGAGTTCCTGCCACGAACTGCCCCCCGGCGAGCCCGCCCGTGCCGCCGGCGACATGCCGCATGTGCCGGGTGATCACCGTGAGCCCTACGACGTGCGCACGGTCATCGGCGGCATCGTCGACAGCGGCAGCTTCCTGGAACTGCACAAGCAGTTCGCCCCCAATGTCGTCGTCGGGTTCGCCCGCATCGAAGGCCGGTCGGTCGGCGTCGTCGCCAACCAGCCGTTGGTGCTCGCCGGCTGCCTCGACATCGAGGCCAGCGAGAAGGCGGCCCGGTTCGTGCGGCTTTGCGACGCGTTCGGCGTGCCGCTGGTCACCCTCGTCGATGTACCCGGCTTCCTGCCCGGCACCGGCCAGGAGGCGTCCGGCATCATCCGCAAGGGCGCCAAGCTGCTGTACGCGTTCGCCGAGGCGACTGTGCCCCGGGTGACCGTGATCCTGCGCAAGGCGTTCGGTGGCGCCTACATCGTGATGAACTCCAAGTCGCTCGGGGCGGACGCCGTCTACAGCTGGCCGGGCGCCGAGATCGCCGTGATGGGCGCCGAGGGCGCCGTCGACGTGATCTATCGCAGGGAGCTCGCCGGCGAGCCGACGCTGCGCGACGAGCTGCTCACCCGGTATCGCGCGGAGGCGATGGACCCCAGCGTGCCCGCCGAGCGGCTCAGCGTCGACGAGGTCATCGACCCCGGACAGACGCGGTCCCGCGTGGCGGCGACGCTGCGCGCGCTCGAGCGCTCGATGCGACCGGGCTACCGGCACGACAACCTGCCGCAGTGATCCCATGGAGCGAAGCGGTAGGTACCCAGACATGACGCGACGTCCACCTCGAGGAAGGCCCCGCAGTGCTGCTGGATGACAAGCGCCTGGTCATCACCGGTGTGCTCAACGACGCGTCCATTGCGTACAGCGTCGCACGCCTCGCCCAGCAGCAGGGTGCCGAGATCGTGCTGACCGGCGTCGGTCGCGGCATGCGCATCACCGAACGGATCGCCCAGCGCCTGCCCACACCCGTCGACGTGCTCGAACTCGATGTCACCGACGAGGGCCACCTGGGGCAGGTCGCGTCCGCGATCGACGAGCGCTGGGGCCGCCTCGACGGTGTCGTCCACGCGATCGGCTTCGCACCGGAGAGCGCGATCGGCGGCGACTTCCTGCAGACCCCGTGGGACGACGTCGCGACCGCGGTGCACGTCTCGACCTACTCGCTCGCCGCGCTCGCCCGCACGTTCGCGCCGCTGCTGGCCGCCGCGGGCGGCGGGTCGATCGTGGGTCTGGACTTCGACGCCACCGTTGCCTGGCCCGCCTACGACTGGATGGGTGTCGCCAAGGCGGGACTGGAGTCGTGCTGCCGGTACGTCGCGCGGGATCTGGGTCCGCAGGGCACCCGCGTCAACCTCGTGGCCGCCGGCCCGCTACGTACCATTGCAGCGCGCAGCATCGCCGGGTTCGACACCTATCAGCAGGTGTGGGAGAAGCGGGCCCCGCTGGGCTGGGATCCGCGGGACCCCGAGCCCGTGGCCCGGGTGGTCTGCGCGCTGCTCAGCGACTGGACGCCCGCGATCACCGGTGAGATCGTCCACGCCGACGGTGGCGTCCATGCCATGGGTGCCGACCTGCGCTGACCGCCGGATGAGCCGGTTCCCCGACCCGCGGACCGCGCCCGGTGACGAGCCGCTCGCGTACGGCGGCGATCTACGGATCGACACGCTGTGCGAGGCCTACCGTCGTGGCATCTTCCCGTGGCCCGGCGACAGCGGGATCATCTGGTGGTGGTCCCCCGATCCGCGCGCCGTCATCCCCATCGGCGGGCTGCACGTGTCGCGCAGCCTGCGGCGCACGCTGCACGCCGGCCGGCTGCGATGCACCAGCGACACCGCCTTCGACGCTGTCGTCGCTGCGTGCGCACACCGCCCAGGGGAGGGGACGTGGATCACCGCGGCGATGCGCGCCGCGTACGCCGAGCTGCACCGCGCCGGGCGGGCGCACAGCATCGAGGTCTGGGACGATGGCGGCCGCGTCGTTGGTGGGTTGTACGGCGTGACGGTCGGACGCGTCTTCTGCGGCGAGTCGATGTTCCACCGGGTCACCGACGCGTCGAAGGTGGCGATGGTCGCCGCCATGCGGGTGCTGTCCGTTGGACGCTACGACCTGTTCGACGTGCAGCTGCCCACTGCGCACCTCCGCTCGATGGGGGCCGTGGACATGACCCGCAGTGCGTACCTCGACCTGCTCGGGGCCGGGTTACCACAACCGGCGCGGTGGGATCCGGCCGCCGCAGAGTCGTCGATGCTTGGCTAGCCCAGTTGCACGCGATCATGGCCCGTTCGCGCTAGGCAGCATCACTCTGAAGGGCTAGATGGTCTGTGCGGGCGACACGAACCGTTACTATGCTTGCTCATTGTGTGCACCCTCTCGTCTGACGAGAGGTTGATCGGCGAGGACATCATGGGCGCGGGGCTGAGTACGAACGGCGTGGCGGCAACGCCACAGGTCATCACGGACGCGCAGGCGAAGACCATCGGCCGTCTGTGGTCGACGGAGAGTCCACACATGCTGACCTTCGTGCGTTCGGGTGCGATCGAGAAGGACCTGATCGATTCGCTCGTCGCCGATGCCCGTCTGCTCGATGCGGCTGTCGCCGACGAGGACGCGCCGCCGGTGGTGGCCCGCGCCCAGCTGCGCGCGCTGCTGCGCTACGTCGTGACGTTCGGTCCCCGGGGACCGGTACCCAGCTGGCCCGACATCGGCGCGGCGGATCCGATCCGCGGGATCATCGAACCGGTCGTCAAGGAGAACTTCCAACGAGCGCAGGAACGTCACGAGCAGCGCGTGACAGCCAGCAGATCGCACGGCTCTCGGGGCGGCCTGCACCTCGACGTCGGGCCGGCACCGGGCCGGTCGATCTACATGCAGCTCGGTGCGCCCGCGATCGCCGACGTCGTCGTCACCTTCTACAAGATGATGATGGGTGATCCGTCGATCGCCCCCTACTTCGAGGGCTACGACGTCGAGGAGATCATGAGCCATCAGCACCAGTTCCTCTGCGTGGCGACCGGTGGCCCCCTGGACTACGTCGGCAGATCGATTCGCTCGGCGCACGAGCAGCTGCACATCGCCAACGCGCACTTCGATCGCACGATCGAGCACCTCACCACGGCACTCGCGGGCGCCGGCGTGCCCGCGGAGATGACCGCGACGATCATGTCGAAGGTCGAGGCGTTTCGAGGTCACGTGGTGGACGACGCCTAGCTCGCCGCGGCGCCGGATCGGCATGCGCTAGCGGTCGGCTGGTAGTTCGCCGTGACGTGCGAGGCGTCAGGGCGGGCCGCGGTGGTCGCCTGCGAGGGTGAACGGTTTGTGCGCGCAGGCCACGCAGGCCTTGGCGTTGTCGACGTTCTCCCAGCTGACGCGCCACAGCTTGTCCTCGATGCCGCAGACGGTCTCGCCGTCCCACCGCAGCTGGATGTCATCGGGTGGGGCCGCGAGGTGCTGGAGCTGATCGTCGGTCGGATCCCACACCCAGATCAGGTCAGCCATCGGTGGTACGGCCTTTCGTGCATCAACAGGGGTTGCCACCCGTGAGGATTCGTGGCGGGGGTGCTCTGCGCGCAGTGTAGACAATGGCGGACCGCAGCTCGTTGCTACGCTGGGCCGTTGTGACCGTTGAGCCTGTCACCGCAACACCGCCGCGTTCGGTCGGTTCAACGGTCTTCATACAGACGTGGGCCCGCCTGACGTTTCTGCATTGGGCTGTCGAGCCGGAGCGGGTGCAGCCGTACCTGCCGGTCGGTGTCCGCCCGGAC
>JAHWKT010000079.1 GCA_019347695.1 Actinomycetota bacterium | reverse complement strand
CTACCAACCGCTCGCCGACTACCTGCGACGACGCCAACCGCAACAGGCCACCGCCCCGGACCGCATGACCATCTACTCCAGCGTCGGGATCGCCATCGCCGGACGGGTGGTCGAACGGTCACCGGACACCCGTTGCACCAGCCATGCGAGCCGGGCTCTTGGCGGCAGCCCGGTATGGACGACACCTCCTTCCCGTGCCAACCGACCTGCCCGACACCGTCACCGGCTAGCAGACAAGATGCGGTGCAGCAGCGCAGGAATTGCTTCGCTGCGCAGTTCCCACGCCACAGGACACGGTATGACAAGAACATAATCACTGTGCAGTTGGCAGCATCTGTTTGCGCAACTGCGCGATTTCTACCGCTGTATCATCAATTTGTATGAGGTAACGACATCGCCGCTCCTGTACCGTACACATCGCATCATGTGCCGGGCTCGACGGGACCGCCTCTGGCCGGATTGTTCGGTCGGGCGATGCTCGACGGGAGATGCTCAGAGGGTGGATCACTGGATGGCCCGGTGCGGTACACCGAAAGATCGAGGAGATTGTGATGCGACGACTGCTGACACTGATGATCGCGCTGCTGCTGTCGCTGGCCGTGTTCGTAGGCCCTGCGTCTGCGCACCCATTGAGCACGCCCGGCATAGAGCGCGGTGTCGGTGGACCGCTCGACACCGCCCAGGGTCATTTCAACGGAATGCCGTGCGCGGCCGAGGTGTCTCCCGTGCTGGGCGAGTTCCCGGGCACGTCATGTGACGTCGATCTGCCCTGATCGACCTGCCGTGATCAGGGATGATCATCCGATGATCATCCCTGATCACGGCGTTGGTAGTGCTGTTCCTCGTCGGCAGCGCGAGCCTGCTGCTCGCCGGGGTCGTGCTGGCGTGGCTGACCGGCGGCGCTGAACGGGTCCGCGAGCTGGGTCGCCGTCTGGTCGACGTGCGACGGGTCCCGGCGCGTTGGTGGCTGGTCGTCTTCGCGTTCTGGCCGGTGTTCAACGTCGTCATGGCCGGCGCGGCCTTGGTGCTTGGCGTCACCGACCGGCCGTTCCACGTGACCCTGGACGTGCTGTTTGATCCCGGGACACTGGCGTTCCAGCTCGTCCTCGCGTTCGTGTTCCCGGCCGTCGAGGAGATCGGCCTGCGCGGCTACTGGTTCGACCGGCTGCGGGAGCGGTTCAGCACGACGACGGCTGGCCTGGTCAACGGTGGGACGTGGGCGGTGTGGCACGCGCCGTTCGTGGTGTTCCCCGGCTACTACGCGAACACGACCTTCGACCCGGACCTGTCGTGGTGGATACCGATGATCGTGCTCGACACCCTGCTGTTCGTGTGGGTCTACACCAGCACCAACGGCAGCATCCTCGCGGTCCTGGTGTTTCACGGCATGATGAACCTCACCGGCGAGCTCCTGGGCATCTCGGCGGACATGTATCCGTTCGTCGTCACGGGCTACGCGCTCGCCGCCGGGGTCCTCGTCGTCTGGTGGCACCGTCAGCAACGTCCCGTGAAGTCTCCTCAGGCGACCCGGCTGTGACCGGCTATGGGGTCGGCCTCGTCCACGGGATGGTGCGCTCGTCGACGATCCCGTGGATCGAGCGCCGGTGGGAACTGATCCCCGGGAGTCGGGCGCGGAACGTCCCGGGCTCGTGAGCACGCTGGCGAGCACCGCCGCCGAGGGCAGCGCGAGCAGGAACCGACGCAGCGCCAGACCGCGAAACGACGGGCAGCCGGCTCGGTCGACGATCGTCCTCGGGTCAGCAGGACCTTGGCCCCCGCGGCCGGCCGCGGTGTGCGGCGACGATTGGGTGTGTCCATAGGAGAGGTCGTGATGTCCGGACAGCGCAAGGTGATTGCAGTGCTGGTGGCGGCGCTCGGCGTGGGCGTCGCGACCGCCAGCCTGCTCGGGCCGCTGGTGTTCGACGTGCTGCGCTACCGCACGTCGGACACCACGCTCAACCAGATCATCGGCGGAGACCTGGCGGGGCTGGTCGTGGTCGCGCCGACCGCGGTCGCCGCCGCGGTGCTGCTGTGGCGCGGGCACCGCGCCGGCCCGGTGGTCGCGCTGGCGCCGGCGCTGTGGGCGGTCTACATGTACACCCAGCTGATCGTGGGTCAGGAGTACCTGCGGCTGCCGGGCAACAACGAGCGCTTCTTCCCGCTGCTGCTCGCGCTGTTCGTGGTCGGCGAGGCGGTCGCCGTGCTGGCTTGGCGCGCCACCGACGTCCAGACGTTGCCGCCGCTGCCGCGGCGGCTGGAGCGCACCGCCGGGGTGGTGCTGCTAGTTCTGGCCGGCTTTCCTGATCCTCGGGTTGCACCTGCCGTCGCTGGTCGACGCGCTGGCCGACCAGCCGACGACGGTGGAGTACACGTCGAGCCCGACGGCGTTCTGGATCGTCAAGCTGATGGACCTGGGCATCATCGTGCCCGCCGCCGTGGCGATCGGCGTCGGGCTGCTGCGCGGCGCGGCGTGGGCGCGCAAGGCGAGCTACGCGATCTTTGGCGGCTACACGCTGCTGGCCGCGGCGGTCGCGGGCATGGCCGTGGTCATGTACGCCAACGGGGACCCCGACGGGTCGCTGGTCAACGTCGCCGTCTTCACGGCGTTCACCGCGGCGATCGCGTGGTTGACCGTCCGCTTGTACCGGCCGCTGTTCGTCGCGCCGCAGACGACCATCCAAGACCGCGGACCCGCGACCCAGGTGGGCCGCGTGCGGCATCGGGAGGTGACGGGATGACCGCACAGACCGTCCGATCCGTTGCACGGCCGAGGCGTCGTGCGGCCTCGATCGCGCGGGACGACCGCTGGGCACCGTCCCCAACGGTGCTGTTGCTGTCGGTGCTGGCCGGGCTGCTGGCACTGACCGCCGCAGTCGCCGGGCTGGTCTGGCAGACCGACGGCGCCGTGACCTCGGTGACCACGGTGTCGGGCCAGCGCGTCCAGCTGTTCGGCCGGGGGCTGTACCGCAACGACACCCTGTTCGTCGCGGGCGCCAACGTCAGCAGCGATGTCGTCACGCTGACGCTGGGACTGCCCGCACTGACCGGTGCCCTGCTCTGGTCCCGCCGGGGATCAGGCCCAGCTTCTGCTGGAACGCCTCGCGATCCTCGTCGGTGCCGAGCAGGTCGGCGTACTCCGACACGATGCGGTCGCGCTCGACACGCAGCCGCTCCAGCGGGCGGCCGATGTCCTCGCCGGCGCGAATGCTGGCGATGTAGTCGCGCACGAACCCGTAGGGGATCTCGCGGTTGACGTTCCACACCAGGTCGTCGTGGTAGAAGCCCGTGCCGGCAGAGAAGTTGAACCACGGGTCGGCGGCCTCGTCCCACTCGGCCATCCACCGCTGGCCCTCCGCGGATCTGCCCAGCTCCTTCTCCACCGCCTCGGCGCTGTCGTGCGCGAAGGCGTCGGCGACCCCGAGCTCGACGGCCAGGTGCGACAGCCGCTTGAGCTCCTCGTTCGGTCGGAACAGGTCGACCTCGACGCCGGCAACCATCCGCGCAATCGCCAGGTCGGGGATGCTCGGGAACGCCTGCTTGCAGAATCCGAAGAAGTCGAGGTACGCCGCATAGCCGAGGTTGAGGAACTCGAAGTGCAGCTGCCACGTCTTGAGCGCGAGATCCTTGAACCGGTGGTACTCGGCCTGCAGCGTGTAGCCTGAACCGACCCCACGGCCCTCGGTGATGACCGCCAGTTCCTCGCGATCGGGCAGCGGCGAGAAGTCGACCGCCTCGAGCTCGGCGATGGTCGCCCGGATCTTGTCGAGCCACGCGTCGTACAGCGCGTCCCAGTTCGCGAAGTAGTGGCCGGCGCGCTCCATGAACTCGGGGACGCGTCCCTCGATGACCTCGGGGTCGTGATCGCGATCGGCGCCAGGTAGCAGTAGCCGTTGAGCACCCGGAAGTCGACGCCCATCGCCGGCGGTACGACGTAGTGCCGCGTGTTGTACTGCGACAGCGACGAGATCGCGTGCTCCATGAAGGTGGACACCCACGGGGTCATGACCCGGCCCCAGTGGATGCTGTCCTGGAACCAGAACACCGACTCCTCATAGGCGCGCCGGTCCTCGCTGAACGGCGCCGAGTAGGGGTACAGCTCCTGCCACCCCTCCGCCCCCAGGGGTGTCTCGATCTCAAACGGGCTCGGGAAGCGGTCCTGTCCCACGTCTGCTCCTTGCTCTCTCCTGGTCGGTCTTGGGGCGGTCGGTCTAGGGTGCTCGGGTCAGCGCGTCGGGGTAGGTCCGGCGCCGCGGGTGTGGACCCCGGAGATCAGGGTGCGGACGACGCCGTCGAGCGGGCTCTGCCCGGCGACGGCGATCGGCCGCCGCGGGGTCGTGGACCACACCGTCTCGGGACGACTCTGCAGCAGCACGACGTTCTCGCCGTCCGGCAGATGGCGGTCGATCGCCCACTCGACGTCCTGCGGGCAGCCGTAGTGCTGCTCGGCCCGGCGGGCCATCGCGGCGACCTCTTGGATCTCGTCGTCGGTGAGGCACGCGGTGCGGCAGCGGACGTCGTCGACGGTCGCGCGCTCGACGGTGTCGCCGTTGAGCCGGTACTCGGTCGTCTTCGGCGAGATCGTGCGCGACACGATCTCGCGCAGCACCTTGTCGACCACGAAGTTGTCGGGCGTCACCTCGCCGCCGACGACCGCCTCGCCGAAGCCCCAGGCCGCGTCGATCGCGATCTGTGAGCGGTCCCCGTCGGTCGGATTGAGGGTAAACGCGACGCCGGCGGCGCGCGGCTCGATCATCTTCTGGACACCCACCGACATCGACAGCTGCTCGTGGTCGTGGCCGGTGTGACGGCGGTAGGCGATGGCCCGGTCGGTGAACAGCGAGGACCAGCACCGGCGCACGTGCTGGGTGACCGCCTCGCCGCCCCTGACCCACAGGTACGTGTCGTGCTCGCCCGCGAAGCTGGCGTCCGGCAGGTCCTCCGCGGTCGCCGACGACCGCACCGCGACGGGCACGTCGTCGACGCCGCAGTGCCGCGACAGCGCGTCGTATGCGTCGCGGATCGCGCGGTCGACCTCGGCGGGCAGCGATACGGCCTCGATGTGACGGCGGATCTCGGTACTGGCGGCGCGCAGCCCCGTGGGATCCTCGCCCTCGACGGCGGCGAGCCGCTCGGCCACGAACGTGCGCAGGTCAGCGTGTGCCCGGAGCGTCTCGAAGGCGTCCGTGGTCACGGCGAAGCCAGGTGGTACCGGTAGTCCGGCCGCAAGCATCGTGCCGAGGCTGGCGTTCTTGCCTCCGACCCCGCGCGTGGTCCTCGTCGCGGTACGCGTCGAAGCGGATGATGTACGGGGTCGTGCTGCTCGGCGTTCCCATGGTCGGTGCTCCCGGTACGGGCGGTGGGACCAGCCACTCCCGCAGGTCGGTGGTCGGACGGGCGTGGCACATCGCTGCCTCACCCCTCCAGCGACCACGTCGGCAGCGTGGTCACGTCGGGGATCTGGACCGGCTGAACGCGGTTGCGGTAGCTGACCAGCGCCTGCCCATCGCCGGCCATCAGCTTCACGCGCACGTGCTCGGTGTTGTAGGGCTCACCGGGGTCGTAGCCCAGCGCCCACACCGCGAAAGCGCGGATCGGGCCCGAGTGCGTCGCGATCGTCAGCCGGGCCCGGGGGTGGTCGGCGGCCAGGCGGAGGATGCCCGCCCAGAAGCGGCGCACGCACAGCGCGGGCGGCTCGAAGTGCAGCATCGGCGTCGACAGCCAGTGCTCGATCGGGTCGCCGCCGCCCTGCTGCACGCGCCAGAACCGGTCGATCTCGACCAGCCAGGTCGGGCGATCGCCGGTGGCCGTGCGCTCGAAGCGTTCGAGGACGGCGTAGTAGCGGCGGAACGCCCCGGTGACGTCGCGCAGCCCGTCCGGGGTGGCCACAGCGAAGTTGCGGAACTCCGGCAGTGCGCGTGGGTCGTGGACCTTGACGTCCTTCTCGAACATCGCGAGACCGTCGAGCAGGCCCTTGTGGAGTTGTCCTGCGGTCTGCCCGGCGCGATTGGTCGCAGCCGATGCGACGACGACCTCCTCGCCGTCGCGGATGCGCTTGGCCAGCGTGTGTCCCCACGTGTGGGCCTGCCAGGAGCCCAGGGGGGTCAGGCCCGCCTCGGTCGAGTAGCCCTGTGTCTCGCCGTGGCGGATCAAGTAGACGTCGTTGGTGACCTCGCGTCGCGCCGCGCGCGGCGCGATGATCTCCTTGTTGCGGTTGTCCTCCGACAGCGCCCGCTGCATGCCCGCGCCCGAACGCTGCCACAGCGGCGGCGCGGGCTCGGTGATCGACGGGCTCTCGCGCCGCTCCCGGAACCGCCGCAGGTACAGCGGTGTGTCGTCGCCGGTCGTCGGCCGGCCGATCGGGGCGTGCGTGCTGTGCGGGTCTGCGTCGGCGGCTGCGTCGGCGGGGGCGCCGTCGCCAGGCCGCCGTGCCTCACGCCGCGCCTCGCGCTCGTAGTACCGCGCGAGATACAGCGGGGCCTCGTCGCGCTGCAGGTGCGGAAGCCGGGGCACCTCACGGTCGGGGCCGTGCTCGCCGCGCTCGTCGGGGCCTGCCACCTGCGCCTCCTAGGAGTGCACCGTCAGGAACCGTTGGTCCACGGTGCCCTCGTAGTAGAAGATCGCCCGCCCCATCTCGGCCTCGGTCCACGTGACCGGCGCCCGGTCGGGGTCGGCCCAGTACCCGCCGGTGTAGACCTCGTTGCGGTTGCCGGCCGGATCGAAGAAGTACAGTCCCCACCCCCGCGTCGCGCCGTGGCGCGTCGGTCCCGCGTCGATCGGCACGCCGTGGTAGGAGCACGTGTCGGCAGCTCGACGCAGATCGTTCCAGTCGTCCATCCAGAACGCGACGTGGTGGAACGCGCCCTGCGGTCCGGTGATGAACGCTAGGTCGTGGGCGCTGTGGGACCGCTCGAGGAAGGTTGCGAGCTGGTGACCGTCGTCGGCGACGATCTGCTCGGTCATCCGGAACTCGAGCACGTCGCCGAAGAACGCGGTCACCGCGTCGACGTCCTCGCACATCAGGAACACGTGGTCGATGCGCGGCGGGTGGATGCCGATCAGACCGAGGGGCTCGGGTGGGGGGTTGTGCAGCGGCAGCATGTTGCCCACCCGGTCCATGTCGTGGACCAGGTCGGTCGTGTGGCCCGACGGCGCGCGGAACCGCACCGTGGTACCCGACCCCGGCCCCAGGTCGCCCTTCGCGAAGCGCTTGGTCGCCACGCCGGCTGCCTCGAGCCGGTCGGTGTAGCCGTCGAGGTCGTCCGCGGTATGCACCTTCCAACCCATGGACTCGAGGCCGTAGGTCGGCGCGTCGACCAGGATCACCGAGTGGTGCTGGTGCTCGTCCCAGCACTTGAGCCACACACGGTCGGATGCGCGGTCGGTCTCGACGAGCCCGACGACCTCGGTGTAGTAGGCGGTGGCCAGCTCGAGATCCGGCACGCGGACCTCCACGTGGGACAGGCGCATGATGCCGTGACTGTCACTCACGCTCCCACCGCCCCGTCGAGCGACGTGATGGCCGAACGTGACGGCGCCTGAGCGTGTCGAGCATCACGTGTGCACCTTCATGAAGCGCTCGTTGAGTTCGCCCTCGTAGTAGAAGATCGCCTTGCCGGCGTTCTCCTCCGTCCAGGTGATGGTCGGAAAGTCCGGGTCAGGCCGGTAGCCGCCGGTGAACACCTCGTTGCGGGTGCCCATGGGGTCGAAGAAGTAGATGGTGGCCCCGCGGGTGATGCCGTGGCGGGTCGGACCGACGTCGATCTGGATGGCGTTGTAGGCGAGGATGTCGGCCGCATCGCGGACCTCGGTCCAGTCGTCGAGCCAGTACGCGAAGTGGTGCAGCCCACCGTTGGGCCCGCTGACGACCGCCAGGTCGTGGGGACTGTGGGACCGCTCCATCCACGTGCCGATCTGCCGGCCCTCCCCGTCGAGCAGCTGCTCGGTCAGGCGGAACCCCAGGACGTCCATGTAGAACCGGGTCGCCTCGGGCACCTCCTCGGCGGTCACCAGCACGTGGTCCATGCGAGGCGGCGCGATCGCCCGGCCGATCCCGCCCGGTGGCCGTGGTGCCGGATCCACGGTGGGCACATCGCTGCCGAGCCGCTCGACCTCGCGGACCAGCTCCATCTTGTGCCCCGAGGGGGTCTCGAAGCGGATCGACTCGCCCTGACCGATCTCCTCGCCGCGGTGGATGCGGGACACGCGGTAGCCGTACCGCTCCACCCGTTGCTCCAGCGTGGCGAGATCCTCGTCGTCGGTGACCTTGAAGCTGATCCGGTCGATGCCGACGCGCGGGTCGTAGCGCACCGCGAGCGAGTGGTGATCCTGCTCGTCCCAGCACTTGAAGAAGACGCGGTCGGCGGTGCGGGCCGTCTCCGACATGCCCATGACCTCGGTGTAGTACGCCGTCGCGAGGTCCAGATCGGGGACGGTGATGTCAACGTGTCCGAGCCGCAGGATGCCCACGGTGCCTCCGCTGTCGCATGCGTCGCCGGATGGCCTGGTGGCACGGTAGGGGTTGCGTACGCGCCGCTGAGCTGGTGTTCTCCACCGTGGAACACCAGGGCGGACGACAGGTGCGGTCGCCGAGGCTGGCCGTACGAGCCTCGCGAAGCGGACGACCGATGACGGAGCAGCGGACGACGGATCCGGCCGGCGCGTCGCGTCGGGTCACCGACCTGCGCGCCGGCCTGCGGCGGTACGTCCACGCGATGCACGAGGCCTACCTCGCCGCCGGCGGCGGGCACGGCGACGACAGCCTGGCGTCGTCGCCGTTCACCGTCGTGGTGGTCGCAGCACGCAGCCTGCACCTGATCGCCACCCGCGAGGCGGTCGCCGCACCCGCCGCGACCGAAGCCGCAGCGCGTGAGGACGTCGAGGTGTCCACTGACACCGCCGAGACCGATGCGCTCGGCGGGCTGGCGTGGCGTCTGCTCTTCCTCGACCCGTCGGTCGTGGCCGAGCTCGGTGACATCCCGGCCGGATCGGACGAGATCGCCGCGGTCCGCGAGGTCCTCGGGGTCGGCTCGACGCTGTACCACCTTGCGGCGGGTCCTGGCGCGGCCCTCACGGCGCACCATGCCACGCACACCGGCACCGGCCTCGCGCACCGGGAGCTGGCCGGCCGATGAACGCGGACGCCAGCGCGCCTATCACCGCCCAGCCCACGGTCGCCGACTCCGCAGCCGATGTGTCCGCGGCCGGTGTCGCCGCCGCGCACCGGACCCGGTCGGACGGGGGTGCGCGGCGGACGCTGTCGTCGGTGCGCAACGCGGCACGGCTGCTCAAGGCGTACTCCAGCCGAGAACCCGAGTTCGGTGTCACCGAGCTGGCCGACCGGCTCGGGCTCGGCAAGTCGACGGTCCACCGGCTGCTGGCGACGCTGATGCTCGAAGGTCTCATCGAGCAGGACGCCGAGACGGGTCGGTACCGGCTGGGTCTCGCGGTCCACGACCTCGGGGGAGCGTCGGCCAGCACCGATCTGCACGCCGCCGTGCTGATGCCAATGAGCGTGCTGCGCAACCGCACCGGCGAGACGGTGCACGTCGGCGTGCTCGACGGTCGCGGCGTCGTCTACGTCGAGCGGCTCGACAGCCCGCACACGCTGCGACTGTTCGTCGAGGTCGGACGGCGCAACGACGCCCACGCGACCGGCACCGGCAAGTGCCTGCTGGCCTTTCTGCCGCCGGATCGACTGGACGCGCTGCTGCGTGAGTGGGACCTGAACGCCAAGACGCCGCACACGATCACTGACCGGACAGCGTTGCAGCGCGACCTCGCCGAGGCGCGGCGCCGTGGGTACGCGGTCAATCGGCACGAGTCAGAGGTCGGTGTCATCAGCGTCGCGGCGCCCATCCGCGACGCCACCGCGCAGGTCGTGGCAGCCATGAGCGTCGCAGGCCCGGCCGAACGGATGGACCCGGCACTGCCGAAGGTGTCCGCGGCGGTCCGTGAGGCAGCCGCGATCGCATCGCGCCGGCTGGGCTGGCGCGCACACGAACGATCATCGGACCGAGCGCCCCATTCCTGACGTGCAGCCGCCCACCGCGCTGCGGCGGCGTGTCGGTCGCGTGTTCTTGTCCGTGGAACTCACTGGCGTTGGCGCGAAGGGCTCGCATACGGTGCCGGTATGAGTGCCACAGCGGAACCAGGCTCCGCGGAGGCTCTGGAGTGACCGACGCGTCCGAGCTGGCCCGCGCGCTGTTCGACGCGCGACGTGACCGCAAGCCGATCCCACCGCTCAGCGAGACGGTCGACGGGCTCACGATCGCCGACGCGTACGCTGTGCAGCGGGCCTTCGTCGAGCGCCTCCGCGACGGGAACGACACGCCGGTCGTCGGCTACAAGCTGGGGCTGACGTCGAAACCGATGCAGGAGCTCCTCGGGGTCGATCAGCCCGACTTCGGGCCGGTCCTGCGCTCGATGGTCCACGACGACGGCGCCGCGCTTGCCGTCGACGACCTGATCCAACCGAAGATCGAGGCGGAGGTCGGGCTCGTGCTCGACCGGGACCTGCGGGGACCGGGCGTGACGACGTGGCAGGCCGCCTCGGCGGTCGGCGGTGCGATCGCGGTGCTGGAGGTCGTGGACAGCCGGATCGAGGACTGGCGGATCACGATCGTCGACACGATCGCCGACCTGGCGAGCTCGGCCGCGATCGTGATGGCGCCGCGGGTCGTGCCGGTCGCGGGCATCGACCTGCGCACCATCGGCATGGTGATCCGCAGCGGCGGTCGCGTCCAGGCGACCGGTGCCGGTGCGGCGGCGATGGGCGACCCCGCCGCGGCAGTGGCGTGGCTGGCCAACACGCTTGCCACGTTCGACGTGGCGCTGACTGCGGGCGACGTCATCATGACCGGTGCGCTGCACGCAGCGTTCCCCGTCGCCGCGGGCGACGTGATCCGCGCCGACATCGACCGGCTGGGCTCCGTGACCGCACGCTTCGTCTGACCGGAAACACCATGACCGTTCGCTGCGCCATCGTCGGGTCGGGCAACATCGGCACGGATCTGCTGCACAAGCTGGCGCGCTCGGCGACGCTCGAACCCGTGCTGATGGTCGGCATCGACCCCGACTCCGAGGGCCTGGCGCGGGGGCGCGCGATGGGGGTGACGGCCATCCACGACGGGGTCGACCGGCTCCTGGACCACGCGGTCGATGTCGACCTGGTGTACGAGGCAACGTCTGCGTGGGTCCACCGCGACAACGCGCCGCGCTACGCCGACGCGGGACTGCCGGTGATCGACCTGACGCCTGCGAAGCTCGGACCGCTGGTCGTGCCGACCGTCAACCTCGACGAACACATCGCGGCTCCCAACGTGAACCTGATCACCTGCGGCGGGCAGGCGACCGTGCCGATCGTGCACGCCGTCGCGCAGGTCTGCGACGTGCCGTATGCCGAGATCGTGTCGACCGTCGCCAGCGTGTCGGCCGGTCCCGGGACGCGGCAGAACATCGACGAGTTCACCAAGACGACCTCGGCCGCCCTGGTTGAGGTCGGTGGCGCGCGCCACGGCAAGGCGATCATGGTCCTCAACCCCGCCGAGCCGCCGATCTTGATGCGCAACACGGTCTTCTGCGCGCTGCCCGACGGCTACGACGCCGCGGCGGTGCGTGACGCGATCGTCGAAATGGTCGATGAGATGGCGCAGTACGTGCCCGGGTACCGCCTGAAGAGCGCGCCGGTCATCGAGACCGAGGTGTACGGCACGCCAGGCGGCGTCGTGCCGGCGCGGGTGGTGGCGCTGCTCGAGGTCGAGGGCGCGGGCGACTGGCTCCCGCCGTACGCCGGCAACCTCGACATCATGACGGCGTCGGCGGTCCGCGTCGGCGAGGCGATGGCACCGCGCCCCACAGGTTCCGCGGGACCAGGCTCCGCCGAGGTGTCGGCGTGAGCGGCACGAGCGACCCGCCGACGCGGTTCCGCCTGACCGACTCGACGCTGCGCGACGGCTCGCACGCGGTCGCGCACCAGTTCACCGTCGATCAGGCGCGTGCCGTGGTGACCAGCCTCGACGCGGCGGGGGTGCCGGTCATCGAGGTGTCCCACGGCGACGGCCTGGGCGGCTCGTCGTTCAACTACGGCTTCAGCCACACCCCTGAGCTGGACCTGCTCGAGGTCGCGATCGACGCGCGGACGACGTCACGCATCGCCATCCTGATGCTGCCCGGCATCGGCATCCGCGAGGATCTCTTGCGGGCCGCGGACCTCGGCATCGACGTCGCGCGCATCGCCACGCACTGCACCGAGGCCGACATCTCCCAGCAGCACATCGCACTGGCCAAGGAGCTCGGCCTCGAAGTGGTCGGCTTCCTGATGATGTCGCACATGATCGGCCCCGACCATCTGCTGGAGCAGGCACGCAAGATGGCGTCCTACGGCGCGGACTGCGTGTACGTCGTCGACTCGGCCGGCGCGATGACCATCGACGACGCCCGCCGCCGGGTCGCGGCGCTGAAGGCGGGCCTGGACTGCCAAGTGGGGCTGCACGCCCACAACAACCTGTCGTTGGCGGTCGCCAACTCGATGGCTGCGCTGGAGGAGGGCGCCGACCAGCTCGACGGATGCACGACCGGGCTGGGGGCGGGGGCCGGCAACTGCCCGACCGAGATCCTGGTCGCCGCGCTCGAGCGTTCTGGCGTGGCGACCGGTGTCGACCCGCTCGCGGTCATGGACACCGCCGAGACGGTCGTCCGACCGATCCGCCCCAAGCAGGGGGTCATCGACCGCGACGGGCTGCTGCTGGGCTACGCGGGTGTGTACGGGTCGTTCCTGCTGCACGCCAAGCGCGCCGCCGAGCGTTACGGCGTCGACGTCGCCGACATCCTGCTCGAGCTCGGGCGGCGCAAGGTCGTCGGGGGCCAAGAGGACATGATCATCGACGTCGCCGTGGAGCTGGAGCGCACGGCCGCCACCGCGCAGGCCGCGACGTGACCGACGTCAGCCCAGCCGCGGCCAGCGGCGCTGACGAGCCGGACGTGGGCCGACCAGCGGGCGACGTCGACGCCCTGGCTGCGCGGTTGCTCGACGCGGCGGCGTCGCGCACACCGATCCCGCCGTTGACCGACGACGTCGAGCTGACCGTCACGCGGGCCTACGACGTGCAGGACGCCGTGGTGGCCCAGCTCGACGTCGGACCCGCACCGATCGCCAAGCTGGGGCTGACGAGCCGCGCCAAGCAGGAGCAGATGGCGGTCGACGCACCGCTGTCGGGGTGGTTCGGCCACGACATGGCGCTGGAACCGGGTGAGCCCGTCGCCACCGGCGAGCTGATCCAGCCACGGGTGGAGCCAGAGATCGCGTTGCTGACCTCGGCCACGCTGTCCGGACCGGGCGTCACCGCCGCGCACGTGCTCGCGGCGACCGCGGCCGTACTGCCGGCCGTCGACGTGCTGGACTCGCGGTTCGCCGGCTACCGCTTCACGCTGCCGGACGTCGTCGCCGACAACGCGTCGGCGGCCCGCTGCGCGCTGGGCGATCCGGTACCAGTCGATGGCATCGACCTGGCGCTGGCGGGCTGTGTGTTCTCGTGCAACGGCGTGCTGGTCGCCACCGCGGCGGGCGCGGCGGTGCTCGACCACCCCGCCGCCGCTGTCGCCTGGCTCGTCCGTGACCTCGCCCGCCGTGGCCGTGAGTTGCCCGCGGGATCGATCGTGCTGTCGGGTGCGCTGACGGCCGCCATCGCGGTGGCGGCGGGCGACGTCGTGCGGGTCACGATCGATCGCATCGGCGCGCTGGAGCTCGCATGCCGGTGACCCGGCGCCACCACGACGGTCCCCCGGCCGGCGTCGACGTCGCTCCCGACACCGGGCATAAAGGGTGGACGGGCACCGGCATCGCACCGGCCGAGGCGGCGGCCGAGCTGCACGACGCCCGCCGCGACCGCCGGACGGTGCGCACCTTCACCGGACGCGGCGACGATCTCGACCTGGCGTGGGCGTACGCCGTCCAGGACGCCGGGCTGGCGTTGCGTCGCGCGGACGGCGAACAGCTCGTGGGCGGCAAGTTGGGGTTTACGAGCCGGGCGATGCAGCGCGCGATGGGCGTCGCGCATCCGAACTACGGATGGCTCACCGACGCGATGCTGCTCCATGAGGGCCGCGTCGACCTCGGTCGCCTGATCCATCCGAAGGTCGAACCGGAGCTCGCATTCCTGCTCGGGGCCGACGTGCCGGCGACCGCCGGAACCGCCGATGTGCTGGCCGCGACCGCCGCGGTCCTGCCGTGCCTGGAGGTCGTCGACTCGCGCTACGACGGGTTCCGGTTCGGGCCGCTGGACAACATCGCGGACAACTCGTCGGCCGGTGGCGTCGTGCTGGGTGACCCGGTGCCCGTCGGTGACCGCGACCTCGCGCTGATCGGTTGCGTGCTGTCGTCCGACGCCGAGGTGACCGCCACCGCTGCGGGCGCTGCCGCACTCGACCACCCGGCCGCCGCCGTCGCCTGGATGGCGCGTACGGCCTCGGTGCCGCTGCGCGCCGGGCAGGTCGTGATCTCCGGCGGACTGACCGCACCGGTTGACCTGACCGCAGGCACCGCCGTCCGGGCCGAGTTCGGGCGCATCGGTGCCGTGGAGCTGCACGTGACCTGACGACAGGAGTTCGCCATGCCGCTCGTCCACATCGACCTCGTCGAAGGCCGGCCACCCGACCGGATCGCCGACATGATCGGTGCGGTGTCCGAGGCGATCGCCACGTCGCTGGACGCGCCCATCGCCAGCGTGCGGATCGTCGTCAACGAGATGGCGCCGACCAGCTACGGCGTCGGCGGCAAGCCATGGCCGCAGGTCGTCGAGGAGCGCCGGGCCCCCGTACGCGACGGCGACGGTCCGACCTGACGACCGAGGTACCGATGCCGCCGGTCAGGGTCGCGCACGTCGACGACCTCGACGGCGACCTGCCTGCCCGCCGCCGACGGGCGCGTTCTGCTGGTGCGCGACGGGAGACGGGTGATCGCGTTCGACAACCACTGCCTGCACACCGGCGCCGCGCTCGACGGCGCCACGGTGCGCGACGGCGTGCTGATGTGCCCGCGACACTTCTGGCGCTACGACGTCCCCGACGGCACGGTCCGCAGCGGCGGGACCGGGGCGCTGCCCAGCTACCCGGTGACCATCGATCCCGACGGCGGTGTGTGGGTCGACCTGCCGCCACCGCCGAGCGGTTCGCTGCGCGACCAACTGCTGCGGCACGTGCAGACGTGGGAGCGCGGCCGGTGAGGGATGCCGGTCAGACGTCGGAACGCAGCGCCGTGCGCACCCGCGCGACCGAGCCGGCCGGATCGGTGACGTCGAAGTGCAGGGCGTGGAGACCCATTCGCCGTGCCCCGTCGACGTTGTGGGGCTGGTCGTCGACGAACAAGACCTCGTGCGGGGACCGACCCAGCGCGTCGAGCGCGGCGGTGTACGCCGCAGGATGCGGCTTGAGCGTCGTCGTACCCGAACGGTCGATCAACGCGTCGACGGTCTCCAGCAGCGGCATGCGCCGCTGCAACCGGCCGCCATGGAAGGCCGTGAGGTCGTTGGTCAGCAGAGCGACCAGGCGCCCCTCCGCTCGTGCGTCGTCCATCAGCGCGCGCGTCTCGGGGCGGACCACCCGCTGCTCGTCGAGATCGAACAGCCACTGCATCGGCTTCCAGGGGTCGTCACCATCGAGGTCGGCGACCGCGGCGATCTCCCGGCATCGGCGCGCCCAGTACGCGCGTTCGGTCAGCTCGCCGGCCTGCATCCGCTGCCACAGCTCATCGTCCTCGGGTGCGAACGGTCCCCGCCACGCCAGCGCGCCATCCGGGACGTCAACGCGCAGCGCGACGGTGGGGAGCAGCTCGAAGGGCGTGCGCACCACGACGCCGCCGATGTCGAGCAGCAGTGCGCGCAACGCCACGATGGGGCCTTTCCATGGTCGCCCGTCGGTCACATACTGGCGCGCAGGGCGATGACCAGCAGCCAGCGTTCCACCGTCGCCACCGACCGTTCCGGCGTCGCGTCGGTGGCCAAGGCAGCTGCGATCCTCCATGCGTTCTCACCGCTGACGACGACGTTGAGCGTGCGTCAGCTGGCCGAGCGCACCGCCGTCCCACGCAGCACGGTGCACGCGTTGTGCACCACGTTGTGCGGCGCCGGGCTGCTCGAACAGGTCGCCGGACGTGGCTACCAGCTCGGGCCCGCGCTGGTCACCCTGGGCGGGCACGTGATCGATCGCACGGGCCTGGTCGCCGCCGCCGAGCGGCCCCTGCGCTCGGTGCGGCTGGGCGAAGGGCAGGAGGTGCACCTCGGGCAGCTGGTCGGCAGCTGGGTGGTCTACCTGGATCGCCGGGCGGGGCCCGAGGCCGTGCCGATGCGCAACCGGGTCGGCCTGCGCGCGCTGGCTCACCGGACCGGCTGCGGCAAGGCGGCGCTCGCCGCGCTGCCCGCAGCCGAGCGCCGACGCCTGGTCATCAACGGCTGCGACCGCGACCGGGTCGCGCGGCCGAACCTGGCCGCGCTCGACGCGGAGCTCGACGCGGCGGCCGCGACCGGCTACGTCGTCAGCAGCGTGTTCCACCCCGGCCGCACGTCGGTCG
>JAHWKT010000209.1 GCA_019347695.1 Actinomycetota bacterium | reverse complement strand
GTGTCCCTGCGTCTGTCGTCCCCGCCGCTGCGCGTGGTGGGGTTGCTCCCGGTCATGCGTCAGCAGCTGGCGACGGCCCGGGCGCTGGCATCGTCATCCGCGCTCGTCACCCGGGCGGGGCAGCAGATCACGGCGGGCGCCGCCGACCTGCCTGGCGGCGTTGCGGCGCTGGCTCCCGCCGACGGTGCCTTCGCGGTGGCGCCGCTGCGGTCGCTGGCGCCGCGGTTGGCCCGTGCCGCCGACCTTGTTGGACAGGCCCACCGGCAGGTCACGGCCGCTGACGGCCGGCTGCTCGTCGGCCCCCTGCGCGAGGGGCGGGCCCAGCTGCTGGCGGAGCTCGAACCCGCTGCCCGGTCGCTGGACACCGCGGCGCGGCTATCCGACGCGCTGCCGGCGTTCCTCGGCGCCGACGGGACCCGCCGCTACCTGTTCGGTGCCGCGACGCCGGCGGAGCTGCGCGGCACCGGCGGCCTCGTCGGCGCGTACGCGCAGATGACCACCCACGACGGCACGGTGACGTTCGGCGAGTTCGTGCCGGCGTCGTCGCTGCCGCGGGCGGTCGACGACCCGCCGCCGCCACCGAGCGCGGACTACCAGCGGCGCTACGGCGAGTTCGCGGCGGCCGGTCACTGGTCGAACATCAACATGACGCCGGACTTCCCCACGGCCGCCGTGGCCATGGAGCGGCTCTATGCCCGCACGGTCGGTGATCGGGTCGACGGCACGGTCGTCGCCGACCCCTTCGCGCTCCAGTTGCTGCTCGAGGCCACCGGACCCGTCGACGTCCCCGCGGTCGGGACCGTCAGGGCCGACACGGTCGTGGACTACCTCACGCACGACAGCTACGTCGAACTGCCCGATCCCGCACGGCGCAAGCAGGTTCTGGGCCGCGTCGCCGCCGAGGTGTTCGCGCAGTTCCTGCGCAGCGACGTCGCACCGGAGCGCAAGGGTCGCCTGTTGGCCGAGGCCGCCGGCGGGGGACACGTGCTGCTGCACGCCACTGACGACGAGGTGCAGGACGCCTTCGTCCGCGCGGAGGTGGCCGGGCAGATGCTGCCCGCCGACGACGACTATGTGGCCGTCATCGCCAACAACGCGGCCGCCAACAAGATCGACCACTTCGCCGAGCGCGAGTTGGACTACCGCGTCGACCTGCGACCCGACGGCACGGCGCACGGCCGCCTGGTCACACGCATCCGCAACACGGCACCCGCCGACGGCGAGCCCCGTTACGTCATCGGGCCGTCCGACGACCGCTTCGACGCCGGCGAGAACGTGATGCTGCTGTCGACGTTCTGCTCGGCGTGGTGCCGCATCGACGGCTTCCGCGTCGACGGCGAGCCGGCCGCCATCGGCCAGCAGACCGAGCTCGACCGCCAGGTGTTGCCGTCGACCGTGCGCGTGCCGGCCGGACGGACCCGGGAACTGACCTACGACTGGGAGCTCATGAGAGGTTGGCACCCCGACGGCGACGCCGGGACGTACCGGCTCACCGTGCAGGGCCAGCCAACGGCGCGCCCGACGGCGCTGTCACTGCGCATCGCGGTGCCGCAGGGTACGCGGGTCACGCGGCTCAGCGACGGCCTGCGCGTCGACGGTGGTGAGGTGGTCTGGGACGGCGAGCTCGGCCGCGTCCTGCGGGTCGAGGTGGTGTTCGCACGCGAGCGCAACACCTGGCAGCGCGTGCGCGCCGCGCTCAACCGCCCGCTGTGGTGACCCGCCGACCGGCGACGATTCGGCGGGCGCACGAGCTGACGGCGTCGACGACCCGCGCCTGCTGCGTCAACGTGAGGTGCGAGCTGCTCGGCAGGCACAGACCGCGGGCGAACAGGTCCGCCGCAACGGCCCCGCCGACACACTTGTGGGCGGCGAACACCGGCTGCAGGTGCATCGGCTTCCACACCGGACGAGCCTCGATCTCCCGCGCGTCGAGCACCTCGCGCACCTGCGCACGTGACGCCCCGAACACCTCTGCGTCGATGAGCGCGCACGTCAGCCAGCGGGTGCTCTGGCCCTAGGCCGCCTCGGGCATGAAGGTGATGCCGTCGAGGTCGCCCAGCCCCGCCCGGTATCGCTCGAAGATGCGGCGGCGCGCCCCCACCTTGGTGTCCAGTGACCGCAGCTGGGCGCGTCCGACGGCGGCCAGCAGGTTCGACAGCCGGTAGTTGTAGCCGATCGTGCTGTGCTGGTAGTGCGGCGCGGGGTCGCGCGCCTGCGTCGCCAGGAACCGCGCCTGATCCGCCCAGTCGGCGCGGTCGGTCAGCAGCATGCCGCCACCCGACGTGGTGATCATCTTGTTGCCATTGAACGACAGCACCGCCATCGCCCCGAACGAACCGGCGGCGCGACCCCGGTAGGTCGCGCCCAGCGCCTCGGCGGCGTCTTCGATGACCGGCACGTCGAACGCCGCCGCGGCGACCAGGATCCGGTCGTAGTCGGCACATTGGCCGTACAGGTCCACGGTGACAAGGGCGGCGGGGAGGCGTCCGCGGTCCGCACGCCTGTGCAGCTCGTCGGCGACCAGCGCGGGGTCGAGCTGCCAGGTGGCGCGGTCGACGTCGACGAACACCGGCGTCGCCCCGCAGTAGGTGATCGCGTTGGCCGTTGCGGCGAACGTCAGCGTCGACGTGAGCACCTCGTCACCCGGTCCCACGCCGAGGATGCGCAAGGCGAGGTGCAGCGCTGCCGTCCCACTGCTCAGCGCCGCGGCGTGCGCAACGCCGACCCGTTGAGCCATCTCGTGCTCGAACGCGTCGACGTGTGGCCCCAGCGGCGCGATCCACCCCGATTCGAAGGCGTCCAACAGCAGCAGGGTGCGCTCCTCGGCACCCACGTCGGGCGCCGACAGGTGGATCCGATCCGTGCTGCTCCTACTGCTCGGCGCCACGTGGCCAGCTCCTCGGTCGACTCGTCGCCTTGCGTTTCCTTCGGCTGCCGACCCCGTCGGCACAAGCCCTTAACGGCGCCCCGCCGACGCCGTCGAGTACCCGCAGGGCACGAGTTCGGCGAGGTCGCACACCGGGCCCGCCACGCAGTCGGACATCACCTTCCTCGAAGGACGAGCCATCACACGCGAACGCCGCGCGCCTGCGCCGACCCCACGACAGCGCCGCCGACGCCTGAGCTGGACGCTCGGCGTCGACGTCGCTGCATGGGCGGTCGCGGTCTCGTTCGCCACGCTGCTGCGCTACGAGTTCGCGATCGCCGAGCCACGGTGGTGGCGGATGACGGCGATGGTGCTGCTCGCCGCCGCGCTGCAGGCAGGCGCCGGCTACGCAACTGGGTTGTACCGCGGCCGTCGACGCGTCGGCAGCTTCGACGAGGTCACGGTCCTGGCCGCGACGGCGTTGTGGACGACGTTGATCGCCACCGATGTCAACCTGCTGGTCGGCACGGAGCGGCTGGTTCCCATGACCGCGGTGGTGCTCGGCGGCTTCGTGGCACTGGCGCTGCAGGCTGGCACCCGGTGGGCGTGGCGCGCTTCCGCCGAGCGCCGACGGCGCCCGACGGGAGCCGACGCGGCGAAGCTGCTGGTCTTCGGCGCCGGCGACTCGGCCGCGTCGATCGTGCGGTCGCTGCTGCGCGATCCCCGCGCGCCGTATCTGCCGGTCGCGCTGCTCGACGACGACCCCGCGAAGGCCAACCTCGAGATCGCGGGTGTGGCGGTTGTCGGTGGTCGTCACACCATCACGGCGGCAGCACAGGCCACCGGTGCGTCGGCGCTGCTCATCGCCATCCCGACCGCCAGCAGCGAGCTGGTGCGGGAGGTCTCGGAGCTGGCGTCGCCTGCCGGTCTGGCGGTCAAGGTCCTGCCGACGGCCGGCGAGCTGATCGACGGCCGCGTGAACGTCGGCGACATCCGGCCGCTGACCGACGAGGATCTGCTCGGCCGGCACCAGATCGACACCGACATCGACGCGATCGCCGGCTACCTGACCGGCAAGCGAGTGCTGGTCACCGGCGCCGGAGGATCGATCGGCTCGGAGCTGTGCCGCCAGATCCACCGCTTCGCACCGACGCAGCTGATCATGGTCGACCGCGACGAGTCGGCGCTGCACGCGGTGCAGCTGTCGCTGCACGGTCGCGCGCTGCTCGAGTCCGACGACCTGGTGCTCGCCGACCTCCGCGACCGTGCGAGCATCGAGCGGGTCTTCGCCGCCCACCGCCCCGAGGTGGTGTTCCACGCCGCGGCGCTCAAGCACCTGACGCTGCTGGAGCGCCACCCGTACGAGGGGTTCCGGACCAACGCGCTGGCGACGCTGGACCTGCTCGAGGTCGCCGCCGACCACGGTGTCGAGCGGTTCGTCAACGTCTCGA
>JAHWKT010000078.1 GCA_019347695.1 Actinomycetota bacterium | reverse complement strand
TGATGCCCGCGGGGCCGCGGACGTAGCAGAGCCGATAGCTGTCCTCGTACTGCGCGATCTCGCCGACGAGTTCTCCGCCGTGGGTCCGCAGGCGGGCGACGACGTCGTCGAGGTCGTCGACGGCGAACATGATGCGCCGTAGGCCCAGCGTGTTCGCCGGTGCGTTCGGCTCGGCGGTGGTGGCCGCCGGGTTGTGGCACTTCGTCAGCTCGAGCTGGCCGTGGCCATCCGGGCTCCGCACGAATGCGATGTCGACTCGTAGTCGTCGAGCGCGACGACGCGGTCCACCCACCGTCCCTCGACCGGCGCCTCGCTCGCCAACTCCATACCGAGTTCGACGAAGAACGCGATGGCTGCGTCGAGGTCGTCGACGACCACGCCGACGTGGTCCATCCGCTGGAGCGCCATGCGGCCCACGATACTCAGCAGGGCGGATACCGAATACCGCCCGCTTCGCCGACCTATAGCGCATGGCTCGGCGCCTCGGGTCCGACCCCCCCCGCTCGCGAGGTTCCTGCTCACCGAATCCGATCGGCGCGGCGTCGTTGCTGCGCCCCCAGCTACATGACACCAGCACCGATCGTCGATCCGCGACCGCAACGCCCGACAGGTCCAGTCGACCGCGGCGACCTGGCCGATGCCGCGGGCCCCATCCGACCGTGCTCGCCTGTCACGTCATACCGTCCCCGGATGTAGGGAGGTCTGCGGGGGTCCGTAAAGCACGGCGTCGATGGCAGATGCCAGACGCCAGACAAGGCAGACGCGGGGGCTCGGCCTGAGCAGTCGTTGTGACGCCTTGGACTGAATTGTGGCCTATGGTCCGTGGAAGCTGTCGCCGAGTGCATCGTTGACCCGCTCGATGGCAGCGCGCTCGTCGTCGTCCCAAGGTTGCTCATCAATGCGCGTCACGCCGACCCGGTCGTCACGCGCGACGGTGCGGATCCGAACCTGCCACTGGCGGGCGAGGCGCCGCAGCTCGGCGCGCAGCGCTTCTTGGGCGTGGCGATCGGCGACCTCGGCGACGCTGTGACCGTGTGAGGCGCAGCGCGCGAGCATCGACTGCGCCAATTCGTCGATGCCGTCCATCCTGCACCGTCCTCACCTCGCGATAGCACCCGCGAGTGTACGCCCGCCGCGATTCGCGTGATCCCCGCCGCGTCGAGCGGCCACAGCGCAGCGGCGTCCCGGCTGTCCGACACTCCGGGTGACGGTCGCGTGCCAGTGATCTGCAAGTTTCTGGGCTGCCCGCGCAGGTCGTGCCAGTCATCTGCAAGGCGTGGACCACCGTCCGGGCCGTAGTGCCAGGGATCTGCAAGTTCCGGTAGCGCCGAGCCGCGCGTAGTCGGCGTTCTGGCATTTCGCTGGACGGTTTTCCACAGGTGCCAGTTGAGTGCAGGTGCGGGTTGCCAGCGGATCTGCAAGGACTGTGCAAGTCCCGCGTCTACACGTCGGCCGCGGCGAGCCACCGGCGACCGGTGGCCGCCAGCAGACGACAGCGACGACGGGAGGATGCGATGCACCGTGACCAGCACAGGCGGTGGTTGACCGTGCGGGAGTTCGCCGACGAACTCGGCGTGTCCATCTCGACCGCCTACAAGTGGTCGGCCGCCGGCACCAACTCGGGGCGGTTCCCCCGCCACGCCAAGCTGCCCAACGGGTCGATACGCATCCGCCGCGACTGGCTCGACGACTGGATGGCACACCATGACACCGCCCGCTGACCGCCCCGACCGCCCGTGGCGGCCCACCCAGTTCCGCGTCTCCGGCGTGTACAAGCGCACCGTCACCGTGTGGGTCACCGACCGGCGCAGTGGCGAGCGGGTGCGCCGCAAGGTCGCCCGGTTCGACGTTCGCTACCGCGTCGACGGGCATCAGTTCAGCTACACGTTCGAGCAACGCGGGTGGGCCGACAGCTTCGCGCGACGCCTCCACGAGGCCTTCGCCGAAGGCCGCTTGTTCGACCCTAACAGCCGCCAGTTCACCGACCCACCCAAAGGCGGGGACCCGGGTGCTGAGCGGGTGGTGTCGTTCTTCGACGTCGCCGTCGAGTACGTCGAGCGCAAGTGGCGTAGCTGGGAACCCGCCAGCCGCCGCAACGCCCAACGCGACATCGCCCGCGCCTGCCTGTTGCTGGTCACCGATGACGCCCCTGCGCTGTCGGCCGACGATCTGCGTGCCGCCGACCGTTGGCTGCGATCGCACGCGCTCATGCCCGACGACACCGAGACCGATGACAGCGATGGCAGGTGGGAGGTGTGGTTCGGTCGGTGGTCGCTGCCGCTGGCACACGTCACGGACGCGCATCTGCACGCCTTGGTCGAGTACGTCCGCATCCATGACCTGATCGGCCGGCCGCGCACGCTGGCCGCCAGCAGCGTCCGCCGTGCCCGCGCCGTTGTGCGGGCGGTGTTCACCCACGCCCGCAAACGCCGGCTGCTCGAGTGGGACCCCTGGGAGGCCGTCGAGCCGGAACCCACGACCGACGACGGGATCGACCCCGACCTGGTCATGACCCCCATGCATCTGCGAGAACTGGCCGCCGCCTGCGCCGGCGTCGACCCCCGCTACGCGGCGTTCGTGCTCACCCAGGGCCTGTGCGGGCTGCGGCCCGGCGAAGCCGTGGCGTTGCGCCGCCGCGACCTGCACCTCACCGCGACCCCCGCCACGATCACGGCCCGGGGCACGCACTCGGCCGTGCCCGACAAGTACTTCCTGGAAGGAGAGGACCGGCGGCGGCCGCTCAAGGGCCGCGGTGCGCACTCGTCTCGCACCATCCCCGTTCCTGGCGAGCTCGTCCGAGCACTGCGCGACCATGTCGATCGGTGGGCGCAGTCTGATCCGGGCGACGTGGTGTTCACCAACACCCAGGGCGGCCGGATCGACCTGTCCAACTTCCAACGCGATGTGTGGAACGCCGCACGCGATGCGACGTTCCCGGCGTCGTCGCCGCTCCAGCAGGTGCGGCTGCACGATCTGCGGCACGCCGCGATCACCGGGTGGCTCAACGCCGGCGTGCCGCTCAAGACCGCCCAGGCGTGGAGCGGGCACAAGACCTTGTCGGTGCTGCTCGACACCTACCTGGGCGTGATGCACGGCGACACCCAGGTCGGGCTGGCCCGCTGGGAACAGGCCCTCGCCGCCGACGAGCCCCCGGATCCCTTCGCACACTGATCGAAAGAGCGGTGGAAACGAAGGGCCGACAGCGGCCACCAGCGGCAACCAGCGAGACCCGACCCATCTCGCGTTCCGCCTGGTCAGCCCCGCAATTCGGGCGAAATGCCTGGTGAGAGGGTGGAGCCGGGACGGGGAATCGAACCCCGGACCTGCTGATTTCGAGCGGGCTACGCCCTGATCGCAACAATGCACGTAGAACCGTGTCTACTGGTAGCCACTGGTCGCCATTCCTCGTCAGTGGCGGCAGAATCGCGCTCAGTCGAGGGTCCGTGCAAGTGGCCGCTGGTAGCCACTGGTGGCGGCTGGTTCCATCTGATGTGTCATCGCGGTGTCACGCTCGTCAGTGCGTCCACGTGGCCGTCCGAGACTGCCGTCGCCAACCGCATCGCTAGTGCGACGCCTTCAAGGAGTAAACGACGATGTGCCCTTCGTGGGTCATCCCAGGTTGTCGTGTGCTCATCGCGCTGATCGCGTCATGAAGTCAGTACGGGCAGCGACGACGGGACCTGATGGATCGGGGACGCTGATCGGCGACCAGCAATGAGTGGCGAGATGCCCGCGCGGCGGCAGCGCATCTGTCAGCATCCTCGGTCGTGTGGCCGCCGCCGTCACGCACGGCGTCCGCCCGTCAGTGACCCGACTGCGAACGGCGACTCGTCGTTGCGGACACCCGAGCTGTAGAAGGCGAACGCCAGCACGTGTCCGAACAGCGCGTGCGCCATGAACTCGACCGGCAGGTTGGGCATCTGGAACTGGGGTAGCACCGTCTGCGCGAGCACGAGAAAGTTCACGACGAACAGCAAGATGCCGTAGACGCCACCCGCGAGCGCGATGGTACCGTTGGTCCGAAACAGTGGCGCCACCAGCGCGAACACCAGTCCGTAGACCGCCGACAGCGCGATGTGGATGGCCGCACCCAGGGCAGGGTTCACGGCGTCCGGGAGCGCGTTGGCGCCCAGCACGATTGACGAGATCAAACCCAAGGGCCGGATCGGCGGCTGCCCCTGCGAGGCCACGTACCAGGCGTTGAGCACGATGAACAGGATGCCGGCGATCACGCCGCCGATCACACCGCGTCCCAGGCGAGCGCGAAGCGTCTCGGATGACTGCCCTGCCGTTGCGTTCGAAGCCATGACGTCGTCCCATCTAGCGTTCTACGTCATGGTGTTTCCCTCCGATCCGATTCTGCATCACAGATCGTCACCTGTGCTGCCGAGTCCCAGTTCGATAGGAGACCCGACACGTGCGAGCAAACAGGCTGTCGCTACGCGTCGTGACGACCGGGTTCGAACTGCTTGCCCGAGCCTGTCGCCTCGTCGCGGTCGGTCTCGTCCTCGGGACCCTGATCCTCGTTGCGCTCCATTGGCGCGAAGCCCTCGCCGCCGACGTGTTCCTCGTGTCATTCCGCGGCGTGCGTGCCTCTCTGCAGGGTGCAACGCAGCTGCTCTTTCCTCACGGCGCGCACTTCGTCGGCCGGGGCGCACCACGGAATGCCGCGTTGTCCTCGGTGTTCCCGAGCCCGCCATGCAGCAATCGGAGGAGTTCCATGGTTCCCGACAGTCACCTTGACCTTGTGACCGGTGTCAGCTTTGCCCACGTGGCGACGATCGGCCCCCACGGCGAGCCCCAGTCCACGCCGGTGTGGATTGACGGTGACGCCACGTCGGTGAGGTTCAGTCAGACGACCGACCGCCAGAAGTACCGCAACGTGCAGCGCGAACCGCGCGTCGCGATGTCGATCATTGACCTGGAGAACCGTATCGCTACCTCGAGGTCCGCGGCCGAGTCGTAGATATCTCCGACGACGAGGGCAACGCATTCATTAACGCGCTGGCAAGCAAGTACCTTGGCAAGGACGAGTATCCGTTCCACCAGCCCGGTGACCACCGCGTCATCGTGACCGTCGAAGTTGAGCACACGACCCGGATGTTGAACGACCCGGCGCCGCCTGCGCTGGCAGTCACTCGTAGGCGGCCCCGACCTGCGCTGACTTCTCACCGCCTGGTTGCACAAAGACCGCAGCCACAGCAAGGAGGCAGCACCGCACATGCGAGGAACGGCCCATCACGGACGCCCCCAAGTCCATGTGTGGTCGCTGTTTGCGGAGTATTGGCATCAGCTGCAACGTCGAGATGTCGTCGACGGCAACGATGCGCTGATCAAGGCACTCGCGCTCGTCAGGTCGGGACGGCTGCGCGAGCGCTATGCCGCGGTGCTCATCGACGAGGCGCACGACCTCACGGAGGTCGGCGTTCGACTCGCGCACGCGATCGCCGGTGGCGGCAGTCGAGACGGACTCTTCCTTGTCGGGGAGGCCAACAGTCGGGCTCCCAGGGCGGGTTCCGCACGCGCCACCGCCACCTACGCGCAGGCATGATCCCGGAGCGCGTTGGGTGCACGTGCGGTAGACCGGCACGTGACCAATCGTTGGAGCCTCGATGCCGTCGTACCGCTGCACCACGGTGCGCGGCCGCCTCTCGCCGCCGCAGCGGGCGGAGTTGGCAGGCGAGATCACCCGCGTCCACCACAACGTCACCGGCGCGCCGACCTACTTCGCGCGGGTTGCGTTCGACGAGGCGGAGTCCGGTGCGGTGTTCATCGGCGGCGCGCCCCTGCGCCACGACCATGTGTTCCTGATCGGAAACGTCCGTAGTGATCGTCCGGCCACGACGCGCGCCGCGCTCGTCCGTGGCCTGACCGACGTCATCGTCTCCGTCGCGGCAGTGACGTCCACCGGCGTGTGGGTGTACCTGGTCGAGCTGCCGGCGGCGGCGATGGTCGAGTTCGGCCACGTCCTGCCCGACCCGGGCGAAGATGAGAGGTGGTCCGCCGCCCTGCCGCCGGAGGACCGCGCCTGGATGCGGACGCTCGGCCACTGAGTGCCGCGCACCGGACCACTCGGCCGCCGGAAGCCGCGTCGCCGTGATGGAATAACCACGCCGGCGATCGGGTTTCGAGTAGACCATTCGCTATGTCAGGAGCACATTCATGCCACGAGTTCCGGTACACGACCCAGACTCCGCACCGCAAGAAGGTCGCCAGGCCCTCGAGCACCAGTCGAGCCGGGTCGGCAAGGTCCTCAACATCTTCGGCGAGATGGCGCATGCGCCAGCCCTGATCAACATGTACAACGCCGTTGAGAACCTGCTCAGCGAACAGTCGTCGCTCGACCCCCCGACGCGTGAAGCGATCCACCTCACCGTCGCCGCGATCAACGCCTGCGAGTACTGCCAGGCCGCCTACACCGGATCGTCGAAGAAGACCGGCTTCACCGACGAGCAGACCATCCAGATCCGCGAAGGCGCCGTCGAGGACGACGCGCGGCTGACCGCGCTGCTGTCCGTCGCTCGCGAGATCGCCGCGAACAAGGGCTACGTCGACGACTCCACCTGGAAGACCGCGATCGAAGCCGGCTGGTCCGACCGCGAGCTCCTCGAGGCCTACGCCGACGTCGTCCGCACGATCCTGACCAACTACTTCAACCACCTGGTCGGCACCGAGATCGACCTGCCGCCGGCCCCCAGCCGGTGACGACCCCGGGAGCGGCGGCCGCCGATCGCCGCTCCCGTAACCGTCGTCCGTGCGGCCGTCACGCCGCGCGGACGACGGCGTGGATGGCCGCGGCGATGCGATCGGGATGGTCCTCGGGCACGAAGTGCTTGCCGCCCTCGATGCGATCGAGGTCCGCACGCAGATCCCACGCCAGCCGCTCGCCATAGGCGATCTTCTGGAACTGGTCGGCGGCACCCCACACCACCCGCGCCGGCACGTCGAGCTCACGGAGCCGGTCACTGACCACCAACGTGTCGCGCACGTGCAGCCACGACACCTGCCGGGCCAGCGCCGCTGCGCCGTCGTGGTCCAGGTACGGGCGGGCGTGCACACGCAGTGACTCGCGCGCCATCGCCGCGTTGTCGTGGCCGCGCGCGAGCAACGTGCCCATGACCGCCTGCACGGTACGTGCGGGCAGATGCCGCAACGCAGGCGCCGTGGCGCGCAGGACCTTGACGCTAGGGATCGGCCACGAGTCGTAGGCGATGGCGTTGGTCAGGACCAGACCGGCGCAGCGCTCCGGCGCGCGCACCGCAGCGATCTGCGCGACACCCCCGCCGAGGTCGTGGCCGACCAGCACGGCCCGGTCGATCTCCACCGCATCCATCCACGCCAGCAGATAGTCGGCCTGGTGGCCGACCGACAGGTCGCGTTGCCGGCCCGCGGGGATGCTCTCGCCGTACCCGACCATCTCGAACGCCAACGCCTGCACATCCTCGACCAGCGGGACGACGTGGCGCCACAGCGCCGGGCTGGTCGGGATCCCGTGCAGCAGGACTACCGGGTCGCCGGCGCCCTGCGCCTCCCACCGCAGCGGCACCCCCCGGACGTCGATCGTGTGCGATTCCATCCCGGGCTCCTTCACTCGGCGCTGGATGCCGCCAGCACCAGTACACGCGGCAATGTCTTGATGTACGCGTCGAGGATCGACGCGATCCCGGCCGCCGCGTCGCCCACGCCAGCGCGCCGCAGCGCATCCGCGTCCGCAACGACGGGCCACTGCATCGCTCGGGCGGCATCCAGCGCGGCGGCCTGCAGGCGGTCGGCGGCCTGCAGCGCCGCCGGTACCTGGAGTTCGAGGTGTGACCACGCGTGTTCGAGCTGCCCCTGGCCGGCGAGCTCACGCCAGATGCTGTTGATGATGGGTGTCTGCAACGCCCGGCGGATGCGGCCGAACACGTCGGCGGCGTCGGCCTGCCACTGCGACGGCGCGGGATGCTCCGCGACCGCGTCGACCGCGGTCGGCGGCGCGGCGTCCGCTGATGCTGTTTCGAGTTCGCCGTCGAGCGCGAGGTGCAACCCCGCCGACAGCAGCAACATCCTCGCCAGCGGCGCCACGAACCGCCCGACGGTGTCGCGCACCTCGACGTCCGGCGGAGGCGTCACCTCGCGCGCCACCGACGCGCGCAGCCGTGCAGCCCCGTCGCCGAAGTCGTCCCGGTCGAACACCGCATCAGCCTGCCGCCACGCCAGCACGAGATATGCGGGACAGACGGCGAACGACTTGAACAGGCTCGGCACCAGCGGCATGCGCGACAGAATCCGGCCGTACACCGCAGCAACGACGCCGACAGCGTCGGCTTCCTCCACCATCGGATAGATCGCCAGACGGTGCGTCAGATCCGTCGTCATCGTCAGCTCTTCCTCCACGCTCCATGCGCGAGTACAACTGCCAGCTCCAGCGTGCGCCAATCACCCCGCCACCATGCCAACAGTCGTCGCAACGTGGGAACCACAGGCTGATCTCGAGTGGCAACGCCCGCTCACACGCCCGGTGGCCGAGGTGTCCCGGCGGACGGCGCGGCTCGCGATCGATGGCCGGTGACTCGTCAGTGGCCAGGTCGTGCGCGCGGCGCTGGTCGATGGCCTCCCTCCACCCACCCGTGGTCGCGCGTCGTGTCGCTCGACCTCGTGACAGGCCGAGTGGCGCGCCTGCCGACGCGACCCGCTGGGCGCGACGCCCCCACCCACAGCGGCAGCGTTTGCGGCCAAGGCGGCGGCGTCTCAGGGTTCGTGACGGGGTGCCGGCGCGTGTTGGATGATGCGGCAGTAGCCGTCGCAGGAGGGGTCGACCTGGTCGCTGCGCTGCGCGAGCTGCTGCAGCGTGGCTCTCGTCTCGTGCAGTTCGGCGATCCGCCGCTGTGTCTGTTCCAGGCGTTGGTGGATCAGCGCGTCGACGTGGGCGCACGGCGCCTGCCCACCGTCGCGGATGGCGAGGATCTCACGGATCTGCGCGAGCGTGAACCCGGCGTGCTGCGCTTGGCGGATGAACGCGACCCGCGCGACGGCCGTGCGGTCGTAGGCCCGGTAGCCGTTCGGTAGCCGCGAGGGCGTGGGAAGCAGGTCCCGGCGCTCGTAGAACCGCAGCGTCTTGGTCGACACGCCCGTCGCGGCGGCGACCTCACCGATCAGCATGACACCCCTCCCGGTTGACCTTCCACCGTAGTGGAAGCCGTACCGTGCAAGCCAACGACGTCACCGACGACCGGAGCGTGCATGCAGGTCACGTTGCAGGACGTCGAGGGCTGCCCGCACTGGCAGTCCGCCGACCGCCGGCTGCCTGCGCTCGCCGACGACCTCGGGTTCGCACTCGACCATCAGCGCAGCGACACACCCGACGCCACCCAAGCGCCCCGGTTCCGCGGCCCACCGACGATCCCGATCGACGGCCGCGACCCGTTCGGCCGCGGCGATGCGCCGGTCGGATGGTCCTGCCGGGTGCACGAAACCCCTGACGGACCGGCCGGGATGCCAACCAGCCAGGCGCTGCGGGCGGTGCTCGACCGGTGACCCGCCGCCGGGACCGGTGGTGGCGGTACGGACTGCTCGCCGCCGGCACATTGCTCGCCGGGATCGCCGGCTACCTCGGGTAGCTGCTGTATCCGCGGTTCGGGCTGCCCGCGGTATCCGGCGCCAGCTTGCTGCTGCTCGCGGCCGCCGCCGGGTTCGCCGCGTTCTTCTCGCATTGCTCGTTCCCGCTGAGAATTGGGACTACTCGGACAGTCGTCCCCGTCCCTTCAGGATGACTCTGTTGAAGGGCCGTGCCGGGCGGTTCAGTCGGCGACCTCGCCGTGAGGCTTGGCTCGGCGGGTGCGACGTCGCCAGAACAGCACGGCGAGGATCGCTTGGAACACACCGAACAGGCGTGCCAGCACGTCGGCGGGGAGTGCGAGCGCGATCTGTGCGCCGGCGAGCCCGCCGAGAATGCTGCCGAGGCCCAGTCGCGAGCCGACTGCCCAGTCGGTATATCCGTGCCGGTGGTGACCGGTCGCGCCGGCCAGCGCGGTCGGGACGACCGCTCCGAGTGAGGTGCCCTCTGCGACATGCTGCTGGTAGCCGAATGCGACGACGAGCAGTGGCACGTAGACGAAGCCACCTCCCGCTCCCGTGAGCGAGGACAGGACGCCAGCGAACAGGCCGCCGAGTAGGTGCGCCGCGACGAGCCACAAGTCGAGCACCACCACCTCTGACCCCGCCTGGCTTCCGCCGACTCCGCCAACCAGTAGGAAGCGGATCGACAGAATGGCGAGCACGACGACTAGCAGCAGTAGCAGCGCCGACTCGCTGATCCTGGGCATGTACCGCGACCCCAGGCGCGCTCCCGCGATCGCGCCCGCCGCTAACGCGAGCGCCCCCGGCCACACGATCGCGTCGTCGATGCCGAACCTGAATCCGGCCGCGCTCGCCGCCAGTGCCACGGCCACCAGAGCAGTGGCGTGGGCCTGCGCCTGTCGTAGCTGCGCTCCGAACACGAGTACGGCGACGAAGAGGAACCCGCCGCCGACACCGAAGAGCCCGGCGACCATTCCCGCTGACAACCCTCCGGCCAGTAGGGGCAGCCACGCCCGCACGTCGGGCTCGGCCCTCAGCTACCCCGCCGATCGAGCGCGTCGAGTACGAGTGCGGTCACCGTGCCGTAGGTGACGTGCGCCACGCCGGTGAACGCGAACTCGCGACCGTTCCAGGTCCACGGGCCCGACTGGACGCCTAGCAGTGGCATGAGGCCACCGAAGTTCGTGCCCCACAGCAGCGCGGCGTACAGGGGCCCGCCCACAAATGGATTCGGGCGTCGCCCACGTGTCACGACGGCGTACGTCGCACCCCACAGGGCGCCGTACCCGAAGTGAATGAGGTCGCCGAGGCGTCGACGTGTGACGACATCGAGTGGGTCAGTTCTGCCCAACGCCTCGAACAGGCGCTCGATCACCTTCTCGGGGTGGGTCTTGACCAGGTGATCCGGCGGCAGCAGCGCTCGGCGCAGCGTCGTGATGGCTCCGGCCATGCCCGCGACTCCGATGGTTCCCGCGACGGCACCTTTAGCAAGTTCCATGGCGAGCCCTCTCCACACCCGGCTCTTGTATGCGACAGGATACTACCGTACCGTATACGAGTGCCCGGATGTCGGGAAAGGCGACGAACGGGGTGTTGGGCACTGACTGCCGCTGAGGATGCCGCCGAGCAGATCCGCGAGCTGATCTTGTCGGGTCGCCTCGGTGCTGGCGAGCCGCTGCGGGAAGAGCAGCTGTCTGCCACGCTGGGCGTCAGTCGTACACCATTGCGCGAAGCCGTCGCCCGACTGCGCGCGGAGGGCATCGTCGTCGGCGAGGGCAAGCGCGGCGTCTCGGTCTTCAAACCCTCGGTCGACGATCTTCGTGAGATCTACGCGATCCGCATGGCTCTAGAGGCGTTGGCCGCTAGAAGGGCGGCCGAGCTTGCCGGTCCCGACGACATCGCGCGCCTTGAGTCGATCTACGAGGCGCTCGAGCACACCGAGCGGGGACACCGGTGGGTGCGGCGCAATCGCGACTTCCACCTGACCTACTACGCCATCGCCGGGTGGGACCGCCTGCTGAAGTACATCCGCGATCTGCGGATCCAGTCGGAGCCGTACGTGTGGATGCTCGTGGCCTACGGCCACAGCGCCCAGGCACAGGCCGGCCATCGTGAACTGATCGAAGCCGCCCGCCGAAGCGACGGCGACGCCGCGGACGACGCCTTGCGGCGCCACCTCAATCACACCGTCGAGAAGGTGCTCTCAGAGCTTGACGAAAGGAACTTGTCGTGAACTTCGCGCGCTTTCGCACAACGGACGGCGCTGTGCTCTTCGGGGAACTCGCCGACGGCGTGCTCCGTACGCCGTCGGGAGACTACGCGACAGAAGACGTCACGCTGCTCGCCCCGTGTGTTCCCTCGAAAATCATCTGCGTGGGTCTCAACTACCGCGATCATGCCGACGAGATCGGCATGGAGCTGCCTGACGAGCCGTTACTGTTCTTCAAACCTCCGAGCGCCGTAATCGGTCCGGACGCCGACATCGTCCGCCCAAACGAGGCGACACAACTCGATTACGAAGCCGAACTGACCGTCGTAATCGGGCGACGGGCGAGAAACGTTGCGGCGGAATACGCGGAATCATTCATCGCTGGCTACACCATTGGCAACGACGTCACCGCGCGCAACTTTCAGACCCCGGGTTCGCAGTGGACCCGCGCGAAGGGCTTCGACACATTCGCGCCACTCGGTCCAGTAGTGACGAGAGGTCTCGATCCCACGAACCTTGAGATCGAGTGCCGCGTCAACGGCGAGCAACGACAGAAGTCCAACACATCGCAGATGGTCTTTGGAGTTGCAGACCTGCTGGCGTTTGCGTCATCGATCATGACACTCGAGCCGGGTGACGTAATCATGACTGGCACTCCGCCGGGTGTCGGCGAGCTCAGCGTCGATGATCGAGTGGAGATCTCGGTCGACGGGATCGGCACGCTGCGCAACAACGTCGTCAGGCCGGATCACCAACAAGAGAGGTAAGTATGCGAAGCACCATGCGAGGGTTGGTGTGGGTCGTCTGCATCGCGTTGCTCGCCGCGGCGTGTGGGGGTGGTGGTGACGGCCAGTCCGAGCAGGCCGCTGCCGAGGAAGAAGCGACGACCGCGGAGGCCGGCGGTGCGAGCACCGAGGGTGGCGACGCAACGGCCGAGGCGGAGCCGGAGGTGAGTGACGTCACCGTTACGCAGGCTGTGGCAAGCCTGGCATTTCTTCCGGTCTACGTCGCGCGTGCCCAAGGGTTCTACGAGGAACGCGGCCTCAACGTCGAGCAGATTGTGACGCAAGGCGGCGGACCCGACCTGCAGGCGCTGCTGGCAGGGGACGCGGAGTTCAATGCGGGCGCTGGGACCTACCAGATCAACGCGCTGCGCGAAGGGCAGGACGTCCAGAACGTCTACAACTACATGAACCGCAGCATCATCAACATCGTGATGTCGCAGCAGGCAGCTGACGAGGCCGGCGTGACCGAGGACTCTCCGCTGGAGGAGAAGCTGGCGGCGCTCGAGGGCAAGACAATCGGGGTGACCAGACCTGGATCGCTGACCGACGCAACCGCCCGCTTCCTCGTGAGGCAGGCGGGGCTCGATCCCGACGCGGACACCAACATTATCGGGGTCGGAGGGGGCGGAGCTATCGTCGCCGCGCTGCAGCAGGGACAGGTCGATGCGATCGCGATCTCCTCGCCGATATCCGAGCAGGCCGCGCAGGGCGACGCGATCATGCTCATCAACAACACCAAGGGCGTGGTGCAGTCCATCGATCCCTTCATGATGGAGAACATCTACGTCCGGCCGGACTTTGCCGAACAGAACCCCAACACCGTCGCGGCGTTCGTCGAGGCGACCCGCGAGGGCACCCAGTGGGCAATCGACCACTCGGCGGAGGAGATTGCCGACGCCATCGCGTCCGACTTCGCCGACCTCGATCGCGAGGTGCTGGTCTCGTCGCTGGAGAACGTAAAGGGCGCGCTGAACGAGGGCGGAGAACTGACGATGGAGGCCGTCGACAACACCCTCACGATGTTGGGAGAAGACGACATCGAAACCGAGCGGGTGTTCAACCTGTTCACGGACGACTTCGTGCAATGAACGAACAAGCCGTCATCGCTGTAGAGCACGTCGAGCGCGAGTTCTCGTCGCGAGGCCAGCAGGTGCTCGCGGTCGATGACGTCAGCTTCGATGTGGAATCAGGCGAATTCTTCACCATTGTCGGCCCAAGCGGCTGCGGCAAGAGCACGCTGTTGAACATGATGGTTGGTCTGCTGCAGCCGACCTCTGGGAGGATCTTGTACAAGGGCGACGCAGTCAGGGGCGTGACCGGAGAGATCGGCTACGTCACACAGGAGGACAACCTGTTCCCGTGGCGCACCTTGCGAAAGAACGTCGAGTTCGGGATGGAGGTCCGTGGCGTAGCCACCGACGAGCGCGAGGAGCGTGCGGAAGCCATCATCAAGCGCGTGGGCCTCGACGGCTTTCAGGACAGGTTCCGTCACGAGTTGTCCGGGGGCATGCGTGCGCGCGTCAACATCGCCCGCACACTGGCTTGGCGTCCGGATGTGATCCTCATGGACGAGCCATTCGGACCGCTCGACGTCCAGACGCGGCTCCAGTTGCAGACGCTGCTGCTGGACCTGTGGCGTGAGGACCGCGCGACCGTGATCTTCATCACGCACGACCTTAACGAGGCGGTCACGTTGTCGGATCGCGTACTCGTGATGACCCGGCACCCCGGCACCGTCAAAATGGTGTACGACGTTGACCTAGAGCGCCCCCGGGATGTCTTCTCGATCCCCACAACGGACACATTCCGCGAGGTTTTCGACCCGTTGTGGGACGAACTGCAGACCGAAATGCGTGAGGACGCCGAGGAAGACTCGATAGGACTGTGAGATGAGCAGCACGGCCGAAACCACAGATCGCGACGCCCCCACTCCGGACGAAAACGTCATTAAGTCGGTGCTATCATCCGATACTGCGCGACTCTGGTGGTGGCGCCTAGCGTTCGGCGCGGCCGTCCTCGTGTTCTGGGAGCTGACGAGTGGACGACTCTACAGCTCGTTCTGGTTCTCCAAACCTTCCGCCATCGCCCAGAGTCTGTACGAGTCTTTTACCAGCGGACAGCTGATCTCTGACGTAGCGATCACACTGAGAGCAGCAGTGCTCGGCTACGGCTTCGGCGCGGTGCTCGGCGTCGTGCTCGGCTTCGTCATCGCAGAGTTGCGGACGGTCGCGAAGGTCCTCAACCCCTACATACTCGCCGTCTACGGCATTCCGAGGATCGCACTAGCGCCACTATTCATCGTATGGTTCGGCATCGGAATCACGTCGAAAATCATGCTCGCCGCATTGATGACATTCTTCCTCACGTTCTTTAACACGTTCACCGGGGTCGGGCAGATCGACGACGATCTCGTCAACGTAGCGCGGGTGCTGGACGCGGGACGGCTCACCATATTGAGGAAGGTGGTGCTCCCGGCCGCCTCCCCGTGGATTATCGCGGGCCTGCGCATCGCCATCCCGTACGCGATCGTCGCAGCCATCGTCGGCGAGTTCATCGCCTCGACCGCAGGCCTGGGTTTCCGCATCATGCAGAGCACCCAGTTGTTCAATACGACCGGAACGCTGGCCGGCATCCTGGTTATCATGGTGCTGGTCATGATCTTCAATCTCATCCTCGACCGGTTGGAGTCGTATCTGCTCCGTTGGCAACCGTCGAGCGAGCGCCCAGGAGGCGGCACGCAGAGCTGACGACGGCGCACGGAAGGCGACGGCGCACGGTACGGGCATTCGCTGGCTGAACGCAGTCCCTCGCCGGCGTCTGCGCCAGCGAGTGGCGGTGTCCCGTCGGGTCCGGGAGCGGGCTGTAGTAGAGGATGGTTGCCCGGCGGGCAACGGCGCGCGTAGTGGTAGCCCTGGCACACGTCACCACGCCCTCGACCACGGCTACAAGGTCGCTCCTGTCGCCGCAATGGCAGCCCAGCCTCGACAGCATCTACGCCGGCCAGCGAGGGGTACTGTCGTCGGTGACGGCCCCCTCTGGGATTCGTCGCGGTCGATGCCGTTCGGCGAACTCGGTGCCGGCTCAGATCCCCGGAGGCCAGGACATCGTGCGCGGATGGCGCGACTGGGCGGTATAAGCGGCCGTTGCGTCAGCGTGGCCATGTACAGCGATGGGTGAGATCTCGTCAAGGATAGTGGTGCCCGACGATGTGGTCGTCGACGGCTTCCAAGTGGCCTTTGGTGACCACGGACCGGCGGATGGCGCCCCGGTCGTGAATTGCTCGACGGCACAGCGTCGTCGTCGGTGACCTGGCGCCACATCGTGCCGGCTCTGGTGGCCGACGGCCATCGCGTCGTGGTGCTCAATCTACTCGGCTACGGCGCCAGCGAACCCCCGGCCGATCCTCTGGTCGACACGTCGGTGTCCGCCCAGGTCGGCGTCGTCCTCGCGGTGCTGGCCGCCCGAGGCGTCGAATCGGCACACGTGGTCGCGTACGACATCGGCGGTGGGACCGCGCAACAGATCGGCGTGTTGCACTCCGAGCGCGTGCGGTCGCTGGTGCTCATCGACTGCGTGTCGTTTGACTCGTGGCCGTCCGCGCGTACGCGCCAGCAGATGCAGGCTGGGCTGGACGCGCTGATCGCCGCGCCACCCGACGCCCACCGCGCGCATGTCCGCCAGTGGCTGTTGTCGACCGTCGTCGACGACGCAGTCCTGGTTGATGGCGCGCTCGACCACTGCGTCGACATCATCAGCGGACCGGTCGGGCAGGCCAGTGTCAGCATCAGGTCGTGCACTACGGGCCCCCCACACCGCCGAGCTGTCCGACCGGATCGGGCAGCGCGGGCGCGTGCCCATGCACCTGATCTGGGGGAAGCAGGACGGCTGGCAGCTGGTCAGCTGGGCCCACCGCCTCCACGACGCGATCCCGGGTGCGACGTTGCATGTCCTCGCCAACGCCGGCCACTTCATACTCGACGAAGCCATCGCCTGCTGCCAGCGAGGTCGATGCAGGTTCATACGGCTGAACGGATCTCCGCTGGCAACAGCGTCAACAGCCGCACGCTCGTCGAACTCGTGGCAGCGATGATCACGCATACGTGCACGTCAAGCGGCCAATCGTCACCATGAACAACGATACTGAGTTGATAGCTCGTAATGAGCAGGTCCGGGGTTCGATTCCCCGTCCCGGCTCC
>JAHWKT010000077.1 GCA_019347695.1 Actinomycetota bacterium | reverse complement strand
AGATTCGGTGTCGACATCACCGCCCGCGAACGAATCCCGTTGCTCCGCCGGGCTGAGCGGCGACGGTGCCGGGCCGTCGCCGGGGTCTGGCGCAGCCGGGTCGGCGGCGGGACGGACCGGTGCCGGGCCGGTGTCGTCGATCGGTCCGCGTCGCAGTGCGATCGGTCGGGGAGGCGCGTCGTCGCTCGGCGGTGCCGGCGGGATCGTCTCGGTGGCGTCGTCCGACGCCGTGCGCGAGGTCGGCTCGGATGCGGGTGCCAACCGTGGCCGGGCTGCACGCGTCAACGGCATGCGCACGAGGTCTTCGCTGGCCTCGTCGTCGGGCTCGGGGATCCGTGGCGCGAGCGCGGGTGCGGCGTTGCCGAACGTCGCCGGCGTCGAGCCGGCACCGGCGATCGCCGGTGGCGCTCCCGACGACGCACGCAGCGGCGTCGGGGCGGCGTCGCGGTCGGTGTCACGGCCGCGGTCGGGCTGCGGGCCAACGGCGCCGCCACTGTCGGGATGCAGCGCGCTCACCGGCTGGTACTCGGTTCCGGACGGGGCCGGCGACGGCACGGTCATGTCCAACGACGAGCGTGGGACGTCTTGCCGGCCAGCGCCGCGGTCGAGGTCGGCGGAGGCGACGCGCAGGTCGGACTCCAGCCGCGACGCGCGCATCTCCTGCGACTCGCGCGACTGCCCGTTGCCGAGCACCCAGGCCAGCACACGGTGGCCGAGGTCCGGTGTCGGTGGGAGCGGCTCGAACCGTCGGCGGGCGCGCCGCAGCACGCCGGCCAGCCGGCCGCACGGCGTTGGCTCGGCCGCCGTGCCCGGCACCGTCGCCGCCTCGTGTGGCGGGAGCAGCCCGAAGATCCAGTTGGCCAGCGCGACGCCGCTCGAGCACATCTCGGCCGCGTGACGCTCGTCGTCGGTCAACGGGCTCGCGAGCACGAGCAGCGCGTGCTGCAATGCCGCGCCCGCGTTCGGGTCGTCCTGCTCGGAGGTGCGCAGACCCTGGTCGTGCGCGCGGACCAGTGCCGCCTGCTGCTCGTCGGTCAGCTCGGCGATCATCTGCTCCAGCGGGTTATCGCCGCCGTGTCCGTCCGGCTCGACGCCGGACGTCCAGGCCGCCAACGACCTCGACGGCGCCCGTAGGCCACGCTGGCGCAGGTACCCGGTGCCGAGCGCGAAGCAGCGGGCCCGCACCCATCCCTCGAGGGCCTCGTCGACCGGCGGCTCCTCCCAGAGCTCGCTGTAGACCGAGCGCGTCAGCGCTTCGATCTCCACTGGGGAGGCGAGCAACCTGCGCGCGCACGCGTGCGCTGCGGTGATCGTGCGGTGGTAGGCCTCGGCGAGCGCGATCGCGTCGCCGTCAGCGACCGCTCGCACGAGCCTGGCATCGTCGGTGCCGCGGTGATCGGTGAGATCGGTGCGTAGCACGTGGGTCCTCCAGCATTGACCGCTAGGACAAGACACTCAGGTGTACACCGAGCTTACCGAAATGCACACATGTCTCGTTCACCAGCCTAGATTAGGGCGCCGTCAGGTGCTCGCTGGGCCGTTGGGAGTCGAGTGTCAGCAAGACGACCAAGCCTCGTATTCGCTCCTGGAACGGCCCAACCACGTTGTCGGTGATCCAGCATCCGTAGACCTCCAGCTTGGCTGCGCACCTGTTGTTCGTCAACCAGGCACCGGTCTGCGCACGGGTTGCTCGATCGTCGAGCGGACCACGATGCGGGTGGCACGCAGGCCGCGCTGGTGGGTTGTCACAACACAGGGTACGAATGGTGGAGTCGGCAACTTCAGCGAGGCTGTAGTGAATCCAACCAATCGCAACCGTTTGCTCATCGGCCTGCTCATCGCGTTGGGGTTGCTCTGGCTGCTCAATCCGATACCGGCCGGCGAGCAGTTGACCTATGACGAGTTCCGTGACGCCGTGGAGGACGGGCGCGTCGAGTCGGTCACGTTCACCGGACAGGCCATCGACGGGACCTTCACCGAAGGCGGGGGCGAGGGTGAGGACGGTGCGGAGCCGGACGGGTTCACCGCGACCCTGCCGCCGCCGACCGTGATCGGCCAGAACGGCATCGAGCAGTTCCTCCAGGACAATGACGTCGCCATCGACGCGCGGGTCGAGGGCGAGAGCATCCTGTCACTGTTCCTGCTGTTCGGTCTGCCGATCCTGCTGTTCGTCGCGTTCTTCTGGTACCTCAACCGGCAGGCCCGCGGGCAGATGGGTCCGCTGTCGCGGGTGGGCAAGTCGACCGCGCGGCTGTGGAAGCCCCACGAGCCCACCACCCGCTTCGCCGACATCGCCGGCTACCGGGAGGTCAAGCAGGAGATCAAGGAGGTCGTCGACTTCCTGCGCGAGCCCGACCGGTTCCGGCGCGCCGGTGCGGAGGTGCCCAAGGGCATGCTGCTCGTGGGCCCGCCCGGCACCGGGAAGACGCTGCTGGCCAAGGCGACCGCCGGTGAGGCCGGCGTGCCCTTCATCTCGGTGACCGGCTCGGACTTCATGGAGATGTTCGTCGGCGTCGGCGCCAGCCGCGTGCGCGACCTGTTCAAGACGGCGCGCGAGAATGCGCCGTCGATCGTGTTCATCGATGAGCTCGACTCGATCGGCCGCAAGCGCGGCGCAGGGCTCGGCGGTGGCCACGACGAACGGGAGCAGACGCTCAACCAGCTGCTCGGGGAGATCGACGGCTTCGAGGGCTCCGAGGGCGTCGTGATCATGGCCGCCACCAACCGCCCAGACGTGCTCGACCCGGCACTGCAGCGGCCCGGCCGGTTCGATCGCCAGATCGTCGTGCCGCTGCCGACGCTGGAGGAGCGCGAGCAGATCCTGGCCGTGCACACCGAGGGCAAGCCGATGGCCGCCGACACCGACCTGTCGGTGCTCGCCCGCGGCACCCCCGGCATGGCCGGCGCCGACCTGAAGAACCTCATCAACGAGGCGGCGCTGATCGCCGTGCGCGACGGGTCCGACGAGATCCGGATGCGCGATGTCGAGCAGGCCCGTGAACGTCACACGATCGGTCGCGAGCGGTCCAGCCTGCGGCTCGACGAGAAGGAGAAGCTGGCCGTCGCCTACCACGAGGGCGGCCACGCGCTCGCGGCGTTCCTCGACGAGGAGGCCGACCCCGTCTACAAGGTGACCGTACTGCCGACCGGCATGGCACTCGGCGTCACCCAGCAGCTGCCGATCGACGAGCGCCACATTTACCTGCTCAGCTATCTGGAGGCCAAGATCCGCGTGATGCTCGGCGGACGGGCGGCCGAGCTGGTCGTGTTGGGACAGCCCACGACCGGTGGCCAGCACGACCTGGTGCAGGTCACCAAGCTGGCTCGCGCGATCGTGCGCGAGTACGGGATGAGCGAGGCACTCGGCCCGATCGGCTACGGCAGCCAGCAGCAGGTGTTCCTCGGTGAGGAGCTCACCCGCGGCCACGAGTACTCGGAGCAGACCGCCGAGGTGATCGACCGCGAGGTGCAGCGCATCCTCACCTCGGCGCTCGACGAGCTGGTCGGGCAGTTCTCGGATCTGCGTCCCGGACTGGACGCGATGGCCGACCTGCTGGTCGAGAAGGAGTCACTGACCGGCGATGAGGCGCTGCACGCCACCCGGTCGGCGCTCGACGCTCGGCAACGCGCTCTGATCGACGGCGCCCAGACGATCGACACCACGCCGCGGATGGTGCGTGGTGGCGACGAGGACGACGAGGGCGACGGCGACGAGGACGACGAGGGCGACGGCGACGAGCCGATCCGGCCGCGCGAGCGCGCCGGCTCCGGACGCTGACCGATGCGCGACGCCCCGCTCCCGACCGTCGGCATCCTCGGCGGCACGGGCCCGTTGGGTCGTGGGCTGGCCCTGCGCCTGGCCCTGGCCGGCTACGAGGTGGTGCTCGGCTCGCGCAAGACCGAACGCGCCGTCGGCGTGGCCGACGGTCTGCGTGACGACCACGGGGTCGGTGTCGACGTGCTGTGGGGCGCGGCCAATCACGAGGCTGCCGCGCGCGACGTCGTGATCGTCGCGGTGCCCTTCGACGGGGTCCGCCCGCTGCTCGAGCCGATCGGCGACCTTCTCGCCGACACCGTGGTGATCAGCTGCGTCAACCGGCTCGGGTTCGACGGTGACGGTCCGCACCCGCTGCCGGTCGAGGAGGGCAGCGCCGCCGAGCTGATCGCACGGCTGGTGCCGCGGGCACAGGTCGCGGCGGCATTCCACCATGTGCCGGCCGGCCGGCTCACGCGCGACACCGGTCCGCTCGACATGGACGTGCTCATCGCCGGCGATGACGGGCTACCGCACGTGCGGGAGCTCGTCGAGGCCATCGATGGCGTCCGTGCGGTCTCGGCTGGCCCGCTGCGGCTGAGCCGCCCGCTCGAGGAGCTCACCGCGGTCGTCATCGCGGTCAACAAGCACTACAAGGTGACCGCCGGCGTGCGCCTGACCGGCCTGCCCGACACCGCCTGACCCGCACGGGTCTCAGGCTGCACGCCAGGTGGTCAGTAGCGGTGCTCCGGACCCGGGTACTCGCCGGCCGCGACCTCTGACTGGAACGCCTTGACCGCATCGCGGATCATGCTGCGGCCGTCGACGTACGCCTTGACGAACCGCGGCAGGGGGCCGTCGGTCAAGCCCAGCAGATCCGGCAGCACCAGCACCTGCCCATCCGTGTCGGGCCCTGCGCCGATGCCGATCGTGGGGATGTCGACCGCCTCGGTGGCACGCCGCCCGACCCCGCTGGGCACGCCCTCCAGCACCACCGTGAACGCGCCGGCCTGCTCGAGCGCGACGATGTCGTCGGTGATCCGCGCGGCGTCCTCGTCCGACCGGCCCTGCACCCGGAAGCCGCCGAACTGGTTGACCGACTGCGGCGTCAGGCCAAGGTGTCCCATGACCGGGATCCCGATGCGCACGAGGTCGGCCACCAGGTCGACCATCGGGCCGCCACCCTCGATCTTGACCGCGGTCGCGCCACCCTCCTTGAGCAGGCGTGTCGCGTTGCGCTTGGCGGTGGTCATGTCGGTCTGGAAGCTGCCGAACGGCATGTCGGCGACCACGAGTGCGGCCGGTGCGCCGCGGCGCACCGCCGCCGTGTGGTGCACCATGTCGTCCATCGTGACCGGTACGGTCGTGGGGTGGCCCATGACGACCATGCCAAGCGAATCCCCGACCAGGAGCACCGGGATGCCCGCCTCGTCGAGGATCGCCGCGGTCAACGCGTCGTACACGGTCACCATGGCGAACCGCTCGCCGCGCTGCTTGTACGTCCGGAGGCCGTGGATGGACCGTGGTCTGGTGTTGGCGCTCATCGTGCCCTCGCATCCTGCCGGCCCGTGGACGTCGTACGACGTCCGCTTGCGGGTCCAGCGGTGTCGTGGACAACGGTACCCGCGGTGACGCGCAGGTGAACGGCGGCAGGAGGGCGGTCACGCGGTGCGGGTAGTGCTGCAACGGGTCTCGCGCGCGACGGTCGACGTCGACGGCGCAGTCGTCGGCGCGATCGGTCGCGGCCTGCTCGCGCTCGTCGGCGTCGGTCACACGTCGACCGAGGGCGATGCGCGCTGGCTCGCGCACAAGACCGCCGCCCTGCGCGTGTTCGGCGACGCCGACGGGCGCATGAACCTGTCGGTTGGTGACATCGCAGGGGCGGTACTGGTTGTGAGTCAGTTCACACTCTATGGTGATGTCGCGCGTGGACGGCGTCCGTCGTTCGTCGCTGCGGCTGCGCCGGGGCGGGCGCGTGAGCTCTACGAGATGTACTGTTCGACATTGCCCACAGCGGTCGAACGTGGTGTGTTCGGGGCCCATATGACGATCAACGCCGCGGCGGATGGTCCCGTGACACTGCTGCTCGAGCGAGAGGGGTCCTGACGCACCGATGGTCGGATTGCTGCCCAGGGGAGCGAGGTCGTCGACGTCGCAGCCGTCGCCGGACACCACGGCGGCTGTGCTCGGTGGCCAGACGGCCGGAGCGCTGCGGCTGATCGAGGAGGAGCTCGGGCTGCGGCGTGCGCTGCTGGTGGCCGCCGACGAGCCGGTCCCAGACGACACGCACATCGACCTGCCGCTGGTGCGCGACGGGGTCGAGTGGGCGGTCCTGCGGGTCATCGGACCCAACGCCGCGCAGCGCACCGCCAACCCGTCGGTGCGCAGCCTGATCACCCGGCTCGTGCTCGACGGCATGGTCGCCGATGTCGGCGGCATCGGCACCGAGGGCGGAGATCGGGCGGCCGTGGCCCAGGTACTGGCCGACAACTCGCTCGAGCTGGTGCTGCAGCCGATCGTCGAGCTCGACTCCGAGCGCATCGTCGGCGTCGAGGCGTTGTCGCGTTTTCCGGCGACCGTCAACCGGTCGACGGAGGGCTGGTTCGCGCTCGCGACCGCCGCCGGCCTCGGTGTCGAGCTCGAGATGACGGCGCTGCGCCAGGCGGTCACCGTGATCGACGACCTGCCGGACGGCGTCTACCTGTCGGTCAACCTGTCGCCGCGCGCGCTGATGTCGACCGAGCTGCAGGAGATCCTGGGCGAGGTCCCGCTCGACGCCGTGGTGCTCGAGATCACCGAGCACGCGCGGGTGGCCGACTACGACGCGCTGGCCGACGTCCTCCAGCCGTTCCGTGCCCGCGGCGCGCGCGTCGCGGTGGACGATACCGGCTCCGGCTTCGCCAGCCTGCGGCACGTGCTGCGGCTCGAACCGGAGATCGTCAAGCTCGACTCCAGCCTGACCCACCACATCGACAGCGATGCGGTGCTGCGCGCGCTGGGTTACACCCTGAAGGCGTTCGCCGGAGCGATCGGCGCGGAGACGGTGGCCGAGGGGATCGAGAACGAGCGCGAGCTGTACGCGCTGCGGTTCCTCGGCGTGCCCTACGGGCAGGGCTTCTTCCTGCACGGCGCCCTCGACGTCGATCCGACGACCTGGCCGGAGCAGATGCGATCAGCCGGACCACCGGTTGGTGATCGGTAGGCGCCGCTCCCGTCCGAACGCGCGGGACGTCACCTTGACACCCGGGGGTGCCTGACGCCGCTTGTACTCGGCACGGTCGACCATGCGGGTCACGGTGGTCACGAGCTGGCGATCATGGCCGTCGGCGACCAGGCGATCGACGCTGTGGTACTGCTCGATGTAGCCGGTGAGCACGGCGTCGAGCTGGTCGTACTCGGGCAGGCTGTCGGTGTCGCGCTGGTCGGGCCGCAGCTCCGCCGACGGTGGCTTGTCGATGATGGCCGTGGGGATCACCGGACCCGCCGGCCCGCACCAGGTGGGGCGGAACTCGGCGTTGCGGTAGCGGCACAGCTCGTACACCAGGGTCTTGTAGACGTCCTTGAGCGGCGCGAACCCCCCGGCCATGTCGCCGTACAGCGTCGCGTAGCCCACGGCGTACTCGCTCTTGTTGCCGGTCGCGAGCACCAGATCGCCGTGCTTGTTCGACAGCGCCATCAGCAGCGTGCCGCGGATGCGCGACTGGATGTTCTCCTCGGCGATGCCGGCCTCGGTGCCCGCGAACGGTTCGGCGAGCACCGCGTCGAACGCCTCCATCACCTCGTCGATCGGCAGCTGCAGCCACGTGCAGCCCAGGGCGTCGACCAGGTCTCGCGCATCGGTCATCGAACCGGGCGACGAGTACGGCGAGGGCATGGCGACCGCCGTCACCTGCTCTGGGCCGAGCGCGTCGACCGCGACCGCGACCGCGAGTGCGCTGTCGATGCCGCCGGACACGCCGATGAGCGCGCGATCGAAGCCGTTCTTGCGCAGGTAGTCCCGGGTGCCGATGACCACCGCCTCATAGACCGCGGCGGCCCGCGTCAGCCGCGGCGTCCGCGACGTCGCCTCGCCGGACGTCGCTGCCGGGTCGATGTCGACGACCACGAGGTCCTCGGCGAACTGCTCGGCGCGTGCCACGACCGTGCCGTCGGGAGCCATGACGAACGAGTCGCCGTCGTAGACGACGTCGTCCTGCCCGCCGGCGAGGTTGACGTACACGATCCACGCGCCGCCGTCACGGGCGTGCCGGCGTGCCCAGTGCTCCCGCTCGGCGCGCTTGCCGTGGTGGAACGGGCTGGCGTTCGGGCTCAGCACGATCCGCGCGCCCTGGCGGGCGGACTCCGTGACCGGTCCGCCGTCGCCCCACAGGTCCTCGCAGACCGTCACGCCCACCGGGATCCCAACGACGTCGGCCACGGTCAGCTCGGTGCCCGCCCGGAAGTACCGCGCTTCGTCGAACACGCCGTAGTTGGGGATGCGCTGCTTGCGGTAGACCGGACCGACCTGTCCGTCGACGAGCAGCGCGGCACTGTTGGCCAGGCCCTGGGGGATCGCGTCCTCGCCGATCACGCCGACCGGTCCGCCGTCCTCGCGGACGTCCTCGGGGAACCCGGCGAGCAGCGGTGCAGTGCCGATGTCGCTCGCCAGCGCGTCGAGGTGGTCGCGCACCGCCCTGATGAAGGCCGGCTTGAGGAGCAGATCGTCCGGTGGGTAGCCGGTGAGACCGAGCTCACCGGACACGACGAGCTGTGCGCCGGCGGCGACGGCGGCCGTGTAGGCGTCGGCGAGCGCCGCGGCGTTGTGCGCCACGTCGCCGACTGTCGGGTTCAGCTGGGCGAGCGCGATTCGCATGGAAGGCCTTTTAACGCACCGGAAACAGTGGGGCAACGGAGCAGAGATGCGTGCTGCCTACGGTTCTACCCGTACCGGACCGCCCCGACCTAGGTCACTGTTCGTACCTGCGCCCGATCTCGTCGGGACGCAGCCGTGAGCGTGCGCGCATGTCGGGCGGCGCGAGCCGATCGGAGAAGCGATGGCGAGACGACTGCTGATGACGACGGGCTCGGCCCTGGCCCTGCTGCTGCTGTTCGCCGGGCCCGCGTCAGCACAGGAGCTCGGTGAGACCGCGACGCTGCAGCTGAACATCGATGTGGTGTTCTACATGCTGGCGATCGCGCTGGTGTTCTTCATGCAGGCCGGCTTCGCGATGCTCGAGACGGGTCTGACCCGGTCGAAGAATGCGGCCAACATCATGATGAAGAACATCGCCGACATGTCCTTCGGCATCGTCGCCTACTTCCTGATCGGCTTCGGGTTGATGTATGGCGCGACGGCCGGTGGGCTGATCGGCACCGACTCGTTCGCGCTGACGGCCGGCAGCTACACCGACGGCCTGACGGCGCCGATGACCGAACCGGGCATCCCGATCGGCGTGGACTTCCTGTACCAGGCCGTGTTCGCGGCGACCGCGGGCACCATCGTCAGTGGCGCCGTCGCGGGGCGCATCAGGTTCGCCGCGTTCATCGTCATCTCGATCGCGCTGACCGCCGTGATCTATCCGGTCGTGGGCCACTGGGTGTGGGGCGGCGGCTGGTTGAGCGAGCTCGGCTACGTCGACTTCGCCGGTTCGAGCGTCGTGCACATGACCGGCGGCGTGGCGGCGTTGACGTTGGCGGCCATCCTCGGTCCGCGCCGTGGCAAGTTCGGTCCCGACGGTCGTGCCAGGGTCATCCCCGGTCACTCCGGCCCCTTCGTGGCGCTGGGCACGCTCATCCTGTTCTTCGGCTGGTTCGGCTTCAACGGCGGCTCCGTGCTGGAGGCGGACGGCGTCGCCGTGGCACCGGTGCTGACGACGACGGTGCTGGCCGGCTGCGCCGGCGGCATCGCGGCGATGCTGTTCACCTGGGCCCGGTACCGCAAGCCCGACCTGTCGATGACCTGCAACGGCATCCTCGCCGGGCTGGTCGGCATCACCGCCGGTCCCGATCTGGTGGGTGGCATCGGCGCGCTCGGCGTCGGCTTGGTCGCGGGTGTGCTCGTTGCGCTGTCGGTCGCCGCGGTCGACCGGCTCGGCATCGACGACGCGGTCGGCGCCTTCAGCGTCCACGGCGTGTGTGGTGCGCTCGGGTGCGTATGGCTGGCGATCTTCGGCGACGGGGTCGGGCTGGCCACCGGCACCGGCGTCGGCCAGCTGATCACGCAGCTGACCGGGGTGGTCGCCATCGCCGCGTTCGTCGCGGCGCTCAGTGCCGTCGTCGGCTTCGGCTTGCGTGCGGCCGGCGCGCTGCGGGTGTCGGAGGAGGAGGAGATCGAGGGACTCGACATCCACGAGCACGGCATGTACGGCTATCCCGAGGCGGCGCTGGGCGCCTCGGTGTACCCGGCGGGCCCGCGCACCTCGCCCAACGGTGAGATCGTGGTCGCCGACACCGACGACCGGGTGCTGCAGGACAGCTGACCGGGTCCATGGGACAACCGACGGCCGGTCCGGCGCGCGAGGAGGTTGTGCGCAGGACCGGCCGCGGCGCATCCGGACCCGACGATCCCGCGGCGGCGCCCGCTCGGGGGCAGGTCCCGGCGGTACCATCCACGTCCGAGGATGCCAACAGCGTCCGACGCAGGCGGGCGAGGGAGGCTGCCGACGTGGACAAGCAACAGCAGTTCGTGCTGCGCACCGTCGAGGAGCGCGACATCCGGTTCATCCGGCTGTGGTTCACCGACGTGCTCGGCATGCTCAAGTCCGTCGCGATCACCTCGTCGGAGGTCGAGAGCGCCTTTCGTGAGGGGATCGGCTTCGACGGCTCGGCGGTCGATGGCTTCGCGCGTGTCCAGGAATCGGACATGCTGGCCGTACCCGACGCGACCACCTTCCAGGTGCTGCCGTGGCGCCCGCGCGACCGTGGTGTCGCGCGGATGTTCTGCGACATCTACACCCCGCAGGGCGAGCCGTTCGTCGGCGACCCCCGGCACGTGCTGCGCCGCAACCTCCAGCGGGCCAAGGACCTCGGCTTCACGTTCTACGTGCACCCCGAGATCGAGTTCTTCCTGTTCGTGTCGTCCACCGATCCCACGCCGCTGGACACCGGCAGCTACTTCGACCTGACCCCGACCGAGATGCAGTCGGATTTCCGCCGCGACGCCATCCAGACGCTCGAGGCGATGGGCATCAGCGTCGAGTACTCCCACCACGAGGTCGCGCCGAGCCAGCACGAGATCGACCTGCGCTACGCCGATGCGCTGTCGATGGCCGACAACGTGATGACCTACCGGATGGTCGTCAAAGAGGTCGCCATGCAGCACGGCGTCTACGCCACGTTCATGCCCAAGCCGCTCGCCAAGCACTGGGGCAGTGCGATGCACACCCACGTGTCGCTGTTCGAGGGCGACACCAACGCGTTCCACGACCCCGACGACGTCGACAACCTGTCGCTCGTCGCCAAGCAGTTCACCGCCGGCGTGCTGACCCACGCGCGCGAGATCACCGCCGTGTGCTGCCAGTGGGTCAACTCCTACAAGCGCCTGTCGGCGGCGATGGGCGGTCCGTTCCCGGCGGGTGAGGCGCCCGTGCACGTGTCGTGGGGCCGGCACAACCGCTCCGCGCTCATCCGCGTGCCCATGTACAAGCCGTCCAAGAGCGCGTCGGCCCGCATCGAGCTGCGCGCGCCCGATCCCGCGTGCAACCCGTACCTCATGCTGTCGGTCGTGCTGGCCGCCGGGCTACGCGGCATCGAGAAGGGCTACGAGCTGCCGCCCGAGACCGAGGACAACATCTTCGAGATGACCGACGCGCAGCGGCGTGCGGCCGGCATCGTCTCCCTGCCCGGCAACCTCGACGAGGCGCTGCGCGAGATGGAGGCGTCCGAGCTCATCGCCGAGACGCTCGGCGAGCACGTGTTCGACTTCTTCCTCCGCAACAAGCGCGTCGAGTGGGACGCCTACCGGGCGCAGGTCACACCCTACGAGCTGCAGCGCTACCTGCCGATGCTCTAGCGGATCGCTCGTGGTCTCCATCGACGGGCGGCTGCTCGCGCTGTTCGGGCTGGACAGCGACCGTGACGCCGACCTGCTCGCGCCGCTCGGCCTCGACGAGGACGCGACGACCCGGGTGCTCGAGCACCTGGCGCGGGGTGCCCACCCGCCCACGGCGCTGCGCACTGTGCTGGATCTCGCCGAAGGGGCCGCCGATGACTGGCGGCGGCTCGCCGGATCCGACGACCAGCTGCGGCGGCTGGCGGTCCTCGCCGGCGCCAGCGACACACTCGCCGAGCTCGTGGTCCGCGCACCCGAGGCGCGCGCGGTGCTGACCGGTGATCTGGCGGCGTGGTCCACCGACGACGTGCGAGAGCGCGCCGACGCGGCGGTCACCGACGGTGGCGCGCAGGCGCTGGTCGATCTGCAGCGATGTGGCGCGCTGCGCATCGCGCTGCGCGACCTGCTGGGGATGGCCGACACGCCGACGGCCGCCGCGGAGCTGTCGCAGCTCGCCGACGGCATCATCGCTGCCGCCCACGCCCACGTCGCGCGGCCCGACGCGCCGATCGCGGTGATCGCCATGGGCAAGCTCGGTGGCCGCGAGCTCAACTACGTGTCCGACGTCGACCTGCTGTTCGTCGCCGACGACGCCAACGCGGCGGCCGGAGTCGCGCGAGCGCTGTTCGACCTGCTCGGCGCGGTCACACCGTCGGGGCGCGTCTACGAGATCGACACCAACCTGCGGCCCGAGGGCCGGGACGGACCGCTGGTACGCAGCCTCGACGCCTACCGCGCCTACTACGAGCGTTGGGCCAGGACCTGGGAGTTCCAGGCGCTGCTCAAGGCCCGACCGATCGCCGGCGACCACGATCTCGGTGCACGGTTCCGCACGGCGATCGAGCCGTTCGTGTGGCCGGAGCAGCTCGGCGACGGTGCCGTCGCCGAGATCCAGAAGATGAAGGGCGTGGTCGAACGCAGCGCGCCGGTGCGCGCCGCCGGCGCCCGCCAACTCAAGCTCGCACCCGGCGGCCTGCGCGACATCGAGTTCGCCGTGCAGCTGCTGCAGCTCGTGCACGGTCGCGCCGACGACAGCCTGCGGTCGCCGAACACGCTCGAGGGGTTGTCGGCATTGGCGGCGGGCGGGTACGTCGACGACGGCGACGCGAACCTGTTCAGCGACGCCTACCAGTTCCTGCGGACGGTCGAGCACCGGCTGCAGGTGCGGCGCATGCGGCGCATCCACGTCGTGCCGTCGGCCGTCGATGAACGCCGCCGGCTGGCCCGCGCGGTGGGCTTCCGCGACATCCGGGCCGCCGACGCGCTCACACAGTTCGACCGGGAGTTCTCGCGTGTGCAGGGCTACGTGCGCCGCCTGCACGAGAAGCTGTTCTACCGCCCGCTGCTGACCCGGTTCGGCGAACTCACCGCACGCGAGCAGCGACAGCTGGGTGGGGGGCTGGACGAGACCGCCGCACGCGAGCGCCTCGCGGTGCTGGGGTTCGCCGCCCCCGACCGCGCCGTGGCTCACATCGACGCCCTCGTCGGTGGCACGACCCGGCTGGCCCGTGTGCTGCGGACCACCCTGCCGGCCGTCCTGCCCGCACTGGCGTCCGCACCCGACCCCGACGGCGGCCTCACCGAGCTGCGCAGCCTGTGCGAACGGCTGGTGCACAACCCGACGTTGCTCCAGACGCTGCGCGACGCGCCTCCGAGCGGCGAGCTGCTGGTCGCGCTGCTGGGACGGTCGCGCCTGATCGGGGAGTGGCTGGTCCGCGATCCCGACCTCATCGCCAACCTGTCGGACCCCTCGCTGCTCGACGAGGACTTCGACATCGACACGCTCGACACACAGCTCGACGCCCTGTTACGGCGTTCGGGTGATCCGCAGCAGCGGGCGACGGCGGTCGGTCGCCGCCTGCGTCGGGAGCTGGTGTGGACGGCGATCCGCGATCTGTCCGGCCGCGCGGACGTCGAATCGGTGACCGACCACCTGACCGGCGTCGCCGAGGTGGTCCTCGAGGTGGCGACGCGGCTCGCGCTGACCGCTGCCGACGTGCGGTTGGCCGTCATCGGTCTCGGCCGCCTGGGCGCCGGGGAGCTGGGCTACGCCAGCGACCTCGACGTGCTCGTCGTGTTCGACCCGCCCGACGCGCGTGACGAAGCGCTCGCCGCCGTCGAGCGCATGCTGTCGCTCGTGGCGATCATCGCGCCGAGCGCTCCCGCGTTCACCCTCGATCTCAACCTGCGCCCAGAGGGCAAAGCCGGGCCGCTGGCCCGTAGCATGGAGTCCTACGAGCGGTACTACGAGCGGTGGGCGCAGTCGTGGGAGTTCCTTGCGCTCACGCAGGCGCGGGTCGTCGCCGGTGAGCGGGCGCTCGGTGCCCGGTGGCTGGCGATGGTCGCCGACCACGTGTTCCAGACGCCGGCGTCCCAGCAGCGCCTCAGCGACGTGCGATCGATGAAGGCCAGAGTGGAGCAGGAACGGGCACGCACGCGCGGCGGCGCCATCGACCTCAAGTTGGGTGCCGGCGGACTGTCGGACATCGAGTGGACCGTGCAGCTGTTGGCGCTCGCGCACGGCGGCGCTCAGGCGCAGCTGCGCGAGCCCGGCACGCGTGCGGGACTCGCGGCGGCCGCCGCGGCCGGGCTCATCGACGACCGACAGCACGGCTGGCTGCTGCACGGATGGCGCACACTCACCAGGCTGCGCAACGTGCTGTACCTCATGGGTGAGCGCAACAGCCACGTGCTGCGCGACAAGGGCGAGATCCGTGCCCACGCCGCCCAGATGCTCGGTCACGAACCGCCGGGCGTTCAACGGCTCGAAGAGGAGCTGCGCCGGGCGATGCGCCGCGTCCGCACCGTGCACGAGCAGGTGTTCTATTGAGCGCCTCGCTGCCGGCACTGGCCGCGATCGACTTCGACGGCACGCTGTTGCGTAGCGACGGCACGCTGAGCGACCGCACGGTGCGCGCGGTCCGCGACGTGACCGAGGCCGGCGTGCGGGTGATGGTGGTCACGGGACGGCCGCCGCGATGGCTCAGACCGATCGCCGATCTGCTGGGCAACCGTGGCATGGCGATCGCCGCCAACGGTGCGCTCGTGGTCGATCTGGCGACCTCCGAGGTGCTCGACAGCACGCATCTGGACGTCGCGACGGCACGCACGGTCGTCGAGCGGCTCCGCGCGGCGTTCCCGACGACGACGTTCGGTGTGGAACGGCCCAATGGGTTCGCGCACGAGCGCGGGTATCCCCGAGGCATCCGCAACTCCGAGCGCATGCCGCAGGTGCGCTACGCCGACTCGGTGGACGAGCTGCTGGCGGAACCGCCCGTCAAGATCCTCGCGCGGGTGTCCGACGTCGACATCGACGAGGCGGCCGCGACCGCCATCTCGGTGCTCGACGGTGCCGCCAGCGTCTACTTCTCCGGTAGCGATCTGCTCGAGGTGGCGGCAGCTGGCGTCAGCAAGGCGTCGACGCTGGCGCGGGTGACCGCCCGGTGGGGGATCGACGCCGAGGCGGTCGTCGCGTTCGGTGACATGCCCAACGACATCCCGATGCTGGAGTGGGCCGGCCGTGCCGTAGCCGTCGCCAATGCCCACCCGACCGTCCGCGCCGTCGCCGACGAGATCACGGCCTCCAACGACGACGACGGCGTCGCCCGGGTCCTCGAACGCCTCGTGTGACGCGCCGCGATAACGCCGCATGCCGGGGAGCCGTTCGCTCGCATGCGCACGGTCGGCTCCCCAACGTCTGCGGTTCGCTCCCCGCAGTTGCGGGCGCCGGCGTAGTGCTCGCGCAGCTGCGCGGTCATCTCCTCCGCCTGTCCAGACGGGACCACGACGGTGAGCACCAACGGACCGTCCCACTCGGTCCCCGGATCGGACACGCGGATCGTCGACACCTCCGACTCATCGAGGCGGTCGATCGCTGCTTCCAGTTCGCGGCGGCCGGCCGACGGGTCCTCGACCTCGGGGTCGTCGCAGCCCGGCGACACGTCAGTCGGCTCGGCGGGTGGCGGAGTCCATGCCGTCATGGGTTCCACCGGTCGCGTCAGTTGTGAACCGCTCGCCGTCCCAGGTGCCGGTGACGACTGCATCGACCCACGTGGCACCCCCGGCCGACTCCTCGCCGTCGACGGCGTCCCAGTCCCAGTTGACGATGTCGGGCCCGCCGCACTGCGGTGGGTACGAGCCCGCGACGGCGAAGCACAGCTGTGAACCGTGTTCCGGGTTCTCCAGCACCACCGTGGCGGCGCGGTACTCCTGCACGTCGGCCGCCGTCGATCGCACTGGTCAACGCGCGTTGGGGAGCCTATTGCTCGTATCCGAGCGTGCGGCTCCCCAACGTGTGCGGTTCGCTCCCCGACGGGATCAGATGTCGTAGAACTGGGCGCGCGGATCGGCGGGACCGGCGCTGACCTGCGGATATGCAGTCTGACCTGCGCGGACGCTGTTCACCAGGTGTGCAGTCCGTATCGGACGTTGACGGATGTTGCTGGACATCTTGCGGACTGGCTGCGGACTGCGATACGGTTCTGACAGAAGTGACCCGGCGCCGCTGGAACGGCCCGGGTCGTGGCCGAACCCTGACTGGAGGGTCCGACATGACCAACGATGCAACCCTGATCCGCGCACCGCAAGGTGCGCTCGCCTGGACCGCACCCGACGGCTGGCTGTACGAGCCGACCGAGGTGCGCAGCTCGGTCGACGCTGGCCACATGACGCTGATCGTCGACGACAACGGCTGGCTGCGAGGCGTCACGCCCCACGACGGGGCGCCGCTCGCCGCCGTGCTGCGTATGGACGCCGACCTGACCCAGTTGGTCCAGGGCCTCGGCGACCTGGCCGAGCGAGCCCAGGGGCTGGACACCGGTCTGGCGGTCGAGATGTCGATGCTGAAGGGGCGGGTGCGCCAGCTGGAGAACCGGAGGGGACTGTGAGCGACACGTCATACGCTCCGGTTACCGCCGACCACACCGGGCTGCCCTCCGCGGACCGCAGCAGGGAGCTCAGCGCGTTTCGGCACAATAGCTGGTTGAGCCT
>JAHWKT010000208.1 GCA_019347695.1 Actinomycetota bacterium | reverse complement strand
TGAGCTCGTGCGAGCTGTCCGGCGACGGCCGCCGGCTGCTTGTCACCGCCGAGGCGCCGTCGCAGCCGCCGGACATCTGGTCGGTGGACGTGGCTGACGGCACCGCACGGCCGGTGACGTCCGGTACACCACAGGTCGTCTTCCCGATTTGCCGCGCACCGCAGCTCCGCCACTTCCACGGCGAGGATGGTCTGCAGCTGTCGGGCTGGCTGTATCCGGCCGCGGACGCGTCGCCCGGCCCGGCCCTGCTGTACTTCCATGGAGGACCCGAGGCGCAGGCCCGACCTGTGTTCAACCCGCTGTTCCGTGAACTGGTGGCGCGCGGCCTCACGGTGTTCGCACCGAACGTCAGAGGTTCGTCGGGCTTCGGGCGCCGGTTCGTCAACGCCGACAACCTCCACCGTCGGCGCGCGGCGATCACCGATGTACGCGCGGCCGCGCACCATCTGATCGATGCGGGCATCGCCGCTCCCGGCCGCCTCGGTTGCATGGGCCGTTCGTACGGCGGCTATCTGACGCTCGTCGCGCTGACCCACTATCCCGACCTGTTCGCCGTCGGCGTCGATGTCTGCGGCATGGTCGACCTCGAGACCTTCTACGCGCACACTGAACCGTGGATCGCGGCTGCGGCGATCAGCAAGTACGGCCATCCGGTGTGCGACCGTGAGCTTCTGCGCGAGCTGTCGCCGATCCACCGCATCGATGCGCTGCAGGCACCCCTGCTGGTGGTGCATGGCGCGCACGACACGAACGTGCCGGTGCTTGAGGCCGAGCAGGTCGTCGCCGCGCTCGAGGCGCGTCGTGTCCCGTGCGAGCTCCTGCTGTTCGGCGACGAGGGTCACACCATCCGCAACACCGCCAATCGCGCGCACTTCGTGCGGACGGTCGCCAACTGGCTCGCGGTGCATCTCGACCTGGGGACGCCGCCCACCCCGGCCACTGCCGGTGTGACGATACCTCGCAGCTGCGCGTCGCAGGCTGCACGGACATGCTGACCGCGCGCCTGCCCGCCTTCCTGGCCGATCATCGACGCGCCGACGGCGCGGTGGCGCTGACCGACGCGCGCGTGTTCGACGGCACCGGGAGCCCGCCGAGGCCACACACGACCGTGGTCCTCCGCGACGGCCGCATCGCAGCGGTGCACAACGACAGCACCGCACCACCCGACGATGCCCGCACGCTCGACGTCGGCGGTCGCTTCGTGATGCCTGGGTTGATCGACGCGCACGCCCACTTGTCGATGGTCCAGCATGGCTCGCACCACCCGACACCGCCCCGGGGCGCCGAACCACTCGCGTACGACCAGCTGCGCGGCCACTTCGTCGCCGACACGCTTCGACGGGCGCTGCGGATGGGCGTCACCACGATCCGTGACGTCGGCGCTTACGGCGATGTGGTGCTGCAGGTCCGACAGGCGATGCGGTACGGCGCGTTGCGTGGCCCCCGGCTGTTGGCGTGCGGACGGATCGTGTCGCCGACCGCCCCCGGCGCGCGGTTCTTTCCCCACATGTACCGGGAGGCGGACGGCGTCGACGACATGCGCCGTTCCGCACGCGAACAGATCCGGGCCGGTGCGGACTTCGTGAAAATCATGAGCACCGGTGCCCGCAGCGTCGAGCTCGAGGATCCGAACCCCGCGCAGGTGACGCAGGACGAGATGCACGCGCTCGTCAGCGAGACCCACCGGCAGGGCTACCGTGTCGCCGCCCACTGCGAAGGGCTGGCCGGCACCGAGCTCGCCATCGCCAGCGGCGTCGACACCGTCGAGCACGGCATGTACCTCAACCAGCGTCCGGACCTGCTCGGCGCCCTGGCAGCGCAGGGTGGGGTGCTGGTGCCGACGCTGTCGTTCCTGCACCGCGTGGCCGGGGACGAGGTGTGGACCGCTGAGTTGACGACGCAGGGTCGATACAACGTCGAGCAGGCCCACGCGACGCTGGCAGCGGCCAGACAGCACGGCGTCCGGCTGGCGATGGGGTTCGACTCGCCCGACGGTGACCTGGCCGCCACCGAGCTGTGCACGATGGTCGACGCCGGCCTGCCCGCGGCCGAGGCACTCGCGGCTGCGACATCCGGCGGCGCGACAGCATTGGGCATCGCCGACGAGGTCGGGACGGTCGTCGAGGGCCTGCTCGCGGACCTCGTCGTCATCGACGGCGATCCGCTCGCGGACCCGGGCGTGCTGTTGCGGCCGGAACGGATCTGGTTGGTGCTGCGCAACGGCGAGCCCACCGCCGGCGCCGTGATGGACCCGCAGGTTCCGTGGTCATCGACGCGGTGACCGCCTACTCGACGGTCGTCGCCCACATGGACCCATTCGCCACGACCTCCAACCGGGGTGGCGGCGCTGGCACTCGCGGTTATGGAAGGTTCCGTCACCGCGTGCGTCAGCCGACGATCCACCCAGTACCGGTTTTCCCCAGAAGGCGCTGCGACTCGATGGCGAGCGCCGTAGACGACGACCTATGGTCCGTGTCTGCCGGCCACAGAGCACCGGCCACCGCGCGAAAACGGGGTTCAGCGACCTCGCTACGCGTCGACCTGTTGAACACCGCAAGATCAGGAGGGACAGCCATGAGGCTGCTCCGTCGCTGGAAGAGACGGCGAGCACGGCGCAGATGGCAGGCGCTCGCTGCCGAGGCGCGGGAGTGGGAGCGCGCACTGACCTACCTCGGACCGTCTCGTGCGCTACTCAGGGTGGAACGCATCCGTCAGAACGCCCGAACTGGGCAGAAGTTCTACTTCCGAGAGGCGATTCGCCGAGGACCTGCGACGTGGGATCTGGGCGAGGAACGGGCTGGGTGGGTCTGGGGACGCCAATACAAGATCGGAACCTGGCTCGGTATCAACATCGCCACGAACAACGGCGGCCGGGGATGGGGATCACACCACGATGAAGAGGTGCTGTATATCCGCGACGTGCAGTACACCGTCCCCGATTCGGCCCGTCTGGCGTGGGAGCGCGTGTCGCGCAGCGCCACGTCTGCGCTGGGTTACCCTCTATGACCTCACATGGCTCGCCGAGGCGGCGTACGGTCGCTCCATGCCGCGTCGGACAACTCCGCGGTTCAGACCTCGTAGGTGGGCACGATCATCGCCCGGGCCAGCGTGTGGAAGAACAGGTTGAATCCAAGGAACGCCGGTGTGGCGTCGACGTCGACGTCGAGCGAGTCGACATCGACCGCGTGCACCACCACATAGTAGCGGTGGGGGCCGTGGCCCTCGGGTGGCGCGGCGCCGATGTAGCGCCGGCCGCCGGCATCGTTGCGCAACTGGACCGCGCTGTCTGGCAGCCCGGAACCATCGTCGTCGCCCGCGCCGCTGGGCAGCGAGGTCGTCGATGCGGGGATGTTGGCGACCGCCCAGTGCCAGAATCCGCTGGCCGTCGGCGCGCACGGGTCATAGATCGTCACCGCAAAGCTTCGGGTCTCGTCGGGAAACCCCGACCACTCCAGTTGCGGTGACACATCCTCGCCGCCGGCGCCCATGATCCCCGACACCTGCGGGGTGGGCAGCGTCTGCGCATCAGCGACATCGCTGCTCTTGACGGTGAACGAGGCAAGCTCGGGAAGGAACCTGTAGGGGTTCGGGAACGCGTCGGCCTGGGCCATCTGCACGGTCTCCTCAGATCGTCGTGGTGCGGTCAGTATCCCCGCGCGAGCGTCAGGGTTAGTCCCCACCGGCGTCGAACAGCATGATCAGCTCGCCTTGCGCAGCTCCGAGTGGGACTTCAGCACACGCTGACCATCGTCCTGCTCGATCAGATAGGCCGGATTCTCATCGCCGGCGTTGCGCGTCACCTCCGTGCCGTCGATCGTCACCGATACCCGTTCGGTGTGGGATTCGGAGATCTTGCCCTGCGCCGTGCCGGACCCCCGATCCCACTCCACCCAGGTTCCCTGCTGATACGATCAGTCACGCCGTCCTCCCGTATGGTCTGCTCGCGCCAGCGTGCACCCCTGCCCGGCGGTTCATGCACGCTGGTCGCAGCACGTCGGCGGGCGCGTCGACGCTCGATCGTGACTCGATACCCACGTGATAGCACCGTACACGTGGGCAGCCGCTCGACATAGCGAAAGTTGTCGACAGATATTGAGATGTACTTGACTGCACCCGACATCGAATGTATGTTCGATGCATGCAGACACCATCCACACCGCCACAACGGTCACTCGACGACATCGCCACGGTGATCGACACGCTCGCCGACACTGCCACCACCGCCGCCCGCGACGGCGACGGGCTCGACGCCGCCGCCACGCTGCTCAAGGCGATGGACCGCCTCACCGCAGCGGTGATCGCGGTGCTGCAGGCCGCCGACCACCACCGGGTGATCGCCGCGCACGGGTTGACCCGCGACAGCTGGCTGCGCGCGGTCGCGGGGCGCA
>JAHWKT010000207.1 GCA_019347695.1 Actinomycetota bacterium | reverse complement strand
GGTCACGCAGGTCCATGATCAGCAGCTTGGGTGACAGCGGCTTGCCGGTGTTCCACGCCGGGCACTGGCTCTGGCACCGCCCACACTCGGTGCACGAGTAGAAGTCGAGGAACCGCTTGACACCGAACTGCTCGATCGCGCCGACCCCGAGGACGTCGTCCTCGCCCATCTCCTCGATGTCGATCCGCTTCGTCTCGAGCTTGCCCAGCGCTGTGGGCTTGCGGGACAGCGGGATCGTGAAGGGGATGGTGAAGATGTGCAGGTGCTTGGAGTGCAAGGTGAACACCGCGAACGCCGCGAACACCGCGACGTGGCACAGCAACGCCACGACCCCGATGACATCCAGCGTCGGCTCGCCGAGCGATGCCAGCTGGTCGCCGACCCACACCGACACGAACGCGCCGTCGGGGTATGGCAGCGTGCCTTCGGCCGCCCGCACACCGCGCAGGATGAGCACCGAGTACAACAGCGCGAACTCGAACAGCAGCACGTACCAGCCCTGATCCAGGTTCGAGCCCGCGAACCGTGAGAGGCGGCCGACCCGGCCGGGCGCCTGCGCCAGGCGGACCAGCACGAACCCGATCACGGCGATCAGCACCAGTAACGTGAACAGGTCCTGCAGGAATCCGAGCCACTCGCTGTCGCCGATGACCGGGATGGCGAACTCGGGGTCGAAGATCTCGCCGACCGCCTCGACGGTCTGGCTCTGCAGGATGATGAAGCCCCAGAAGATGAACGCGTGCAGCACCCCGACGCCGGACCATGCCAGGATCTTGCGCTGGCCCAGCACCTCGTCGAGCAGTGACGTCCACCGGCTGCGCAGCGCCGTCAGCCGCTCGGGCATCGGTTGCGCGACGCCCAGCAGGCGGACCAGGAACAGGACTCGTCTGCCGGCGAACCAGGCGCCGGCGCCGAGGATCGCCAGTCCTCCGACCAGGCGCACGATGTCGAGCGTCTCCATGGTCTTCCTTTGCCACGGTACCGTCACGCGTGGGCCGGCTCCGCCGGACAGAATGTAGCGGCCGGCAGGGGTCACCGGGAACCGATCGCGCAAATGGGAGCGCCTGCATGCCTGGTCCAGATGCGACCTGCAGGCCGCGGGCGTACGGTTCTGGCCATGACGATCCGCGGACTGGTTGCGCTCTGTGCCGTGGTGTTGGCGGCCTGCACGGCGGCTGGGACCGCGTCGCCTGCGGCCACGGTCGACAGCGCCACGACTGAGAGCGCCGGCGCTGTCGACTCGTCCGCGGTCCCGGGCGGGGCGTCAACGGCACCCGGGGTGCTGGAGCCGTCGGAGGGCTTCGCCGTCGCCGACGTGGCCTTCACCAACGGCGGACGCCGCGTCGAGGTCCCCGTCCTCGTTGCCGACACTCCCGAGCTGCGGACCACCGGGCTGATGGGCCGCACCGACCTGCCCGACGATGCCGGCATGCTGTTCGCGTTCGACGGTCCCACGACCGGCGCGTTCTGGATGAAGGACACGCTGCTGCCGCTGTCGATCGCGTTCGTGGGGCAGGATGGCACGGTGCAGCAGCTGATCGACATGGAACCGTGCACCGCCGACCCGTGTCCGCGGTACGCCCCCGACGATCCCTATCTGTACGCGGTCGAGGTCAACCAGGGCTTCTTCTCGCGTCAGCGGATCACGCCGGGCTGGCGCCTCGATGTCGACGACGCACTCGGAGGTGCCTGATGACGGTCTGGGTGATGTGGCTGGTCGCAGCCGTGGTGCTGCTGCTGCCCGTCGCGTTGATGGCGATCTTCCACGGCGCGGACGTCGCTGACAGTCGCGGCCGTCGGGTCAGCCGCCGCTGGACCGTGCGCCACCGCCGCTGACGGTCGCGGCGCACACGACATGCCGAGGATGGGCGCACCGTCGTGATCGACTTCGACGGCCGCGCCGTACTGGTCACCGGGTCGTCCCGGGGTATCGGTGCGGCGATCGCCACCCGGTTGGCGGGGCTCGGAGCGAGAGTGGCCGTGCACTACCGGACCGGCCGGGACGCTGCGGGAGCCGTGGTGTCCGGGCTGCCCGGTGACGGCCACGTGGCCGTGGGTGCCGACGTCGCCGACCCGGCGGAGGTTGCCGGCATGGTCGATCGCGTGGTCGACGCGGTGGGCGGCATCGACGTGCTCGTCAACAACGCCGGCGTCTACATCCGCCACCCGCTCGACGAGGTGTCCTACGAGACCTGGCAGGTGGCCTGGCGCGAGGTGCTCGCCACGAACCTGATCGGTGCCGCCAACGTCACCTGGTGCGTGGCGCGCCACATGATCGGCACCGGCCGGGCAGGTCGCATCGTCAACGTGTCGTCGCGCGGTGCGTTCCGCGGCGAGCCGGACCATCCGGCCTATGGCGCGAGCAAGGCGGCGCTCAACAGCATGGGCCAGTCGCTGGCGCAGCACCTTGCGCCGCACGGGATCACCGTGACCACGGTGGCACCCGGGTTCGTCGAGACCGACATGGCGGCGCCCCTGCTCGCGGGTCCACAGGGCGAGGCGATCCGGGCGCAGAGCCCGCTCGGACGGGTCGCGACCGCCGATGAGATCGCGGGCATCGTCGCGTTCCTCGCATCGGACGACGCCGTCATTGCGACGGGCGCGATCGTGGATGCGAATGGTGCGTCGTATCTGCGGACGTGACAGCGGGTCACCTGACGTCGGGTCGCAGCGGTCGAGCTCGGTGACCGGTCGCGGCCGCCCGGTCCCCGATCAGCCGTCGTCGATCACCAAGCAGAACGGGTGCCCCGCGGGGTCGAGGTAGACGCGGAACCGAGCGGGCGACGGCTGGAACGCGGCCTTGCGTGCACCGATGTCCAGAACCGCTGCTTCGCCGGCGTCGAGGTCGTCGACGAGGAAGTCGAGGTGCAGCTGCTGCGCGCCGTCGGGATCGGGCCACGGTGGCGGCTGGTGGTCGGGTGCCCGTTGGAAGGCCAACGTGGCGCCGCCGCCACTGTCGAGCTGGACCCACTGGTCGCTGCGGTGGCCGACCGGCCAGCCCGTGATGCGACGGTAGAACTCGGCGAGCGCGTCGGGATCGGGGCAGTCGAGCGCGGTCAGCTGGAGTCTGGCGATGGGGGTCATGCCGATACGATACCGCCGCCGCTCAGCTCGACACGGTAGCACCCAGCAGTGCCATCGCGGACCCGCTCGACATCGGACTGCCCGGGCGCATCAAATATGAGTGTGACATGCTAAGACTTCTTGCCATGCCGATGCGTGCTGCTATCTTGGGCGTGGCGTCCAATACGGTCAATCGGAAGAAGGAAGAGCATCCATGGCACGAGCAGTTGGCATCGACCTCGGCACGACGAACTCGGTCGTGGCCGCGATGGAGGGGGGCGAGTCCACGGTCATCCCGAACGCCGAGGGGTCGCGGACCACGCCGTCGGTGGTCGGGTTCTCAAAGTCGGGCGAGATCCTCACGGGCGAGGTCGCCAAGCGCCAGGCCGTGACGAACCCCGATCGGACCATCCAGTCGGTCAAGCGGCACATGGGCACCGACTGGGACGTCGAGATCGACGGCAAGAAGTACACGCCGCAGGAGATCAGCGCACGCATCCTGCAGAAGCTCAAGCGTGACGCCCAGGCGTACATGGGCGACGAGGTGACCCAGGCGGTCATCACCGTCCCCGCGTACTTCGGCGACGCTCAGCGGCAGGCGACCCAGGAGGCCGGTAAGATCGCGGGGCTCGAGGTCCTGCGCATCATCAACGAGCCGACGGCGGCGGCGCTGGCCTACGGGCTCGACAAGGAGGCCGAGCAGACCATCCTCGTGTTCGACCTCGGCGGCGGCACCTTCGACGTGTCGATTCTCGAGATCGCCGAGGGCGTGTTCGACGTCAAGGCGACGTCGGGTGACACCAGCCTCGGCGGTGACGACTGGGACCAGGTGATCATCGAATGGCTGGTGAAGCGCTTCAAGGACAACCACGGCGTTGACCTGTCCGTCGACCGCATGGCGCTGCAGCGGCTCAAGGAGGCCGCGGAGAAGGCCAAGCGCGAGCTGTCGACGACGACCGAGGCGTCGATCAACCTGCCCTTCATCACGGCGACCGCCGACGGCCCGCTGCACCTCGAGGAGACGCTGTCGCGCTCGCAGTTCCAGCAGATGACGTCCGACCTGCTCGACCGTACCCGCGAGCCGTTCCACGCCGCCATCCGCGACGCCGGCATCAAGCCCGGCGACATCGACCAGGTGATCATGGTCGGCGGTTCGACGCGCATGCCGGCCGTCGTCGAGCTGGTCAAGGAGCTGACCGGCGGCAAGGAGCCGCACAAGGGCGTCAACCCCGACGAGGTCGTCGCCGTGGGCGCGGCGCTGCAGGCCGGTGTGCTCAAGGGCGACGTCAAGGACGTGCTGCTGCTCGACGTGACCCCGCTGTCGCTCGGCAT
>JAHWKT010000076.1:8954-16857 GCA_019347695.1 Actinomycetota bacterium | reverse complement strand
TGCTGAACCTCGCCGGCTGGATGCATCAGCCGGCGGTGGACCGCGCGAGGCCCGCAGTAGCCGGAGACGCCGAATGGCACAGTCGAGCCTTGCGACATCAACGAACGCGATGGCAGCGTTGCACAAACGATGTGATGGCATGGTGGTGCTATCATGCCATCACGCACGCAGGCGACGCTCGACCCGGATCTGGACCGGCGCGCGAAGAATCGTGCGGGCGCGCTCGGCGTCTCGTTCGCTGAGTACGTCCGAAGGCTCATCACCGCCGACCTCGACGTTGAGCAGCCCGTTGGTAGGCCCATGAGTGACCTGTTCGGCGCCGGATCATCCGGCGGCTCCCACATCGCGCGGGACAAGGACCGGCATCTCGGTGAGTCGCTGACAGCCCGGCGCGAGCAGTGACGCTCTACGTCGACTCATCCGCGTGGTACGCGGCGATCGACCGCGACGACGTCGACCACGAGCGGGCGGTCGCGGTGCTTGACACTGGCGAGCCAAAGGTGAGCAGCGACCATGTGCTGCTCGAGACGTGGAGATTGCTCGCCTACCGCGTGGGGCGGACGATCGCGGACCGGTACTGGGCTGCGATGCTCGAGGGCGCGGCACACGTCGAGATCGTCGGTCGCGGTGATCTCGACGTTGCCTTCGACGTACGACATCGCTCTGACGATAAGCCTTTTCGCTGGCCGACTGCACCTCCTTCGCCGTGATGCGACGGCTGCGCCTCGAGCGGGTTGCGACCTACGACGACAACTTTCTCGTGTACCGCTACGGAGCGAAGGGCCAACGGGCCTTCCGGGTCGTCCGCTGACGTGTGATGGCGAGCTCCAGATGGATCCTCGGTCGACCGGCATTCAAGAGGTGGGCGGATCCTGACTCGGCTGCATCCCGACGGTGACGTGTTCCCGGAGCTGGCGCTACGCAGCGACGGCCAGCAGCTGGGTCGTCGCCAGCTAGACGTGGAGCTCGATTGGAGGCCGCCAGCTCGGCGTGGGTGCCGACGGCGCGCAGGCGGCCGGCGTCCAGGACGACGATGCGGTCGGCGATCGTCACGGTCGACACGCGGTGGGCGACCACGAGCACCGTCGCCGCGCGGGCGACCTCGGCGATGGCATCGCGCAGCGCCACCTCGTTCACGGCGTCGAGCTGGGAGGTGGGAGGTCCTCGGCCTCGCCGATGCGCTCAAGCGTAGCGGCCGACCTGGTACTGCGTCACCGCCCCGGTCAACTCCTGGATCGGCAACATCAGGTAGTAGACGTACAGCAGGAACGCGATGAGCGTGCCGACGTCGATCGCGCCCGACGCCACGCGTGACCCACCGACCGACAGCACGGCCAGGAAAGCACCCTGGATCGCCAGCCCCTCGGTGTTGCCGGCCAGCGACGACCACTTCGCCGCACGCACGCCGGCCTGCCAGGCTGACACAGCCGCGTCGACCAGGGGATCCGCCTCACGTTCGTCCACGCCCGCCGCCTTGACCGTGCGGAACGCGCCGAACATCCGCTCCAGCGCGGCGCCGATCACGCCCACGGAGTCCTGCGCGTCCCGCGACGCGCGGTGGATTCGCGGCACGACGACACCGATCACGACCGCGGCGACCACGAGCACGACCAGCGTAACGACCAGGAGCACGAGGTCGACGAACGCCATCAGCACGATCGTCGCCACCAGCGTCAGACTGACGGTGACCGCCGCGACCATCGCCTGTGTCGCGATCTGGCGCACGAGCGTGGTGTCGGCGGTCACCCGCGACATCAGGTCACCGGGCTCGGTGTGTTCGACGGCCGAGACCCGCAGACGCACCAGGCGCAGCAGCAGTCGCCGGCGGGCCGACAGCACGACCGACTCGCCGGTTCGTGCCAGCCAGTAGCCGCCGACCGCGCCGATGGCGGCGTTGGCGACGACCAGGACCGTCATAGCCACGAGCAGACCGGTCACCGAGGCGCCGGTGCCGAGTGCCTCGATCAGCTCGCGGACCACCAGCGGCAGCGCGAGCCCGGTCGCACCGGTCGCGAGGCTGAGCAACCCGCCGCCAACGAGGGCCCACCCGTGATCACGGATGTACGGGCGCACCGCACGCCACGTCTGCCCGGCCGACATGCGTGAGGAGTCGGCGGGTCCGTTCGCCTGACGATCACCCATATCGGAACAGTAGTGCGCAGTTGTTGCTGCGCCTACCGGGCCGGGCGCACACGACGGCGCCGCACGTCACCGGTCCTGCCGGACGCATCGGGCGATCGGTCACGGTGCCGCCGTCGGACCGTCCCAGGTCGAGCGCACCCGCGTGCCCTGCGCGTACGCGTCGGCCTCGAGCAGCAGCTGCCGGTACATCGACCCACTGAGGTGCAGCTCAACGATCCCGACGAGCAACCCGACCATCTCGGCCCTGCGGGCGATGGCGGACGCCCGGTCCCGCGACGCCGGCTCGTTCTCCAACCGCACCAGATCCTTCACGAGGGTGCCGATCTCGATGACCCACTGCCGCAGCTCCCGCAGCAGCTCCACCATCGTCTCGCGCCCGGGCGCACCCTTCAGCCGCTTCAGCTCCCGATCGATGTCCGCAACGATCTGCTTCATCGGCTCCCGCTGCGCACGGATCACGTCGACATCCATGCCGTCGGCGCTACCCGCCTTGTCCGCCTCGGCGGACAGTGCGCCCAGCGTCGACCCGATCACCCCGGACCGGTCGTAGACGAGATCCTCCAGCGGCTCCTGCGCCCACCAGCGCTCCGTCTCGTGGAACACCTCCGCGTGTCGCGCGACCCCACGCTCCCCCGCCGCCACCGCACGCTCGTACGCCGTGACCGGCTGGAACAGGTCGGCGACCGTGAGCTCGCGCAACCCGTAGACGACCGTGCCGAGCAGGCGGCTCACCGGATCGTCGAGCGGGATCAACGGCCGCTGCGCCGCGTGTTCCATGATGCGCTCGGGGATGGTGAGCTCGATCGCGAGCCGGAGCACGACCAGCCGCCGCTCCTGCTGCGCGACCTTCACTCGCAGCGCGAGCAGCTCCGCCGAGTCGCCTGGCGCCGGCTCCGGCGTCGGGTTCAGTTCGGCGTGGTGTCGCCCGGCAAGCAGGCGTGCCTGGCGGAACTTCTGCTCCGCGTGGCGTGCCTCGTGGTACACGGTGCCGCCGAGTTCCGACAGCTTGGACGGATCGATGTCGGCCACGGTCGGCGCCGCCACCCCCTCCGGCGCGAAATCGGACACATCGACCGTCATCGCCCAGTCGTTCGATACGAAGTGCGCCGCCGCGTCGTCGAGCACGCCCTCGCCCTTGTCGACCACAGGGACCCCGATGGCGGCCAGCTGCGCGTTGGCGACATCTGCGGCGAACCGGGCCAGCGCGACCATCGGTCGGCCCTGGTTGGCCGGCGCCTCCGCGACGGCACGGACCTGCGCCACGTAGTCCTCGATCCGCTGCTCCGACGCGAGGCCGACCGGCACCGCGTCGACCCCCACGACCGGCGCCGGGGACGCCGCCACCTGCGACAGCAGGCGGACGATCGCGTGGTTCGCCACCGCTGCAGGAGCGGGTTCGCCGCGTGCAAGCGCCGCGACCACGTCGCCGATCGCGGCGCGCGACGGCGCGACGCGCACCGACGGGCCCGCTGCCGCAGGACCGCCGGCCTCGGGCGCGGAACGGCTGCGCGGTTCGAACGCCACGTCAACACCGTCGACGATCTGACCTGCCATGTCATGTCCGTCGGGCCAGCCTTGCGGACAACGCTGCCCAGGAGAGACGACACCCGCACGTCAGCGTGTCGGGCCCGCTGCAGCACGCGGGGATACCGGCGGCCGACGGGATCGACAGGTTCCGGCCGGATCCAGCGCCGGTGGCATTCGTCCGATCGGGGTGTGCCCCTCGGGTTGCCCGCACGCGCCTTACGCGCACGCCCCGCCCACGCCTACCTTGCGTGAGCGTAGGACGAAGGGGAGCGACCGCGGTGACACGGGTGCTGCTGGGAGACTTCGGGGCCATCGTGCGGCTGGGGCTGCGCGAGGTGCTCGAGGACGGGCAGTTGCTGGTCGCCGAGGATGCGCCTGCCGACGAGATCCTCGAGCGGCTGGTCGGCACGCTGCCCGACGCCGTCGTGCTCGACCTCGACGTCGCCCACACGCCGCAGCTCGCACGGCGGATCAGCGAACGCTTCCCAGCTGTGACGATCATCGCCTGCTCGTCGAAGCGCCCCGAGATGCAGATCTTCCCACCCTTCCACCACGGGGAGTCCTACGTCACCGAACTGACGTCGGTCTCACTGCTCGAAGCCGTCGACCGTCGCAACACGTGAGGAGCTGTCATGGCGACCTACCTGACCCCCGGTGTCTACGTCGAGGAGGTCAGCAGCGGATCCAAACCCATCGAGGGCGTCGGCACGGCCGTCGCCGCCTTCGTCGGCGTGACCGCCCACGCGCCGGCCGACGACCCGCACGACGTCACACCGCGGTTGATCACCAACTGGAGCGAGTACACCCGGCTGTACGGGGGGTTCGTCGACGGTGCGATGCTGCCGCACGCGGTGTACGGCTACTTCGCCAACGGCGGCGGGTCGTGCTACATCGTACGGGTCCCGGCGGCGAACGAGGCGGGCGACGCGGCCGGGTCCGACGACGCGGGCACGGCGACGACGGCGCTACCGGCCGGCAATAGGCCAGAGCTCGAGACGTTGCACGTCCACGCCATTGGCGAGGGCGGGCCGTACGACGTCGTCGTCGAGATCCCCGACACCGACGACAACAAGCCGGCGACCAGGTTCGCACTGAAGGTGCTCGCAGGCGGGCGCGAGACCGAGACGCACGAGAACCTGACCTTCGGCTCGGGCAGTCGCAACGTCGAGACGGTCGTCAACCGCGAGTCGACGACCATCCGCGTCGAGGCACCACCCCAGCAGGGCGTCGCCGCCGCCGAGCGTGTCCCGGCCGCTGGCACGTACCGGCTCGATCCGGTCGCGCCGGAGCCGTCGGCGATCGCGCCGACCGACTTCGAGGGCGCCGAGGAGGAACGCAGTGGCATCCGCGGGCTGGTGATCGCCGAGGACGTCACGATGGTCGCGGTTCCCGACCTGGTGACCGCCGCGACCACCAACGGCGATGTCGACCTCGACCGGTTCAAGGCGGTCCAGACCACGCTGATCGACCACTGCGAGCTTACCGGGCGCATGGCGATCCTGGACCCGCCGCCGGGCCTGCGCCCGCAGCAGGTCAAGCAGTGGCGGACCGAGACGGCGATGTACGACGCCAAGTACGCCACGCTCTACTATCCGTGGCTCGAGGTCCCCAACCCCGCCCCCAACGGGAACGGGCGCACGCGCCTGCGGGTTCCGCCATGCGGCCACGTGGCCGGCATCTGGGCCCGCAACGACGCCACCCGCGGCGTGTGGAAGGCGCCGGCCAACGAGGTGGTCCGCGGCGCGGTCAACGTCGCCACGGCGATCACCTCGGGCGAGCAGGAACAGCTGAACCCGATCGGGGTCAACTGCATCCGCGCGTTCGGGACGAGGGGCATCAGGGTGTGGGGCGCGCGCACGCTGTCGTCGGATCCCGAGTGGCGCTACGTCAACGTCCGACGACTGTTCAACTTCATCGAGGAGTCGATCCTGCAGGGCACGCAGTGGATCGTCTTCGAGCCCAACGACATGGCGCTGTGGCAGAAGGTCAAGCGCACGATCAACGCCTTCCTGATCGGCCTGTGGCGGCAGGGGGCGCTGCTGGGGGCGACACCGGCTCAGGCGTTCTACGTCAAGTGTGACGAGGAGACCAACCCGCCCGAGTCGATCGACGAGGGCAAGCTCGTCGTCGAGATAGGGATCGCCCCCGTCAAGCCCGCCGAGTTCGTCATCTTCCGCATCAGCCAGTGGCAGGAGGGCGCGGAAGCCATCGAGTAGACGGCTCCGTGCGCGGAACGGCGCGATGCGGCAGACACCGTCGAACACAGCTAGCCGACCAGGGAAAGGACAACGGCGATGGCCGATCAGCTGCTCACGACCTTCTCGTTCCACGTCGAGCTCGACGGCGTCGACATCGGGGCGTTCAAGGAGGCGTCCGGTGTCGAGTCCGAGACCGAGATCATCGAGTACAAGGAAGCGACCGACAAGGGCAAGATGATCATCCGCAAGGCACCCGGTGCGATGAAGTGGTCCGACATCACGCTGAAGAAGTGCATCGACTCGGCGACCGACTTGTGGGACTGGCGACGCGAGGTCGAAGAGGGCGCGATCGACGCCGCCCGCCGTACCGGGTCGATCGTCCTGTACGACTCGCAACAGACCGAGGTCGCACGCTGGAACTTCGAGGCCGCATGGCCGTCGAAGTGGAAGGGCGCCGACCTCAACGCGGGCGAGGATTCGATCGCCGTCGAGGAGATCACCATCACGCACGAGGGGCTGAAGCGCGCATGAGCCTGCAGACCGAGTTCAGCTTCACGCTGCCCAAGGGCTACGTCGACGACGAGGGTCAGCTGCACCGCCAGGGCACGATGCGGCTCGCGACCGCCCGCGACGAGATCCAGCCGCTGCGCGACGCGCGGGTCAAGGAGAACGAGGCGTACTTGACGATCATCCTGCTCGCGCGGGTCGTCACCGAGCTGGGCAGCCTCGATCAGGTCACGCCGAAGGTCGTCGAGGGGCTGTTCGCCGCGGATCTGTCGTACCTGCAGGATCTCTACCAGATCGTCAACTTCGGCGACCCGTCGGTGCTCGAGCAGATGGAACCGGGCGTCCCTTTCGCCCAGGTGGCCGTCCCGGCGACGTGATGCGCCACGAGACGTCGGACTTGTGGAGCGAGGTGAGCTACCTGGCATATCACCTGCACTGGCCGCTGGACGACCTGCTCGACCTCGAGCACGCCGACCGCACCCGTCTGGTCCGCCAGGTCGCCGACCTGAACGAGCGCGCACTGCAGGGTTGACGGAGGCCTGCCATGACGACCGACCGCACCCCCGATCCGGCACACGCGAACAGGTTCGAGTTCTCGGTGGGCGGCGTGACCATCGGCACGTTCACCGAGGTGTCGGGACTGTCGGTCGAGGTCTCCGTCGAGGAGGTCGCCGAGGGTGGGCAGAACCAGTTCGTCCACAAGCTGCCCGGGCCGATGAAGTGGCCGAACATCGTGTTGAAGGCGGGTGTGACGAGCGCGGACGACCTGTTCGCGTGGTTGTCGAAGAGCTCGGGAGATCGGTTCGACGGCAAGCTCGAGCGCGAGACCGGTCACATCGCCGTCTGCGACCCGGCTGGCAATGTGGTGCGCCGGTGGAACTTCGCGGGTGCGTTCGCCGTTCGCTGGTCGGGACCGACCCTGGCGGCCGCGTCGAGTGATCTCGCGGTCGAGGAACTGGAGATCGCCCACCATGGCTTCACGACCGGCGGGTAGCCGCCCGGCACGCGCTGGTCCCGGCGGGACCGGTGTGCGCGACTTCGCGCACACCGTGGCCAGCCGCCACGCACCGCTCCCGCACGGCGCCGCGCGGCGGATCGCAACTGCACGGGCGCTAGGCCGCCAGCCACGGCGATACCACGACGGCGGCAGGCTCGGCGTCAGCCGACCGGCAGGCGGCAGCCACGGTCTCGCGGTCGTCGGCACGCACGGCATCCGACGGCACTCGTCCAGGCACACGGCGGTCGCGTCCTCCGGAGGCCACGCCGGCGACCGGCCGTCACCCAGCCGTCGTCGGGCGACGCACACCCACGCCGTTCGACGGGCCGACTCGTGGCGTGGGCGCCATCCCGTTGCCCCGCCGCACTCCGGGCACAGCCTGCCGACCCGACCGCGCCGCCGCCTCGGGATCGCGACATCGTCGCCCGGCGTATCCGCGTCGGCGCATCACCCTCCACGGGCAGTGGTGGCATCGCCCGCCCGCGGACGAGGTGCACCCGCACCCGCCTCTGTCGAACGGCCACCAACCGCT
>JAHWKT010000076.1:0-8854 GCA_019347695.1 Actinomycetota bacterium | reverse complement strand
CGCCCGCGGACGAGGTGCACCCGCACCCGCCTCTGTCGAACGGCCACCAACCGCTCGACGCAGGCCACTGGCAGCCGCGACCGAACGACGCGGACCCACGCAGCGCGTCGATCAACCTGGTGCACAGCTGTCGATTCGCCGCGGAACATCCGCAATTGCGCCCGCGACGCACCGCACACCCGACGAGCGGTTCAGCCACGCACTGGCCAGCGCGCCACCGGCGCCACCGGTTCTGCTCCCCGGTCGCTTCTCCGCGCTGAGCCGCGCCATCACGGGACGCCGGACCAGCTACCGCAGCGGCCATGCCGTCCGCACCGCGTTGCGAGCCAGCAGTGCACGTGCGGCGACCGTCGACGGTGTGCTGCACCTGCCACGCCCACCCGACGATGCTCCGAGCACCCGCGGCGTCGTCGCGCACGAGCTCGCGCACGTCGCGGAGCGCGGCCGGCACACGCCACGTCACGTCGGGCCAACGCCTGGACGCGGCCGTCCCCGGTTCTTCCTCGACCGCCTCTCGGGCATCGCCGATCGCGGGGAACGCCACGCACGTCGTGTCGGTGATCTCGCACGGGAGCGTGCCTCAGCCGCGGTCCCCGACGTGCAGCAGATGTCATCGCTGGGCAACCTCGGCGATCGCGTGAGCGCCGCGCTGCCCGGCCTTCCGACCCCAGCCGATCTCGCCGATACCGCACGCGCCGCGCTGCCCGGACTCCCCGCGGTCCGAGCACCAGGCACTCTGGCGCGCGACGTCCTCGCCGCGACGGGCGTTCCGTCGCTTCCGGACGTCGGCGACTTGCCCGTCGGCGGCCCCGGTGCGGCTGTCAGCGCCGCACGCAGGATGCTCGACGGTGATCCGCTCGCGGGTATGAGCGAGCGGGCCTCCGGCGCGGGCGACGGCTTGGCGGGCGCTGCCGCGGAGGCCGTGTCCGGCCTCCACGATCGGGCCTCGGCGGCCACGGGCCAGCTCGGCGAGCGGGCCGGCGGACTGGCGGACACGGTGGCCGCGGGGCTCGGCGCCACCGAGAACGCCACGCCCGGCGCGGTCACCGAAGCGACCCAGTCTGTGGGTGGAGCCGTGGACGCCGCGACAGATGTGGCGTCGGGAGCGGTCGGCTCCCTGCTCACCGCGGCGGCGAGCGCGGCCACCGACGTTGACAGCCAGGTCAGCGCGTTGGTCGAGGTGCTCGAGGAGCGGGTGCTGGCCGAGCTCGAGCGGCGTGGCGGCCAGTTCGCGGGGGTGTTCTAGATGGCCAACCCGGCCAAGGCGAAGCTCGAGTCCGAGAACGGACCTCCGATCGAGTGCCGGTTCAATCCGTCGGAGTTCAAGCTGTCGAAGTCCACGCAGTGGAAGGCGCCGCGCGCGAAGGGCAAGAACGCCCAGTCGCTGCGCTTCCAGCAGGGCCAGTCCGGCACGCTGTCCATGACGTTGCTGCTCGACACCACCGACACGGGCACGCCGGTGACCACCCACACCAACGCGCTGCTCAAGCTGATGCACGTCGACAGGAACCTCGCCGGCGCGGACGGATCGCGCAACAAGGCGCGCCCCCCGTGGGTGCGGTTCCGGTGGGGCGGGTTCACGTCGTTCAAGGCGGTACTCGAGAAGCTCGACCTGACGTTCACCTACTTCTCGAGCACGGGCGACCCGCTGCGCGCGAAGGCGGTCGTCACGCTCAAGCAGTTCGAGGACGAGGACGACTGGCCGCCGCAGAACCCGACGTCGGGCACACCACGCCCCCACCGGCTGCACCACGTCCAGCCGGGCGAGACCATCGACCGGATCGCGGCCACCCAGCTCGGCGATCCGACACGCTGGCGCGAGCTCGCCGAGGCCAACGGCATCGACGACCCACTCACCATCCCGCCCAGCGCGGTCCTGATCGTGCCCGACACCCAGGGGGTGCCACGTGGCCGCTGAGCGCCGACTCGACGCGGTGGCGCTGACCGTGGACGGCAGCGAGCTGCCCGCCCCGCTGTACGACCGCCTGGCCATGGTGCGCGTGGAGGAGTCCGTCCACCTGCCTGACCAGTTCACGATCCGCTTCGACGACCCCCACTTCGAGCTGTTCGACGAGGCGCGCTTCACCGTCGGCACGCGCATCGACATCGCCTTCCGCGCCGAGGACAGCCTGGTCACGGTGACATCCGGTGAGGTCACCGCCCTGTCGGTCGAGCAGGGCGCCGGCGGCCGTCACGAGCTGGCCCTGACCGGCCTCGACGTCGCCCACCGGCTCGCGAGGGCGCCGCGGTCGCGCAGCTACCTCAACATGACCGACGCCGACATCGCCGCGCAGATCGCCGACGAGCACGGGCTCGACACCGACATCTCCGCCACCGGCGAGGTCCACGAGTACGTGCTGCAGGTCAGCGAGTCCGACTACGCCTTCCTGTCGCGCCGCGCGCAGCGGATCGGCTTCGACCTGTGGGTCAGCGGCACCACGCTGCACCTGCGTCCGACCCCCACGACGGACGCCGCTGCCCCGACGCTGACGTGGGGCGGCAACCTGCACGCGTTCCGCGTCCGGTTCTCCAGCAGCGAGCGGTGCGACCAGGTCACCGTCCGGGGGCACGACGCGGTCGGCAAGCGCACCATCGTCGGACGCGCGTCCGACGGCGACCCCGGCACCGACGCGCCGGCCGTCTCCGAGCTGGCCGACGACGCGCGCGCGGCGTTCGGCACGATCGAGCGCAGCGCCGGCCAGTTCCCGATGACCACCCAGCGCGAGGCCGACGCGCTGGCCACGGCGTTGCTGTCCACGGCGTCGGGCGCGGAGGTGATCGCGCGCGGCGAGGCACAGGGTGACCCGCTGATCGCCGCCGGCGCCGACGTCACAATCGACCGCGTCGGCACGCGTCTGGCGGGTACATGGCGGGTGACGTCAGTCCAGCACATCTACGGCACCGGCAGCCCGTACGTCACCCGCTTCGTGTGCGGTGGCAAGCAACCCACGGGCCTGGTCGACCTCGTCGGCTCGACGGGGGGACGCGAGCAGCGGCGGACGTGGGGCGGACTGGTCGTCGGCATCGTCACCAACTGCGACGACCCCCTGCAGCTCGGACGGGCGAAGGTCAAGTACCCCACCCTGACCGACGACGACGAGAGCGCCTGGGCCCGGGTGGTGACGGTCGGCGCGGGACCGGACCGGGGTGTGCAGTGCATCCCGGAGGTGGGCGACGAGGTGGTGGTCGGCTTCGAATCCAACGATCCCGACCGCCCGCTGATCATCGGCGGCGTGTGGAACCGCGAGGATCGTCCACCCGACCCCGACGCCGTCGCCGGCGGCCAGGTGGCGCGGCGGGTCTGGCGCAGCCGCACCGGTCACCACGTCGAGCTCGCCGACGACGACCCGGCGAGCGTCACGGTGGCGACCGGCGAGGCCGACTGCCGGCTGGTGCTCAACGGCGACGACAGCGCACTGCACGCCGAGGGCGCGCTGGAGGTGTCGGGCCGCGAGGTCACGGTCCGCGCCGACCAGAAGCTGACGCTGCAGGCGACCAGCATCGAGATCGCGGCGTCGGCGGACGTCACCGTCGCGGGCACACCGATCAAGCTGAACTAGGAGCACACCGATGGGACAGCCGGCCGCGCGCCAGACCGACCCGGTCACCGGCGTCGACACCCACATCGTCATGGTGCCCGCACCGCCCGGCCCGCCGGTGCCGACACCGCTGCCGCACCCGTTCGCCGGCCAGCTGGCCGACGCGGTGTCGACCGACGTGCTGATCGACGGCCTGCCCGCCGCGACGGTCGGCAGCGTCGCGCAGAACCTGCCCCCGCACCTGCCGACACCGCCGGGCACCGCCTTCCAGCGGCCACCGACCAACCGCGGCACGGTGACGATCGGGTCGGCGACCGTGCTGATCGACGGCAGGGGCGCCGCCCGGCTCGGTGACACGGTGCAGACGTGCAACGACCCCGCGGACGCACCGGTCAGCACCATCACCGCGGGGTCACCGACGGTGGTGATCGGATGAGCACGTCGACGCGACGCGGAGCGCGCCCATGACCGGCGACTTCGTCGGTGCCGGCTGGGCGCTGCCGGCGCACGTCAACGCTCGGGGCGGCGTCGCGCTGTTGCGCGGCGCCGAGGAGCTGGACGCCGCGTTGCGCATGATCATCGAGACCGCACCGGGCGAGCGTGTGATGCGCCCCGACTTCGGCTGCCGCATCTGGGAGTACGTGTTCGACACCACCGACGCCACGACGCTCGGAGCGATGGGCCACGCCGTTCGGGAGGCCGTGGTGCGCTGGGAGCCGCGGGTCGACCTCGACGACGTCACCGTGACCATCGACCCCGACGAGCCCGGTGTGGTGCGCATCACGATCGTGTACCGGGTCAAGGCGACCAACGACCGCCGCAACCTGGTCCATCCGTTCTACGTGATCCCACGGGAGGAGCCGACGCCATGAGCCTGCCGACCCCCTCGCTGGACGACCGACGCTTCCAGGACATCGTCGACGAGGCCAAGCGCGCGATCCCGCGCCACTGCCCGGAGTGGACCGACCACAACCTCTCGGACCCCGGCATCGCCCTGCTCGAGCTGTTCGCGTGGATGACCGATCTGACGCTGTATCGGCTCAACCAGGTCCCCGACCGGCTCTACACCAAGTTCCTGCACCTGCTGGGCATCACGCGGTACCCGGCAGCCCCCGCCACCGCCGACGTGATCTTCTGGCTGTCGGGCCCGCAGACCGAGACCGTGCGCATCCCGGCGGGCACCCAGGTCGGCACGGTCCGCACCGAACGCGACGAGTCGGTGCTGTTCATGACCGACGAGCCGCGCGAGATCACCCGCCCCGACCTCACCGCGTGCCTGACCCACAGCGGCGGCCGCTACACCGACACGTTCAACGACATGCGCACGCCGGGGTTCTCGGTCGAGTGCTTCCCGTCGCTGCAGGACGGCGACGCCCTGTACCTCGGTTTCGACGCCTCGCTCGGCGGCACGGTCGTCCGCTTCGCCGTCGACGCCACGGTGCACAGCGCCGGCGTCGATCCCACCGACCCGCCGTGGGTGTGGGAGGCACTCGTGGACGACCGGTGGGAACCGTGTCGACTGCTCGACGACACCACGCTGGCGCTCAACCGGCAGGGCCACATCGACCTGATCGTGCCGCGGGGCCACGATGCGCTGACCGTCGGCCCGACATCGGCGTTCTGGGTGCGCTGCCGCCTGCTGGGGGCCGACGCCGGTCGTCAGCGGCTGGCCGACCCGCCGAAGCTGGACACCCTCGACGTGACCGCGCTGGGCGGCGTCGTGTCGGCGCACCATGCGCAGCCGACGGCTGCCGAGTCCCTCGGCCGCTCCGACGGGACGCCCGGGCAGCGGTTCACCGTGCGGCGCACGCCGGTGCTGCCACCGCGGCGCGACGAGACGGTCGAGGTGGTCACCGGCGACCAGGTGACGGCGTGGGAGCTCGTCGACGACTTCGCGGCCAGCGGACCCGACGACCACCACTTCACCTGGGACCGGACCACCGGCGAGATCACGTTCGGTCCGCACCTGCGTGGGGCCGACGGGCAGGTCCACCGCCACGGTGCCGTGCCCGCGCTCGACGCGGTGATCCGCACCACCGGCTACCGCTACGGCGGCGGCAGCATCGGCAACGTCGGCGCCCGCACGATCACCTGGCTGAAGTCGTCGCTGCCGTTCATCGCCCGCGTCGAGAACCTCGACCCGGCGACCGGCGGGGTGGACGCCGAGACCGTCGACAACGCCAAGCTGCGGGGCCCGATGTCGCTGCGCACCAGCCAGCGGGCGGTCACCGTCGACGACTTCGAGCGCCTCACGCTCGAGGCCGCTCCGCAGGTGGCGCGCGCCCACTGCCTGGCTGCCGAGCACGACGGCGGGCCCATCCGCGTGCTGATCATCCCGCGGTGCGAGGTGCCGCCGGACAGCCTGGGACTCGACGATCTGGTCCTCGCTCCCGAGCTGATCGCGCTGGTGTCGGCACACCTCGACGAACGGCGGCTGCTGACAACCTCGGTGCAGATCCGCACGCCGTCGTACCAGGGCGTCACGGTGACCGCGTCGCTGCGCGGCGCCGGCAACGTCAACGCCGACGCGTTGCGGAGCCACGCGCTGTCGGCGCTGTACGCCTACATCAACCCGTTGACCGGTGGCCCGGACGGACGCGGGTGGCCGTTCGGGCGCACGTTGACCATCGGTGAGGTGTTCGCGCTGCTCAGCGCGGTCGACGGCGTCGTCGGCGTCGAGGAGGTGCAGCTCGCGCTGCGCGATCTGCGGCGTGGCACCCGCCGCGACGGTGGGCAGCGCATCCAGCTGCCGCCCGACGCGTTGTTCGCGTCGCACCAGCACCAGGTGCGTGTGGTGTGAGTTCGACGACGGATCACATGCCGGGGATCGCCGACCGCGATGTCCGCCGGTCGGCGATGGTCGACCAGTTACCGCGTGTGCTCGCGCAGGACCACTTCGTCCGGGGCTACGTCGGGCTGTGCGACGAGATCTGGTCGTCGGTGCTGGAGCGCCTCGACGATCTCGAGTGGTTCCTCGACGTGGATGTGGCACCGATCGGATTCGTCCAGTGGCTCGGCCGCTGGCTCGGCGTGGTCGTCGACCCCACGCTGCCGCACGATCGACAGCGGGCGCTCGTACGCACCGCCGGACGCACACTGCAGTGGCGCGGCACCCGCCAGCGGGTCGAGCAGCTCCTGTCGGCGCTCACCGGTGCGGACGTCGAGGTCCACGACGGTGGCGGAGTGTTCGCCGACGACGAGCCGCCGCGCGGCACGCAGCGGGTTGTCGTCCGGCTGGCGGCCAGCGGCGGCCTCAGCGAGGCGCAGTTGCTCGACGTCGTCCGCGCCGAGGTGCCAGCAAACGCGACCGTCGACCTGTCGGTCGCCGCGGCACCGGTCACACCGCCACCCGACGACGGGGGCGACGGCGACGGTGTGCTCGCCGACCCGGAGCCTTTCGGCGACGAGGGCTTCCTGCCACCGATGCGCGGCTGGCTCGACCGCGACGACGACGCCTCGGCGCCACCTGACGGCGACTGAGCCGCGGCCCGTCGCCGGCCAGTGGCTCAGAAGTGCTCCGGGTCGGCGGGCACGGTGATCTGGTCGACCAGGTGGGCGATCGGCGTCGGCACGGTCAGCTCGGGACCCGCCGCGCCATGTCCGAACAGCAGCGCGGCGGCCGGGCGCGACACGGTGCACGCCAGACCGAAGCCGGTCGGGTGGCACGTCGCGCCGTGCGCGGCGAGCCAGCGCCGGACCTCGTCGAGGCGTTGACCGCTCGGCCGTGGCGGCGCCCGGTCGGCTCCGGGCGCCGGCGGTTCGGCGGCGACGAGGACATCGAAGCGCAGGACCGCCGGCCCATCTGTCACGTGTGCCCGCTTTCACCGTGTCCGCGTTGACCGCCGGGGCGGTTCACAGCACCGCCTCGACCGCGCGGTGCGCGTCGACCAGACCGTACCCGGTCGCCAGGTCGGGACCGGCCCCCGCGGCGTGGCCCTGGAAGCACTTGCCGTCGGTGACGTCCCGTGCGGTGTACTGCAGCACGTTGCGGACATCCTGCGGCGCGAGTGTCGGATCTGCCTCGAGCAGCAGCGCGCAGACGCCCGCGACCATCGGTGAGGCGGCCGACGTGCCGCTGAACGCGCCCCAGCCGCCGTCCTTGTCGAGGTTCGCGCCGACCTGCACCGGCAAGGTGATGTAGTCGGCCCGCGGTGGGGTGCCGCACAGTCCGGTGATGTCGGGAACGCGGCGTCCGGGGAACCAGACCGACTCGAACCCGCTCGTGTACTCGGTCGCCGCGTACGACAGCGCGTCGTCGACCACGGTGCCGCCCACTGCGAGGACCTCTTCGACGTTGGCGGGGAAGGCATGGTGGCCGTTGCCGGCCGAGAAGCAGACGACGATGCCTCGCGCGACCGCGTCGAGCACCTCCAGGTACAGCGGCTTGAGCCAGTTGGGCATGCTCGTGTTCGGCAGGTCGACGTGGAAGCCCCAGCTGCACGTGATGACTCGTGGACGCAGCTCCACGGCCGTGCGGAACGCCAGCGTCGGGTTGCCCATCTTGACGCCGACGAAGTTGATCCCGGGCGCGGTCGCGAACAGGTTCGCGGACTCACCGGTCCCGTGGCCGGACGTGTCGTTGCCGGGCTCGATCACGTCGGGCGCGGCCACCGCGAGGTAGTCGTAGCCGAGCGCGGAGAAGTAGGGGTGGTGGTAGAAGCCCGAGTCGACCATCGCCACGCGCACGCCACGTCCGGTGATGCCGCGACGGTGGACGGGCGTGGCCTGCATCAGCTGCGCGACGTCGCCGGGCACGCGCAGCCGGAACTTCTCCTCGCTCAGCGAGAAGGGCGGCAGTGCGCGCTCGGTGGCGAAGAGGATCGGGTCGTGCTGCACGTAGACCCGATCGACGAGTTCGTCCAGCCCGTCGACGGCGGGTACGTCCACCCGGCTGCGCGGTGCCGTCGCGGTGTAGTCGTCTGGGATCGGCACGTCCGTCGGCAGCTCGACGGGCTCCAGCGGTGTGCCGAACAGCTGCTCGAAGCGTTCCTCGGAGGCGGAGGCCGAGATCGTGAACGCTCCGATGTCGTGCACCGCGACGCCCTGATCCTGCAGCCGACGCGCCGCCTCGATGGCGATGCCCCGCGGCACCCGGTACTCGCTGACCGTGTCGACCGTCGGCAGCACGTCCAGCTCGAACGCGGACATCGTGCCGTCGGCACGCAACGCAACCTCGAAGTTGACCATCGTCATCTCCCTTCTCGATGGGTCATCACCGAGCAGAGCGTCGAGCCCACCGGGAGATACATCGTGCTCCGCGTGCGACCCGAAGGCTGGCTTGCGGCGCCGCCGCCGATCGCGCACACCGTCGCTGG